>JAGQWX010000053.1 GCA_020436935.1 Saprospiraceae bacterium
AATAAGGTAATACCATCTTTTGAATTGATTTACAAAACTTTACGTATATGACAATATTTAACTGATCGGCCCTGCTTCCAAAGAGGGGTGGACGGCATTCGACCATTTAAATCATGACATGAATCTCATTATGCCGGCCGGGGTGTTGCGTGACAATGCATATAATTTAGTGAATGAAAAAACTGAATTCAATACGAGATGGAGAACCGATGCATTTTGATTAAATTTATAGCAATACCTTTGTCAAAATAAATGAATATGATCATAAAAGATTTTGCAAATACGCTTTCTGACAAAGGTGAATCCCTGGCATCAGGTTCAGCCAGAATGGACATGGAATTATTCATGGACGCTGCCTCCAATAAATACCACCACGAAGACAATCCTCAGGGAGCTTTTGCGCTGAACGTTGCAGAAAACTCGCCAATGGTAGCTGCAATGAAACACAAAATCGAAAAAATATTTGCCGAAGTCAGCCCAGACGACTGGATTTTTAAATATACCGATGCGCTCGGTCATCCTCCGGTCAGGGAAGTCATGGCTAACTTTATGAATCAGTATTTTGGACCCGCAGATTTCTCGGCTGCCAATATTGCATTCTCCGCAGGTGCAGCAGCCGTCATTGAAGTGAGTACTTTTGTATTGCTCAATCCCGGAGATGTTGTTGTTATACCAGCTCCGGCTTACCCCATGTATACCAATGATCTTGCCCTGAAAAATGACGTCGAGCGGTATGACCTGCAAATCTTTGAAACGTCGGGATCAGAAGCAAAAAAAGGCGGATTGAATGTAGAAATGCTGGAGAAAACCAGACTTGAGTTAGACAGCCAGGGTAAAAAAATTGGCATGCTGCTGATCACTTCTCCTGACAATCCTACGGGCAAAATATTTCAAACATCAGACTTACTGGACATGGCAGCCTGGTGCCACCAACACAAGATTCACATGGTGGTCAATGAAATCTATGCACTTTCTGAATGGAAGAAAGAAAAACATGATTCTTTCGCTACCATCATGGCTACAATGCAATCAGAATACCTCCATCTGTGGTATGCGCTTTCCAAAGATTTTGCGATGTCTGGTTTCAGATTTGGCCTTGTGCATTCGCTGAATCAGGCATTTGTGAAAGCCTATGGAAATGCCAATATTCCGCATATGGTATCCAACCTCACCCAATGGATCGTTGGAACGATTTTTCAGGATGCAGCATTTATCGAAGGCTTTATTAAGGAAAGCAAACAATACCTCCAAAAAAGCCATGCTATGGTTACGGCTTTGCTGGAGAAATTTGAATTGCCGTACGCTGATGCAGAGGGTAGTTTTTTCATTTGGGCTGATTTTTCCAGGTTTTTGAAAGTGGGAGATGAATCTGAATATATGGCCTTTTGGGAAGAGATGTACAGAAAGTCCGGTGTTTTGTTGACTCCGGAACTTGGATTTGGACAGAAGAGCACTGGTTATTTCCGCATTGTGCATACTGCCGTAAGTATTGCTGAATTGTCCATCGCCATGCAGCGCCTGGAAGCGTTTTTGGAAGAAAAAATGTGAACTTTTTTTGGCCAATATTTTATTTTTTCCCAAAGAATTAGGAAGTGATTTCATCAAATTGGCCAAGCACTCTTGCTTAACAGATGCACTTATCTTCTTATAATGCTGTTTGGTAAAATGATAAAGTATCAAATTCAAGGATTGCATAAATATTATTTACTCAGGAAATAATTTTGTTTTGCTTGCAGGATTTGATATCTTGTTGATGAGAATTTGAAATACTCCAATGATTTCCATCACCTCAGAAACAATATTTTTTAGTAGCATATGACCTCAATTTTTTATTTTAAAACCAATCAATTTTTCAAACTATGAAAAAATCTCATCTACTTTTTGGAATCCTGTTCATTATTCTATCATGTAAAAAGGACGAAGACAGCGGCCCTTGTTCAAAATCTGATTTTGTCGGCACCTATACCGGAATTTATAAATGCGATGGTGAAGATCCGGTTTCAGATGTAGATTACAAGATTGAAGAAAGAAGTGGGGATTATTATATAGTAGATAATGACGGAGAATCATATAAAATGACAATTTCCGGGTGTTCTTTTACCGTTCCTGAAACCAATTTGATTTTGTTGACTGTGAGTGGTGACGGAAAATTGGATGGTACGGAAATCACCTTTAATTCAAAACTCAGCATTCTCACCATTCCATTGAATTGCACATTCGTCGGCACTAAACAATAGTGGAATAACATATAATGATTGTTGATTAAAAAGTTAAAATATTTAACCTAAATATGCTATATAAATAAAATAAATGTATTTTAGCATAGATATTTGAAAAAACCTGTAGAAGAATTCCTTTATAAGCCCTGGAAAATTCTCCACAGTTTGCATAATGTTAAATGATTTTATCTATACCTGAGTTTGCAAGTATAGATCGGAAAAGTTTTGCCTGAATTCTTCTGATAAGGGTAAAGATTGCTACAGCATAGATGAAATTTATTTTCGAAATTCTGCTTAGAGCTTTAAGCAATGTGCACGCTTGGTTGAGCTAATGCAGGAAATGATTAATGAAAACGGAAGATTATAAACACTATTAAATATTTAGAACTATGAAAAAATCGATGATTTTACTTTTTACCTTTTTGGCCATGTTTTCATGCAAAAAAGATGAAGACACTTGTGCAGCCTCAGATTTTGTTGGAGTTTATAGCGGAACATTTACTTGCCCCGGAGAAGATGACCAAACCTCAATGTTTGAGTTAAAACTCGACGGCGGAAAATTGGTTCTTGAGGACGATGAAGGAGAGCAATATAACCTTCAACAAGATGACTGCGATTTTACAATTCCCATCGTCAATTTTGGCCTGGGTTCATACAATGGCAAAGGTAACCTGAATGGAAATGAATTAACTCTGGAAATTACTGTGAGCGCCTTGGGAGAAACACAAACATGTACATTCAAAGGATCAAAGCAATAATTTGACCTATTTGGGATGAACTTCATTTCCATTTAGTCATTTGATATTATCCCTCAATTAATGAAGCAATTGGTGTACTTTTATCTTCATAAGATAATCGTGCACCATTGCTTTATGATGGTTATTTTGGATGAGCATTCATTATGAAATGGAGAATAACTCTATCACATTTCCTGATTAAAATAAAAGACGGTAATACAAATTGGAAAAATGAAATTTATCCCATCCATTTATATTTGTTTTTTGCTGATAAGTTGTTTTCCCACAAAACGATTAAGTCTGGATATATCCAAATCTGTCGCTCCTGCAAAGCTCAATCTTGCGGGCTCATTTTCTGATGGGTTCAATAGGATTTATTTATACGAAAACAATGTTTTAATCAGACGTCTGGTAGCTCCGGAATTCAATATAAGGGACTTAAAAAGACAGAATTACCCAGGTGGATATGGCTGGTATTTTATTGAAGGTAATAATATCGTATTGCAATATTATGTGCGAGCCGAAGGTGCGCCATATGTTATAGTTGAGACAAAAGGCATTATTTTAAATCAATATGTAATACAGGTTGAATCCATAAAAGAAATTGGTGGGAATCTTCTTTGGAAATCGACGATTAGAGAGGATATAGACACGTCACAATTTATATTCAGAGAAGAGATAAAACCCGACTCAGTAAATCCATGGGTGCCTATTGACGACACAAGTTACCAGCAAGCTTTGAGTAAACGAATATGGAGGAAAAAATTCAATGGATTTGAGTAGGTAAATGCAAATTTATAATCAAAGTAAATTTATCTCCTCCTCAGATAAATCAGTAATATCAGTAATTTGTTGAGTGGTCAATTGGCCAGCATTTTTCAAATTGGTGGCAACAAATTTTAAGGCTTCAGCCCTCCCAATAGCTAGCCCAGTAGCATAGCCTTTAGCTAGTCCAATAGCATAGCCTTCAGCCCATCCTTTTTTAAAAGCTTCCGCGTTGATAGTAGCCTCGGTGCGGATGGCATCAAGGTAATGATCATATGCCAGCAGTTGTCCAGCAGTGAGATTCAAACCTTTCGGAAATTCAAACTCCTCTAATAATTCAGGAAATGGCATCATATGCTTCACTTATGAATGATGAGTATATTACAATTTATAACAAATTGACCTCATCTTCCGATAAACCAGTGACATCAGCAATTTGCTCAGTAGGCATAGTACCAGCTTTTTTTAATCTAAGCGCTACAGATTTTAAAGTTTCAGCCTCGGCTTTAATCCTTCCAATTTCTTCGCCTTTAGCTAATCCGATTTCTTCGCCTTTAGCTAGTCCGATTTCTTCGCCTTTAGCTAATCCGATGGCTTCACCTTTAGCTATTCCAATGGCTTCACCTTCAGCTTTTCCTTTTTTAAGTGCGTCTGCTTTGATTGAAGCCTCGGTGCGGATCGCATCAAGATATTTATCATATGCGAGCAATTGTTCAGGCGTGAAATTGCTCTCTTTTGTGAGCTCAATGGCCTCCAGGATTTCGGGAGGAAGCAAAATTTTATCTTCAGGAGTGTGCATGAGCTTATCCATTTCTGTTAAGTAACGCAACCAAAGTACGGTTAGTTTCTTGTCTCTGAGTTTTTTAGATTGGAATTTTGGTAATTCTACAAAAATCAAATTCAAACCCTCAATAATTTTAGAAGCATGAAATTGATTTGTCATCAGGTAGTGATGGTACCAGTCTTGAATACTATTATCAAAGTTTTGATTGATGATAGACAAAGCATATACCGGCATTAACCCATCATATTTTACGCCTTTGAGCAATTGTCTTACATAAATTTTGGCTGCATTGAATAAAACCCGACTCATGAAAGAGTCCGTCCACAACATTTGCATTTCAACTATAAAGTGCCTTCCAGAGGAATCTTTACATCTAACATCCACAATTGAATTCTTCACTAGTGATGGTAACTCAGATATCAATTCAGTTTTGACAAATTCAATCTCAATAATTTCTTTGCCAGGCTGAAGTGGTAGAAGGGCATTGAGAAAGGAAATGGTAATCTTAGGGTGTTCTCCAAAAACTCTTTTGAAAACGAGGTCATTTTTAGGGTCAAGGTATTTCATAGTTATAGAATTTTTCAGAAGGTTTACAACTGTACGGAAAATGAAAGTAGACAATTCTAAATCCGCCCAGTGTTGAAATCAAAAGTAATTGAGGAATTAAAAAAAGACAAGCAATTATCCGTTTATAAACGTTTATAAACGTTTATGACATTCAAATTATGGTTTGACTGCAAAAATTGAGGAAATGCTCATGCTCAATGTTAAAGAAAAAAGTGAAATCGTTTTTTGACATATTTTAATGATATAAAGCAATTGGCGTACTTTTATCTTCATTAAATAATCGTGCACCATTGCTTTATGATCGTTGAAGATTTACACCAAGCTGCCGTAGCGTCTGTGCTCCCTGATGTTTTGATCAGGAAGCATTTGAGACAAGTTCATGGAGATCTTTATTTTGGCGATCGTGTATTTTCTCTGGAAGGGAAAAATATATATGTCATTGGCGCAGGAAAGGCTGCATATGGAATGGCACTTACGGTGGAGGCTGTACTTGGACCCTTGATCCATGATGGACTGATAACTACCAAATACGGGCACGGCGGATCTCTCCAAACTATACGAGTCCTCGAGGCTGGTCATCCACTGCCGGATGCTGCCGGACAAAATGCGGTACACCAGACACTGGACCTGCTCAAAAAGGTGAAAAGCAATGACATTGTCATCAGTCTGATCAGTGGTGGAGCAAGCGCAATATGGTGTGATCCGGCGCCAACTATAAGTCTTGAAGACTTTCGCAAGACCTCAGAACTTTTGATCAATTGCGGAGCAACCATTCATGAAATCAATGCCGTAAGGAAACATATCTCGAGTCTCAAAGGCGGACAACTCGCGCGCCTTGTGAATCACGCAAGCCTGCTCACATTGATGATCAGTGATGTGCCGGGTGACGATCCGGATGTCATCGCCAGCGGACCTACGGTACCGGATCTTTCAACATTTGACATGGCATTGGAAACCATCAATAAGTATGATCTGACCCAGGACATGCCTGGAGTGGTAATGCAAAGACTACAGGATGGACAACTGGGCTTAATTCCTGAAACGCCAAAGCCCGGAGATAAGGCTTTTGATCATGTACAACACATCATCATTGGTTCCAACAAAATGGCTTTGGAGGAAGCTGCCAGCTTTTTGTCAAAACGAGGCCTAGAGGTATTCAAAAAAGAAGAAATTATAAAAGGTGATTGTGAAAAAGAAGCCATAGATCTGGTTCAGCGCGCACTGGAAATTTCCGGCAATAAAAAGCAAGCCATTTGCCTGCTCCAGGGTGGAGAGACAACAGTGGTTCATGACGGTAGTGGATACGGAGGAAGAAATCAGCATTTTGTATTGTCGGCACTGTATCATTTATTGCAGAATAAAAAGCCGGAGGACAAGCACATCTATCATATTTTTAGCTTTGGTACGGACGGGAGTGACGGGCCAACAGAAGCCAACGGTGCATTTGCGTCAACGGCCCAAAATCACGAGATGGATCAGATTTTACACTACTTGAAGGACTTCAATTCTTACCACTATTTTCATACATTTGGCGGGCTGCTGATTTCAGGGCCAACGCAAACCAATGTTATGGATATCATGGGAATCATCATTTTACCACAATGAGTGCAATAGGTGCTCTGGTCGGATTGCTGCTGTCGATTTTTCTGATCGTCAGGAAAGTATCGCCATTTTATAGCTTACTATTAGGTGCAACCATTGGAGGACTCGTAGGTGGCTTTGGCATTGCCGAAACTGTCGCTCAAATGATCAGCGGAGTGAAGGATGTGAGTCCTGCAATTGTGAGAATACTGTCTGCAGGTGTGCTTACGGGCACACTGATCAAGTCAGGTGCTGCCGCATCCATTGCACACTTTATGGTCGAAAAACTGGGCAACAAAAGGGTATACGCCTCACTGGCGCTATCATGTTTTGTCCTCACGGGCATTGGTGTATTTATAGACGTTGCAGTCATCACGGTAGCACCGATTGCCCTGAACATTGGCAAGGAACTCAAAATCAGCAAAGCGCCATTATTACTGATGATGATCGGTGGGGGAAAGTGTGGCAACATCATATCACCCAACCCCAATACCATTGTAGCTGCTGAAAACTTGCAGGCCGATCTTTCTCAAGTCATGCTTGCCAACGCATTTCCTGCACTCATAGGCTTGATTTTTGTCATTTGGGTCATGCCACTCATTTTTCCATCAGGAGACCTTGAGGTCATGGAGGATGAAGTCAGTGTAGCAGAAAAAATATTACCGGGCATAGGAGTGAGCCTTGTAGCTCCGATCACAGCCATATTGCTGCTCGCGATGAGGCCAGTACTTGATATAGCCATTGACCCATTGCTGGCATTGCCCATGGCAGGTCTTGCAGGAGTAGCAGCTACACGGAGCTGGAATAAACTGGAAGAAGGATTGAATTATGGCCTGATGCGCATGTCTTCCATTGCCATTTTGCTGGTGGGAACGGGCACGATTGCAGGCATCATCAAAGCATCATCGATCAAAGATGTATTGCTGTCAGTTTTGAGCAGCATGTCTTTGGACCCGGCAGTGCTGGCCCCATTTTCCGGTGCCGTCATGTCCGCTGCCTCGGCTTCTACAACCGCAGGGGCAACAATAGCTTCCGCTACCTTTGGCAGTATGATGCTCGAGGCTGGCGTCGGCGCCATCGCTGCCGCAGCCATGATGAACGCAGGGGCGACAGTTTTAGACCATTTGCCACATGGCTCTTTTTTCCATGCGACCGGTGGTGTGATGAACTTCAACATCAAAGACAGATTGCGCCTGATCCCCTATGAAAGTCTGATTGGTCTTTTTTTGGCCATTTTGTCTTATGTATTTTTGGTCTTATTTTGAGTTTTGTAAACCCCTTAAAAGAAAAGCTAGATACCATGAAAATTGCATTGGCACAAATAGAATCGATCACAGGTGATATCACCGCCAACATAAAGCACCACCTTTCCTGGGCGCAGAAAGCCAAAACTGAAAATGCGTCCATGATTGTATTCCCTGAATTGTCGCTCACAGCTTATGAACCAAAACTGGCCGATGAGCTGGCCATGGATATACGGGATGAGAGGTTGAACATCTTCCAGGAATTTGCAGATCAAAATGACATAATCGTTTGCCCCGGAGTACCTGTCAGAACAGAAGATGGCGTGCATATAGCGATGATCATTTTTCGGCCGCTTGAAGAAAGAATGGTTTATTTCAAACAAATCCTCCATGAAGACGAATTTCCATATTTTATTCCCGGAAACAAAGAGGTCAGCTGGAAAGTTGGCAATCATACCATAACGCCGGCCATTTGTTATGAGTCGTTACAAAGGCAGCACAATGAGGCTGCCAAAGACAAAGGCACGGACATCTACCTGGCCAGTGTCGCAAAATCACAGAAAGGCATTGACAAGGCGTATGGACATTTTGCCTCTATTTCAAAGCAATTGCAAATGAATGTGCTGATGTGCAACAATGTTGGCTTTTGCGATGATTTCACAGGAGCAGGACAAAGCGCCTTTTGGGATGTGAATGGGCTTCTGCATCGTAACCTGAATGGTACAGCAGAAGGGCTTCTGATTGCTGAAATTTAGAATAAAAAAGCCCGACAAACAGATGCCGGGCATCAAAGAAAATTTCTTTTAAATACCAGGCGGAATAGCAAATAACTGGTCATTTCCTATTTCGCTTGGTATATATTATTTTACACCCAATTGGATAGGCACTGCTACATTATCCCAAAGCAAATCCATTTCTCCACCATCGTTTCTGAGGGTGTCAAATACGATTAGGAATGATTCTACTTTTGTACCTTCCATCATCATAGGTTTTACTTTTACAGTTAATGCAGGAGTTTTATCGCCGTAGTCACCGGCTCCCGGAGTTTCAAACTTAAAGAAGTGAATGGCCCACTCGTCCTTGCCAGGAGTTGTAAACAATGCATAGTCACCGGCCATCAGGTCTTTTCCTTCAACCTTTACATCTTTTGAGAAAGAGATTTTGGTAGCGGCATTGGCTCCTGTTCTCCACATTGCACCATATGGCACCAGCGCTCCGAAGATGTCTCTGCCTTTGACAGATGGTCTGGAATAAGCAACTGTGATTTCAGTAGTACCAATGGTTTGAATGGTTTTTGATGCAGGTGACGCTGCAGGTCCTTGTGCTGATACAGTTGTAAACATGCCAGCAATGACAATAAGAGATAAGATGAATAATTTTTTCATGAACTAATTTTTATACTTAGATTTTAATGTAATGAATGAATTGTTTTTTAGGTTAACAAAAAGTGGCTTAGCAAGTTGCAAGATAAAAATATTTCTGTAATCTCATCCTTATAAATATACTCATTGGGAGATAGAATATCCATTTTCTATGTGAAGATAAAATGAATCAGATCATGGCAAAAACACGGTTGGAGTGGTACCTTCAACGGATATTTGCAACTAAGATATGGTTCATTTTAAGAGCTTGGAAGTGGGCAAATCTATTTCCGATTAGTATTTTTGTAACTTTGCCGGCTAATATTGCACCATGGACAAACTTTCACTACACATAGAGAGTCTGATATTTGCTTCAGAAAAGCCCATCACCATAAGTGATATCAGATCTGTTTTGTGCGAAGTAATGGGGGTTGAATTTGAAATCGGCACCATCGAGGATGGCATCAATGAGGTCATCAGGAAATACGAAAATCCGGATTTTGCCATTGAAGTGATGGAGATGAGTGGTGGATTTACATTCATGAGCAAACCTCAATACCACCACACCCTTGGCCAATACCTTAAAACTACTTCAAGCAGAAAACTGAGCAAGGCAGCCATGGAGACCCTGGCCATCATTGCCTACAAACACCCAACTACCAAAACCGACATAGAAAGCATCAGAGGGGTCAACTGTGATTATGCGATCCAGAAATTACTTGAGAAAGAACTCATCACCATACTTGGAAGGAGTGAAGGCCCTGGAAAGCCCATCATCTACGGTGTGAGTGATCACTTTATGAATTATTTTGGCCTCAAAAGCATCAAGGACCTTCCTGACCTCAAAGACTTTGCAGAAGCTCAAAATGCCATCGGTGAAGCTCAGGAATAAATAAAAAGGAAGATATTAACACTTAGCTTTGAACCAAGAACTTCGATTTTTCATTAATTCATAGGAGTATTTTATAAAAACTGCACAACGAAACATTTTATGGACAACGTGCTTATCAACAGAGTAGCTTCAAGCGGACTGGTCACCATCAATCTGGAGGAATTTTTTCCCAGGGAAAGCCGCAAAGCCTTTGACTTAAAAGATTATCTTTTTCATGGATTGATATTGAAGGAAAAGGACTTCAGAGAAGCTTTGAAGGCCCACGACTGGAACCAGTATAAGGGCAGCACCCTTTTGGTATTTTGCAGTACCGATGCCATCATACCATTGTGGGCATATATGCTGGTTGCTTCCCACGCCAAAGGCTTCGCTAAAGATGTTTTTGTCGGCAATGAGGAAGCATATCTTACCGAACATTACAGACAAGCCGCTGAAAACCTCGATCTGGAGCAATACGAGAATGCTAAATTGGTCATCAAAGGATGCAGCGACCAGCCGGTGCCTCCCGGGGCATATGCTTCGTTTTTATTCAAATTGCAATCAGTGGCTGCTAGTATCATGTTCGGAGAACCGTGTTCTACCGTCCCTGTGTTCAAAAGGCCAAAAGAATAATGGAATCCAAAGTTGCCTCATACATTATTGAAGATCTTTTATTTGTTTTAAAATTAATTCTTTTACTTTTATAAATTGGTCTGAAAATGGACAAATCTATTTCCGATCAATATGTGCCCTCATTCAATGGGTAAAATTTGAGCTATATCTATTGCCATGAGTATATCTACCGACATAAAACAAGAACATTTCTTTTCGCCCAAGCAGAAAGCCCTCATCAATATTTTCTATACGTTTAGCCAGCTGGATTCAGAGGTAAAAAACATTGTGGGCTGCTACGATATTTTGCCCCAGCATTTTAATGTTTTAAAGATTTTGAAAGGCGCTCATGGAAAGCCCGTCACTCCGGGATATATTCTTGACGTCATGCTGGATAAAACCAGAGATTTGACGCGACTGGTGGACAAGCTCGTCAAATTGGGATACGTTAAAAGGCAAGTCAACGAAGAAAACAGGCGCAGCATCCTATTGACCTTATCAAAGCACGGACTTGAAAAAACCAATGAAATAGATGCAAAGGTCAATGCATTTATTCTCTCTAAAATTCATCTGGAAGACGAAGAATGCGAGGTTCTGAGCAGTTTGTTGGACAAACTGAGGGGCTAAGCTTCATTTTCAAAGATGAGTTATTGCATCTGTAAATCACGCATATCGCGATTTGTTGTAAGAGAATTATAAGGGTATATGCTATATCTTTGCCTCAAGTAGAACAGTTATGGAGGGATTGATCATGAAGTCTGTTGGGAGCTGGTACAGTGTTAAAACTGAACACGGCCAGGTCGTGCAGGCGAGAATTGTGGGAAAATTGAGGCTTGAAGACGTCAAAACAACCAATCCATTGGCAGTTGGTGACAAGGTCATTCTGGACTCCGACGTCAACAACGATTTTGTCATCAGGGAAGTCAAACCCAGGATCAACTACGTCGTTCGTCAATCTCCGAGGAAAAAACACAATGTCCATCTGATAGCTTCCAATGTGGACCTGGCACTTCTGATTGTCACCATGGTAGAGCCCAATCTCAAACAAGGGTTCATTGACCGTTTTCTCATGATGACAGAACCATACAACATCCCTGTCGCCATATTATTCAACAAATCTGACTTATACAGCGAGGACGATATGGTGTTTTTTAACTATCTGAAAACATTGTATACGTCCATTGGATACGAAGTCATTTTGGTATCGGCTGAGCAAAATTTAAACATTGATTTGGTCAGAACCCTGATCAAAGACAAAGTCAGTCTGATCTCAGGACAGAGTGGGGTAGGAAAGACCAGCCTGCTCAACGTCATCGCACCTGATTTGGATTTGCGTACAGGAGAACTCAGCGATTATAGTGGTAAAGGCCAGCACACAACTACATTTGCCGAGATGCACGAACTTCCCGGTGGTGGTTACATCATTGATACTCCCGGGATAAAAGCACTTGCATTCAACAACCTGGAGGTGATGGATGTCGCACATAATTTTCGGGAATTTTTTATTTTGTCTCAGGATTGCAAATTTTCTGATTGCACGCACAGAAATGAACCCAAATGTGCCGTAAAAGAGGCAGTAAACAATGGAGAAGTCAGTGAACTCCGATACAACAACTACCTGCAAATCATCCAGGAAATCGAAGATCAAAATTATTGGGAAGTACACAACGAAATTTAACATGTCTTACACAGGTCACAAAAAATACAAATCCAGGTTTGAAAAGAAACAGGAAAGAAAGAAAAATTTCAGATCGATTTTTGTTGCCTTCCTCATATGTCTTGCCATCTATCTCTTTATGAAAAGGGAAGACATTTACCTTTATGTAAAGACATTTTTCTATTAAATGAGCAGAAAGTGCAACATTAATCTTGCTTTTGAGTTAATCTTTTTTTGATAAGAAAAACTCTGCTGCTGATTTACATTCCTTGCAAAAATTTGATTTGAATAGGGATTTTGGTCTTGCAAAGGGATGATTGACACCTTGTTTATGAGAAAAAGTATAAAGATTACCCTGGGCATTATTGCCTTACTCCTGATCTCTGCTGTTATGTTTTTCAGATGGAAATCTGAGCATTTGGTGCTATCCACTTACCACCCCAGTCATATCGAGTTTCAGCGTAAAGGCAATAAATTCTATTTTTCTGCAGCCTCAGCCGGAGAAAGTTTTAAGACCGTCTCAAAAGAAATAGAGCTTAATGATGAAGTTTTTGCTGGGCTATTTATTTGCTCGCACAATGAAAAAGTAGTGGAAAAAGCCATTTTTTCTAATGTAAGAATTACGGTTCCGGCCGCAGATGACTTTAAACCCTATCAAGATTACTTGGGAAGTCAAATAGAAATTATGGATGTGCAAACGGGCATACGTAAAATCATACACTCTGTGCCCTACTCCATTCAGGCTCCTAACTGGTCAAAAGACGGCAAATATTTATACTACAATAACAGCGACGGCAAGATGTTTAGGTACACACTGGCCACAGGAAAAGAAGAAATCTTGAACACTGGTGAAGCAGTGGCCAATAATAACGACCACGCCTTGTCATTTGATGGAAAAATGATTGCACTGAGCTCCTATTTGGGCGACCCACGTAGATCCACCATTTTTACCATGGCTTTAGATGGAAAAGGAGAAGCCAAACAAATCACCCAACCTGCCTGGGGACACTCGTGGTTTCACAGCTGGTCGCCTGATGGCAAGCAACTGATATACATGGGAGATAGAAACAATCAGCAGAATATTTGGGCCATTGATATCGCTACAAAGAAGGAGACGCAATTAACCCACACCCCTACCCTAGATGATGGTCCAGAATATACCCCTGATGGACAGTACATTTATTTTAATTCGGTAAGAACGGGCACCATGAAGATTTTCCGCATGAAACCTGACGGTAGCGATCAGGAGCAAATAACTTTTGATGAATACAACGACTGGTTTCCACATATTTCACCTGACGGAAAGCAGCTGATATACATCGCTTTTCCTAAAGAGATTGACCCTACTACTCATCCATTTTATAAGAAGGTCACTTTGAAAACAATGCCCGTCAGTGGTGGTGTACCAAAGTCCATTGCCTACTTCTATGGTGGTCAAGGTTCCATAAACACCCCTTCATGGTCACCTGATGGAAGGTTTGTGGCATTTATCAGCAATACCAAATTGTAACTTTGAAATAGGATTCATACGAGCTAAATGCAATGAATTCTGAACATTAGGTTAAGATTCTGACTCTGAAAAATATTGAGTTAATCATCAAACTGAAGTTTCCATTAGAGGACAGCGGTTGTGTCAAACTATTTGTAAGAGAACATTATAGATGATTGAAATATGACTATTTCAATCATCTTGTTTATTAAGGTTTATATAAAACACTTTTTCAGGGTGAATGGGTAAACATGAGTTTTAAACGTTGCTTTCTGTTCTAAGCAATAATTCAATGGTCAAAGAGCCGTTTCAAAAAGCTAGCAGATTAGATTCATGAATCGTTCAGATTTGGATAAGTCAAACATAGATTTGGAAAAGTTTTCAAACTTGATGGCTCCTAATTTTGTCTTGTAATTAAATCAATAAAAAACATGAGTACTAAAATTGCATTCATCACAGGAGCTAGTAGAGGATTAGGAAGGGATATGGCCCTAAATTTAGCCAAAGACGGGGTCCAAATACTTTTCACTTTTCACCAAAACGAGTCAAAAGCAAACGACCTTATTGCTGAAATAGAAAACATGGGTGCCAAAGCCAAGGCTTTTCAATATGATGCCGCAAACCCGATGTCTGGAAAAGACTTAATGGCTGAAGTTACCGATTTCCTCAATCAAGAAAATGGTCAACCGAACTTTGATTTTTTGATCAATAATGCAGGCACTGGCCTTTACAAGCCAATTGAACATACCACGGAAGCTGATTTTGATGATATGATGAATATCCATCTGAAAAGCGTTTATTTCCTTACCCAAGCTGCATTGCCTTACCTGAATGATGGTGGACGCATTATCAATATCTCTAGCGGCTTAACACGCTTTAGTTTACCTGGTTCATCTGCATACGCCATGATGAAAGGCGGCATAGAAGTCTTTACTCGCTACCTTGCTAAAGAATTAGGAAACAGAAAAATCACGGCAAATGTAGTGGCTCCAGGTGCTATAGCCACAGATTTCGGCGGTGGGAGCAATCGAGATAATGAAGAAAAAAGAGCCACTATCGCCGGCATTACGGCATTAGGTAGGGTTGGCGAAGCAGAGGATATCGGTGGCAGCATCGCCTTCTTATGCTCTGATAAAGCAGGCTGGATTAATGGACAGCGAATAGAAATTTCTGGCGGAATGCTGGTATAACCAATGACTTCAAAATGGCCGAGATCAAACGTTTTTCAAAAATCAGTGACTATCACAAGTTTGCGAACCTGGCCGCTCCACAGCATCCGCTCATTAGTCTGGTAGATTATAGTCAAGTGAGCTACCCTGAGGAGTCCAAAAAATTCCATTTGGTTCAAGACTATTACACCATTGGCTTAAAGCGAAATGTGCCTTATAAAATTTACTACGGGCAGCAAGAATATGATTTTGATGAGGGGCTGATGACGTTTGTTTCGCCAAATCAGATGATAAGTTTAAAAGACAATCCGAATGTGGGTGCATCCACTGCATTGAAGCCTTCGGGTTGGCTTTTATTCCTTCATCCAGATTTTATTTGGAACACCTCATTGGCAAAGAGCATTAAATCGTGTGACTTTTTTGGCTATGCTATCAATGAGGCTCTGTTTCTATCTGAAAAAGAAGAGCTTATGATGATTGATATTTTGAAGAAAATAGAAAATGAATACCAATCAAACATGGATAAATTCAGTCAAAAAATCATAGTTTCTCAAATAGAACTGCTCCTAAACTATGCGGAGCGTTTTTATGAGCGTCAGTTTCTTACACGGAAAAAACCAAATCATCAGCTCTTGGAGAAAGTTGAATTGCTTTTGACAAACTACTTCCAAAGTACGCAGCTAAACGATAATGGCGTACCCACTGTAGAGCACATCTCCAATGAACTGCACATCTCTGCTAACTACCTGAGCAACTCGCTGAAATCGCTCACGGGCATGAGCACACAGCAGCATATTCATGAAAAGCTCATTGAAAAAGCCAAAGAACAATTATCCAGCAGTCAAAAGTCTATCAGCGAAATAGCCTATGCTTTGGGTTTTGAATACCCTTCTTCTTTCAATAAATTATTCAAGAGAAAGACAGAAATGTCGCCTTTAGAGTTTAGAAAGAGATTTAATTAACCTAGGTTTACATGGCAAAGCTGATTTTACTTTTGAAGGTCAAAGAGTTGACTCATTTAGAATTTGTAAAAGTAGCTGACCTGCACTAGTGTTTTCAAAACCCAATGACCCACCCGTGATAGGGTATTTTTTTGTTTAAAATGTCCCTGAAAATTGTTTCATAATAGCCAAAATGACTGACCCAAAATTTGCTATCCGACTTGCCAAAGCAGAGGATTTAGCTGCAATTCAGCAACTCTTTGTAGACACCATCAGGAGTGTATGCTCCTCTGACTATAATGAGCAGGAGATTGCCGTTTGGGTATCTTCCATTCAAAACATCGCACGATGGAATGATAAATTGACTTCCACCTATTTTATCGTTGCAGAGCATGAGGCTACCATAGTGGGTTTCGCTTCTTTGGCAGATAAAGAGTATTTTGACCTGCTGTATGTGCACAAAGATTACCAAAGAATGGGTGTAGCTCATAAATTGTATACGCAAATAGAACTTGAAGCCATCAAAAGAAAAGCGGAAATATTGAATGTAGAAGTCAGCAAAACGGCCATAGGTTTTTTTGAAAAAATGGGTTATCAGGTAGTAGCTAAGCAGTCAAACGTGAAGAAAGATGTAGCCATCGTTAATTATAAAATGAGCAAAAAGTTAGATTCACAGGAAAACGTACATCAAGAGGAAAACAGCAAAATATTTGAAAGAAATGAGCTGAATTTCTAATATTATTAGAAATAACACACGTCCCAATGATACATCTGCAATCCATACTCTCCCTCATCATCAATGAAATCAGTTTTGACAATTCATCGACCTTGATAATTTGGCAAAGCTTTCAAATATTTTCGATTTACCTATTATGGCATATTGCTAAAAATAAATCTGATGGAAAAGAGCAAATCCTTTGGTTTCTATTGGTGATACTTGCACCAATTATAGGATATATGATCTATTTATTCAATAACCGCTTAAGCCCCAAGAAATTGGGTTAACCCATTGCCTGATTTCTTAAAGGCAAACGAATAGCACAGATATGCTGAAAAAGAAAACCACATACTTTCTCTTAGCAGGCATTTTTGTATTACTGATAGCAGGAATATTTTATGTGGCACTACATCACAAAATAGTAGATGTATCTGAAAAACAGCCTTATAGAGCAATCATACATAAAAAACTTCAAACGGTTAACAGAGCCCTTCTCACTGAAAGCAGCATGAAGACTTTCGGGGCTTTTGAGGAAATCCGTTTTGAAATCAATGATTACAGTGAAATGGATACGGCAAATTTGAGCTATTCTGATATTCCAGTGGGTTCTGTGTTAGAGTTTCAAAAAGCAGTGGAGTTTACCAATGCAGTTAGTGGATTAAGATCAGTATATCTCATAGGCACACTGAGCACCAAACCAAATGCTTCCGTATTGTATAGATGGGGTGCATTCAAATCTATCTGTCTGAGTGAGCCGTGCGATTATTGGGAACATCGAAAAGCTCCCTGGCAGGTCGAGATAAACGCCAAAAGGTATTTTGAAGATTAAATGAGAGGCCTTGAAACGGGTAAAAACTACATTGAAAATTTTGAGTATTCTACAAACTCATTTTGGCTGTACTGGCGATAAATTAAGCGATAACAAACGGCACACATTACCCGAGAATTTAATGCTGGACTTGACCTAGTTTGGGACGCTTTCACAAAAGCTGAGCTGCTAGATCAGTGGGTAGCACCCAAACCCCTTACTGCCAAAACCAAGTACATGAATTTTGAAGAAGGAGGCAAGCGATTTTATGCCATGGTGATGCCAGATGGTGGTGAAGAGCGATGGTCTATTCAAGAATTTAGTGCCATCCACCCAAAAACCGACTTTAAAATGTACAATTGCTTTGCAGATGCCGATGAAAACCCGCAGCTGCCAGGCTCTGACTGGAGTTACACCTTCAGCACCGCCAATGGCCGCACCACGGTGAAAATCAGCATTTACAATGAGTCCTTTGAGCGAATGGAAATGATTTTAGAGGGTTTCAAATTGGGTTTTACAGCTTCCTTAGAAAATCTAGAGGAGCTTTTGGCAGCGAAATCATAATTTTTGGGTATTATCATGTCCTGATTTCCAAAAACCAATTGTTATAAGGTCAAAAATCAATAACAATTAAATTTTTAGAACAATGAAAGAATTCATCTTGATCTTCAGACATGAAAACGCCACAGGTAAGGTATCACCAGAGCAAATGCAACAATGGATGCAAATGCAGAAAGAATGGGTAGATGGCATAGCGGCTCAAAACAAATTTATCGGCGGCACAGGCCTACTTTTTGATAACGCAAAAGTGGTTCATCACGATAAAACCGTAAGCAACGGACCTTTTGGTGAAATCAAAGAGACCCTTGGCGGATACGTGATGGTAAGGGCTGAATCTGCAGAAGAGGCCGCCGAATTTGCCAAAGGCACACCTATATTGATGGGAGAAGGCAATACTGTAGAGGTAAGAGCGATTTTGGTTCATTGATCAGTGGTGTAGAATGCAATCGCAAGACCTGATTCCAAGTCTTTTTCGTACAGAGTACAGCAAGATTGTTGCTGTACTCTCTTCTTACTTTGGCCTAGATCAGATGGAAATGGCGGAGGATATTGCTAGCGAAACGTTCTTGCAAGCCACTGAAAATTGGCCTTACAAAGGAATTCCCGAAAATCCTGCTGCATGGTTATATACCGTAGCAAAAAACAAGGCCAAAAATCAACTACACAGAAACCACCTTTTTCAAGAGAAAATAAGTCCTGAGCTCAAACATAGCGAGGTCAATGCTGCTTCTTTTGAGATTGACCTATCTCCAAAAAACATTTCTGATAGCCAGCTGCAAATGCTTTTTGCCATCAGCCATCCTATTCTTTCAGAAAAAGCTCAAATCAGCCTTGCCTTACAGATTTTGTGCGGTTTCAGTATAGATGAGATTGCCGATGGACTATTGAGCACCAAAGAGGCCGTTAGCAAAAACCTCCAAAGAGCTCGTGAAAAATTACGCTCTGAGCGGGTAAAATTGGTTTTTCCTGATGCCATTGACCTGCCTGGAAGACTGAATGTAGTACTGCGAACGCTCTACTTGCTATTCAATGAGGGTTATTACTCAGAAAGTCACAAAGACCTGATAAGGAAAGACCTGTGTATAGAAGCCATGAATTTGGCCTATCTATTACTCAAAAACAAATCAACCAATACTCAGGATACGAATGCACTGATGTCGCTCATGTGTTTTCAGGCCTCAAGATTAGATGCCCGGTTATCTGCCAATGGTGAACTGATTCTGTATCCTGACCAAAATGAGGAGCTTTGGGATACGGCCCTTATCGAAAAAGGTTTTTATTATCTCCAACAGGCCTCTCAATGGAAAACGGCAAGTAAATATTACCTAGAAGCAAGTATTGCCTATTGGCATACCATCAAAAATGACACTCCTGAAAAATGGGAAAGTATTGTGAAATTGTATGATCTGCTGCTGCAAATTGAAGACAACGAAATAGCGGCTATGAACAGGATTTTTGCACTTTCCAAAGCCAAAGGAAAAACCGTGGCATTAGCCGAACTCCAATCTAAATCCTTCAAAAAAAATCTATTCTACTACCTTCTACTCAGCGATTTGCTGCTGGAAAAAGACAAGAAGGCAGAAGCACTGGAAAAAGCCATGGATTATGCTAAAAATGACAAAGAAAGACAGTTTTTGGAGGTAAAAATGAATGCTTTGACCACATCATGAAGTTTGCATCTGCTTACTCAAAAAGTCCAATTAGATTTGATCCAGTGCTTTTTGACAATCTACAAACAGCTCCCAATCAGCAGATTAACATTTTGTTTGTCAAAAGCATTGGCAGGCAAGCCCGTGATAGCTCTTCCCAGAATCAGGACATTGTCAGCAAATACGGTACCTGGCTCAATGGTAATGGCATCATTTGAAGCATATAAACCCGATGTTAATGTACCTGAAATACTCAAAGGCCCCGTGGTCTTGCATTTTTTGACCCAAAGCGGAAACATGTTATTTTGCTCCTGACATTCGTCAACCACCTGATTATAATCTATACCTAATAGCCTGAAATGCTTATCAGAGGTCCATTCGACGGGCAATTCTATACTAAATGTATTGCTGTTTCCTGGAGCTAGACTTCCACTCAATGGATACTGAAGTGGTATCAGCTGGTCTGCCGCACCGATAACTTGGTCAGCAGAGGCGTGTATACCGAGTGCCACGTTTTCAAGATTTTGAACTGTAGCATAGCCCACATTTAACACTTCCACCTGCACCGTTATTTGATCTGAGCCGAATTTTTGAATCATGGCATGAGTAATCACCAAATCTGGCTTTTGACATCCCAAACTACAGGTGTCAGAAGGCGTAGAGGCATTATAAGAGCGATCACTGGCACTAATGAAATATTGATATTGGTCATTGGGAGAGACATTGACATCTTGCCACTGCGAGCTGTATAGACTGTCTGCTACTTTCACAAAAGCCCCCATATTGACCGATCTATAGACCGAATAATGTTCAAAATCTGCATCGGTGGCATCATCCCAATCAAGGTTTACCGTAGTGCCTGCTAGACTGCACGTGAGATTTTGAGGTGCTGCGGGTGCGGTGGTATCTTGTGATGTATAGAAAAAAAGATTGCCCACAGTAAAACTCCCCTCATACACCTCATAACCCGCAGCAATTCCCTTAATCCATAAGTCAGGGTCTGCTACTTTTTGATCAGCCAGTTCTCTCTCCGCGGTGGTGAGTGGCAAATATTGGAGGTACTCTTTGGTAGCATCCACAAAGCTCTTGAGCGAATGGTCAAAAAACGGTATCGTGTCATTGTTATTCATAGGAATAAACTTGATGTGCACCTTATCATTCTGATAGGCATTTGCACTGTCTGCCGGATAATTGAAAAATTTGTAACGCACCGCCCATTCATAACTTTGGCCATTTAAATGAAGCGTAAAAGGCTTGAGCTGCTGCGTAATGGTATCGCGTGCAAAATACCAATACCGTCCCTTGCCATTATTTGGCACATCTTTAAAATCGTCTTGCTCATAGCTTACATGCTGAATCACTAGATCATAATCACGGGCCAGCGGGTCAGGTTCCACATCTGCCGGACCGGCATCAAAAATCACATTGATAGTGGCCCACCACACATCGCTGATGTCACTGGCAGATTGCTGAAACGTATCCCAGTTAAATCTGAGCAGATGCTTCAGATTTTTGATTTGAACGGGCATACCGCTCAAACTAGAGTCTGCCGCGTAGTAATCGCCTCTTAACTTAATGGAGCCTATTTTTCCACTCGGATAGCCGTCAAAGTTGGTTCCGCCTTGGTTGGTGTAAGTAAGGCTAAATGCCGCACCCTTAGTAGCCACATCAGCTGGGTTATAAGACATGGGCGAGCCTTCATCATAGAGCGGGTTAGTCAAAGCCATAGGAATTGTAGGCTCAATGATGGTATTGAATGCATTTACCACTGTCTGTGCTTTCAGACTGTAGGTCATCAAAAAAAACACCGTAATGAAAGTACTCTTCTTTAACATCAATAGATTGGGTATGCTGACATGAGATTGGGTTGAGATAAACTCATGCATTTGCTTAGATAGAGCCCCAAATCGTCAAAACATCCTCAATTTTTTTAAGGAATTTTCAGTATACTTGAGTGGTTTCTGCCAAGCCCATAGAACAGCTTTCCCGTATACAGGATGGAGAAAAACAAGAGATTAGATTAGATAAGTCTCAAACGAGCACCCAGCTGAAAAACAGCCAAGCCACTTCAAAAAAAGAAGCACGTATATACCTCTACAAGATTTATTTGAAGCAAAATCAAATTTTTCCAATTATATTCATGGAATCAAACAACTTAACTAAGCTCATGCTCCAAATTGACCCATCACCACTGCTCTCAAAATTATTTCTTAAAATCAATAAATAACCTTTTAAAAGTGTAGCTGACAGTATGGATATAGATGCAAGTGATAAAGAAATGGCATCCATATTAACGTTACCTGCAAGCACAATAGAAGAACATTGAATAGAAAATGACAGATTCCCGAACAATTAAAATATTAGTATCGTGTCCTGGTGATGTTACACCTGAAAAGGAAGAAGTCATACGATTGTGTAAAGATTTTTCGGATGCTAATCATGGGAGATCCAATATTTCTTTCTATGTCTTGGATTGGAGAAACTACGTGGGAGAACAAGGAACGAGACCACAGGAACAATTAAAGGAGTACTTCGGTCTTTACGATGTATATATTGGGGTTTTATGGAAAAGGTTTGGAACCAAACCCGGATCGGAGAATTCAGATGGAAAAGAAAATGAATCTGGTACGGAAGAAGAGTTTTATGATGCAATTGAGTATAAAAACAAATATGGACGGCCAAAAGTTAAATTCTTTTTCAAAACGAATGAGAGGACTGCTAATGATTTGGATGAGCTCGAACAACTAAGAAAAGTCTTAGCCTTTATTCAGCTTCAAAAAAGACAAAATAATAACTATCTCAACTTTTTTGATTCAAACACTTCATTTAATTCTTTGATTATAAAGCTTCTAAAAGAAATAGAAGATGATGCAACCCATGACACGTTATTAGAAGAAAAGGAAAATTTAGTAAGTAAAGAAACAAAAATCAAAATAGCTGAATTTAAGGCAGAGTTGATAAAGCTTCCTAATACTTATATTGAAAGAAGTACTTCACATTTTAAATTAGTTAAGGATAAACTAACTAACCCTCTTTTAGAGACTGAGCAACAGTCATTAGATCAATTGATGGTATCAACTAAAAGAGTGGTTTTATTGGGTGATGCAGGATCTGGAAAGTCAACTGAATTAAAAAACTTACATCACAAGTTGAGTCAAGGTGGGTCGCCCTTTATTCCAATACTGCAAAGATTCAATTCTTATACACCAGATCTTGGCCTTGAGGGCTTTTTGCCAGATTTCTGGAAAGAAGTGCCAAGCAATTTATTACTATTAATCTGGGATGGGTTAGATGAGATCGAACCTAAAAATTTTAATACGGTTGTTAGGCAGATCAATACGTTTTCAGAAAAACACAGGGAGATAAGAATACTTATTTCCTGTCGCACTAATTTTTATGAATTGCCTATAAATGATTCAAACAGCACATTACCTGCATTTGAACCACATCTCATTAACGACTTAAATCTAAAGGATGTAAAAGAATATTATGATAGAAAATATTCCACCACCAAATCGGATAGTTTCATAAATGAAGTTTTCGATAATAACCTTAGTGATCTAATCACAAAACCTTTTTTCTTGATGTTATTGGCTGATCGATTTAATCAAGATAAAAGACTTCAATTAAATAGGGCGGAACTCTATGAGATGTTCTTGTTTAACCGAATCGAACTCGATCAGAATCATTTTAAAACTACTGTTGATTTAAGAAGTAAAAAGCAAGAAATCTTATTGCTACTACAAAATGTAGCCCTTAGTATGGAAATCTTGTCAAAAAATCAAATCAAAGAATCGGAGATCTTATCATTAATCACAAGTGCAGAGTTCAATTCATTAAAATACTGTACAGCCTTTAAAAAGAAAGATGGTGAAGAAAATATCTGGCAGTTTGAGCATAATAATATTCAGGAGTTTCTTGCTGCCAAAGCTTTGTCTAATCTTGAGTTTGATAAAGTAGTTCAGTTTATTGCTTTTGCACCAAACTATCAAAAACTTATACCAAGTTGGGTTAATACTCTAGCGTTTCTATTTAGCATTCTTGATTCTAAAAGCGACCTATTTGAGAAATTACTCCAATGGATGCTGAAAAACGAAAAAGAGGTCATAGTTAAGTTTGAACCTGATAAAGTTGCAGAGGACTTGAGAATTCAGATATTCAAAGGAATATTTAACCACTACAAGACTCATGATGTATGGATTAGTTCCAATAAGTTTAGCGATAAAGAACTGGGAAGATTTGGTCAGTCAGAATCCAACTTGCATTTCTTAATTGAGGAAATTAAAAGCGAAGAGAATACAAGAACAGTTCAAATAAATGCTGTTCGTTTAATAGGATATTTTCAAATTGAAAACAATGGTCTGAGGACAGAAATAGAAACCCTTTTATTGGAACAAATTGATCGCAACATTAACGATCCAAACTTTATCCACACAGTGATATATTCACTTAAATGGGCTGGATTCATTGAAGCCAGTACTATTAAAAAACTAATGGAGCGAGTTGGCAGTCAAAAAAACCAATACATACGAGCCGCTATGTACTCCATTCTTCTCAAATCGGATGCGTTGGAGAACTATGTAAATTATTTAATAGAAGGGTATGAGTTAACAGATAAGAAAATAAGTGGAGAGAGAGATGATGTTTCTTTAATGGATGAAGGGTGGAATCTCAAAGAGTGTGTTAAACACATAAAAACTCCGAAGGGAATCAAGGAGATAGTTGAATATATATCTGAGAGTACACGGTTTGAATATGGATACGATTCAGGAAAAGTTATCGAAGCTATTGTTTCCAATGCCACGGGAGCATATGAGAAAGACAATTCTGTTTTTAATTCTCTTCTGAATTGGTTCAAAAAAGATATTCGTGGATTCAGGTTGGAAAAAACCAACTTAGTTCTTCAATTCTTCAATCAAACAAATACTAGAGAGCAAGCATTCCATGAAATATGGACATCCAAAGAGGATGATAAAGAAATGAATAAGTCGTTGGCAATAGCAAAACTTATAACTCCTGAATTGATGCAATTTGTTATTGATGAGTATTTAAACCGAAATCTTACAAATAAGGAACTTGAAGGGATCTACTTTGACATGGGATTTGCGAATAATGAAAATCAAGACCAGTTTGAGAAGTTGATAGATGAAAAAACAGATTTCGTGATAAAGAAACCTGAACAGATAGACCATGAAGCTTTACGTAAAGAAAAGTTTAAAGTTGATTTCAATTTACTTTTTGATCAACAAGCTTTTAAAGAAGCTACTTTGGAAGTATTTGAAAAGGAACAAAAGGAGATGCTCTCATTTGATGAATTGTTTGAGATGAAGAAGAAGAACAATAGATGGGTGGACATTGATGAGTATTACCCAAGCGTCGTTCTAAGGCTATTAGGGGATTTTGTGAAAAATGGTCAATTCATTAGCAAAGAAAAAGTTATAAATTGGTTTGAAGAAGAAACAAATGAAGAATGGTATAGAATCTCTCTTATTTATAACTATCTCACAAACCATAAAGAACTGGAGATCAATTCTAATCAAAGACAATGGATTGAGCAATGGTGTACTGCAAATGTATTGAAGGTGAATTTTAAGAAGGCTATTGAAGTACATGAAGATGGCAGAATCACCTTTAAGACAATGGCCATGTATATTTGGTATTTGTCAAAGAGGTTTAATATAGATCACCAGAAAGGTATACTTCTTGACATGCTTTCTTTTGACTTCATTGAAGGAAACGAGTGGGTTGGAATAGAATACATTGTTTCTAAACTGGATCATAAAGATATAGTGGATAGAATGCTTGAGAATATTAAGGAGGGTATAGCAGATAGTTCAGTATTAAAAAATCATATTAAATACTTAGCACAAAACAAGGTCAAAGAGAGTTATCCGTTCATACTGGATGAAATAATCAATTTGAATAGAAGTGACTACCAAAGAAGAGAACTCTTAGACCTGTTTTTTGAATGTACTAAAGACACGGAAAGCATTAAAACAATTATCAATCAAGCGGACTCAATGATAAGATGGGCTATACTTGATAAACTAAAATCCAATAATCAAGAATCATTCATTGAAGACTATTTGCTAAAGATTCTTGAAAAGAGTACTGATAATGAAGAGATAGGGAAAGCCGCGGAAATACTTGTTAGTCTACAAAATATAAAAGGTCTAAAAGCTTATGTCGAGTGGATTAAGAATAATGTTGAAAATGATGTTGACACGAGCCGTGCTACGTGTTTGAATAGCCTCAAAACTATTGAAGCAATCCCTTACTTAATCGAACTGCTTGAACTTAGTTATATAAGAGAAATCAAAGTAGATCAATTTGATAGATTCAACTCTCAGGTACTTCGAGCGTTTTATAATATTGCTCTTGTTTCAGAAGAAAGTTTTAAGCAGGTTACATCAAGTTTGCAAGAATTCATGAATGAGAAATCCTCACTGCACGAAAGTGTGAAATACATATTGCATACTTTAGAAAGAATGGAAGAGCAATTTTACATGAATAACGCTCAATCGTTTACTATTAATCAAGTAAAAGAGAAACTTAAACTTTTAGAAATATAAAGCCAGCCGGTAAAAAAACCTTTACGCAATGCCCTTCGGGACACTGCGTATAGCCAAACGTTATTCGCAAGCCGTAAAAAAGAAAATCAAAACCAATGGCAATGGATTTAGAGCAAATAAGAAATCATTACTCAAAAATGGATGATTCAAAATTGGAAAGAATCGCCAAATTTGAAATTGCTTCTCTTCAACTAGAAGTTAAACCAATTGTAATAGCAGAAATTCAAAAAAGAGGATTAGATGAAAATCTTTTAACAGGCATTGAAGCACAAACAAAAGAACTTTCCGAAGAAGAAGTTTATGAATTAAGAGACAAAGTAAAAGGATTAGACTGTCCAAAATGCGGTAAATCAAATATGGGATTGGTTGGCGGAATAATCAGAAAAGTTAGAAGTTACTTAATTATTACCCAATAAGAAAAGAGACCAATGATTGCTTGTAAAGAATGTCTTGAATCAGAAAGGAAAAACCAATTAATCAAAAATAGTTTACTCGGCTGGTGGGGATTTCCTTGGGGATTTTTTTATCGAACACCACAAGCAATAATTAATAATTTTAGAGATAATGGAAAAAGATAAGAAATAAGCGAATCAATTTTAATTGAATTTGCAGTTCAAAATATCGGTGAATTAAAAACAAATTGGGAAAAGGAAGATGAAATTGTAAGCTTTGTTCATCATCAGAATACTGTAAATTATTAAAATGAAATAAGAAGCCAGAGACTAATATAGTATGTGACAATCATGGAGAGCAAAAGCTGGTCAATCGGTTTAACCGAGACCCTTGCCCACCCCCAAACCACCCAAATTCAACAATTTAACCATAAAAGAGCCTAAGCTATGGAAAATAACATGGACGAACATCAATCAGGCAGTCAGGGTGCTACTCCCTTCGCACAGACGTATTTTCACGGGACACGGGCTGACCTTAAAATTGGTGAGTTAATAGAAGTGGGTTTTAACTCTAACTACGGACAAAGAAAAAATGCCAAATACATCTTCCTGACCGCCACATTAGACGCGGCCATTTGGGGTGCGGAACTGGCATTTGGTGATGAAAAGGAGCGGATTTATCTAGTGGAACCCACTGGCGAAATAGAAGATGACCCAGACTTGACTGATAAAAAATTTCCAGGCAATCCGACAAAATCCTATCGCTCTACCAAACCGTTTCGAGTAGTAGGAGAAGTAACAGTTTGGCAAGGACACCCGCCAGAGCAAGTTAAAACCATGAAAGACGCATTAGCCAAACTCAAAGAACAAGGCATCGATTCCTTAAATGACTAAATCAGAAACGGTTAATAATGGGGGGAATTGAGTGACAATTTTTCACGATGAATACCCCCCCCAAAAAGCTGATGTAAAGAAAAATGTCACCCCCAAAAAAAACATATTGATCTTAACCGCTAACCAAGGGTAGAACGTACGAGAAAACAACTTAACATCATGTGAATAATGCACTTAAATTGGCACTTCAGCCATCCTTAGTCAGCATTAGCAAAATGGATAGAACATTGATTTGCCCTATACTCCTATTGACTTTGAATTTTTCTTGGACATAGAGTTAACAACTGTCTGATTTGGCAAAATACAACTAAACTAACGTGAGCTCAGGTTTGGATACCAGCTGTCAATCACTGATTTAATTTCAACCTTAGCTCTCTCAAGAATGGAGGTTAACTGGTCCCTATTTTGGTCTACTCCAAAAGCTGAAACCTGTTCAGAAGCTATTCCCATAAAATCAAAGTTTTGTTTTAACGTGGCCGTAGCAAATTCTTTTATAGCACCTGAATTCGTATAATCAAAGCCGCTAACTACCAGTGACAATGCTTTTTTGCCATTGCATAGGCCTCTAAACCCGGTTTCTGGACTAAAAGAAAATGTTTTATCACTAACCACGATGGCATCTATCCAAGCCTTTACGGTGGCGGGCATGGTAAAATTGTAAATAGGAAACGCCAAAACGATATAATCAGCGGCCAAAACTTGATCTATAAGTTTATGGTGATTAGCCAAAACAGAGAGCTCCTCTTCTGAAAAATCTCTTTTTCCCGCATTCCAATCCATTATTAAATTCAGGTTTTTTGATAACAATAATTCAGGTGGCGTTTTAGCTAAATTTAAGTGTGTAATCTCTGTCTTACCTTTTGCTAGTTCCACAAACTCATCAAACAAAATTTTCGTGTATGAGCCCTTTCTGGGTGTGTAGTTTATTACCAATGTTCTTGTCATTTTTTCTGTTTTTTTCTGCAAACATAGGCTCCGAGCATTGATAATTTTAATTATTTTTGTTTACCTATTTATAACATATATTATGATTAATCTAGAGTGGTTGAGGACTTTCAGTGTGATCTATGAATGTAAAAATATCACTGAAGCTTCCAGGAAATTGAACATAACTCAACCCGGAGTTAGTAAACATTTGGCTGCTTTAGAAAGCCATATTGGCAAAAAACTCTTTGAAAGAACCACTAGAAAATTAGCACCTACTGAATTTGGGAAATTTCTGTATGCTCAAATCAGTAATCCATTACAAGAATTAGAAAAGGTAGCCTATTACTCCGGTCAAAGGGCCAAAAAAGAACGCCATGCCATAACGATTGGCTGCACGACAGACTTTTTCAAAAAAGAATTAATCGATAAAATCTATTCTTTTGACATGTATATCGTTACTCATTTTGGAACTGAAAAAGATCTCATTGAAGCTCTAGAAATGGATAAAATTCAACTGTTAGTAGGTATAAAAAAACATGACGTATATGACCATCAGTTCACGTATTTAAAGGAGGAGGACTTAGCCTTAATTTGCTCTAAAGACATTCAAATTCCACAAAACGTAGAAGAAAATGACGGTGAATTTCTTCAATGGATTCAGAAGCAAACTTGGTTTACTTACGATAATAACCAAAGTGATATCCATAAATACTGGGATACTAACTTCAATGCCAAGCCTAAAATAGTGCCCAGATATATTTTACCTTCTTATCTGGACATCATAGAGGCATTAACAGAAAATAGCGGATTTAGCATAGTTCCCAGCCAATTGTGTGAAGAAACACTGAGCCAAAACCTGATAAAATCACCTATTAAGTCCGCTAAAAAGATAGAGCATAAGTTGTTTTATTCCTTTAAACTCAAAAATAACAACTTAAAGGAAATCAAGTTTTTTATAGATAAGATGCAAAAGCACTATGCGACTACCATGGACATGTAAGTGCTATTGCGGGAATACATCCTTTTAGAGTTTTACAACTTACCGATCACATAAAAACATGGATTTGTAGAAGGAAAATCCATGTAGTTTAGATGTCATGTAATGGTCTTTATCAACATCTAATCCTGAGTACTTATAAGATGTTTTTACCCCTCAAAACTTGATTGGGCAACACTTCACTCTGAGCGTAGCATTCTTATTTAGAGACGCTTACGCTCTATTTAAAAAGCCAAGAGACTACAAGTTTATAATTTCCGCTCCGAGTCTCGAATGAATTATTGGGAGCTACATAAATCTGATATGTGCCTGCCGGAAGGCTCACAATGTCGTATACATAATTGCCTCCGCCATAAATGTGACCTCCCACTGTTGCACCTTTATCATTGACTATGTATGAGCTAACTCCATAATCAGGACAACTTAATTCAACATCTAGCACGGAATTATTGGCAGTAACCTCAAAAGTATATTGATCCACAGATTTTCCATTAGCCCAGTTCCCATTGATCACTTTCTCCTGAGATTGTCTTTGTAAAAGATTTTCTACTTTGCCATAAATATTCAATTGATAATTCCCTCTTGAACCTCTGAAGGCTGTGGCAGCTGATTTTTTCAAAGCCACAGATCTTTTATTCTTAACCTGGATTATTTAGATAGAATTCTCGATGATTCGATTCATTTAAAAGGCATAAAGGAAATTATACCTTTAGCCTCATAAAGAAAAGCAGAGCTGTATAAAAAGATAAACGTAGTCAGGACGCCAAGCTAAATGCAATAGCTCTCATGCGGTCATATGGCTAGGAACAACATTAAAGATCTCTGAGCTATAATCAGAAAATGTCAAATTATAACTACTTCATATGCTCTAATGCAGTTCAAAAACCTCGAGAAATTGACCTGAATAACTTTGTAACTGTTCAGTTTTTAAACAAGTACCCTTCCCTCCCATCTCATAAAAGTGCTAGCCCTTGATTTAGAAAGTAATTTATGAGTACACCCTCATACCCCTCTCCCCTAGCTCATTACCGCCAAATAAATCCTTCAAGGACCATTTGTATCCAAATTCAAATTTTTCCAATTATATTCATGCAACAATCAAACAACTAAGCTCATGATCCAACCTCACCAACCACCCTCAGATTTAACCTGTAAAATCAATAATTAACATTTTAAAGCTACTGCTGGTAATAAGAATATAGACGCAACTGGTGGTGCAATGGCATCTACACTAATGTTAAGTGATAGCAAAAACAAAATACTTATAAATGAAATTGGACTTTACTGAAAAAATGAAGAGACGTTCTGATGAAGAACTAATTGATATTGTAACCATAAATAAATCTCAATTTTCTGATGCAGCATTTGAGGCGGCTTTGAAAGAAATTAATTTCCGTGAAATTGAAATTGATTACAAGGAAGTATTGAAAGAAAATCCGCCTAAGTCACCAAAATTATATCAAGGCACAAAGGCAAATTTCCAACAAAGAATTATAAACTTTTCGATTGACTTTTTGGCTGTCATTACAATGGCTTATATCATCATAAATATATTAGATATTCTAAATTTAATTGATAAAAGAAGTTCCGGTGGAATGATTCTGCTCATAATAGCTTTCGGCTATTTCTTTTTATTGGAATTATTTTATCAGAAAACCTTAGGCAAGTTTATAACCAAAACTATTGTTTTGAAAGAAAATGGTGATAAGCCTACTTTATCAGAATTATTGACAAGGACTATATGCCGATTTATTCCATTTGACCCACTTTCTTTTCTGTATGCCCAATATACTCCTAAAGGGTTTCATGATACACTTTCAAAAACAATTGTAGTTGTTGAGAAATCCTAACCCTCCGATAATTTGTTTCCTAAAGAAGAAACTATTAGCTTTGAAACAAAAAAGCTAATGAATCCCAAATTTAAGGTTGTCTTTACCGAAGAAGCAGCTGATTTCCTTGACTCTTTATCTGATAAAGCAAGAAACAAAGTTTACTTCAACATCGATAAGGCAACTTTTATTAATGACCCTGAAGTTTTCAAAAAACTGGAAGACGACATATGGGAGTTCAGAACGCTCTATCAACAACAAGCTATTCGACTTTTTGCTTTCTGGGACAAAGACGACAAAACAAACACTTTAGTAATCTCTACGCACGGACTTATTAAGAAAACTCAAAAGACACCCAAGAAAGAGATAGACAAAGCAAAGCAACAGAGAGTAGATTATTTCAATCAAAAACAAATAAAGAAATGAAAACTTACAGTTTAGAAGAAATGAAAGATAAGCACATAGGTAAACAGGGAACACCTAAAAGAGATGCTTATGAAAAAGAACTAAGACTCGAAATAATTGGACAAACTATAAAGGAAATAAGACAAGAAAGAAACTTGACTCAGGAACAACTTGGAGAACTTGTAGGGGTAAAAAAAGCCCAAATTTCAAAAATAGAAAACAGTTTTACAGACGCAAGATTTGATACAATTTTAAAGGTTTTTAAGGCTTTGAATGCCAAAATTAATTTTAATGTAGAGTTATTAAATCAAAAGATGGCGATTGATTGAAATATTTGATGACAAGATGAAAGCCATCACTTAACACAAATATTTACGAGAGCTTTTGCTGACGCACAAGGCCAATACACAGAAAAGCCCTCGCAAATATTGGCCATTAGTGGCAATTAGTAAATGAATACAAAAGAAATCATAGGACGGACTATTAGTGACATCTTCGTTTGGTCAAAAATGGAAGTTGGTGGACTTGACGAAGCAGAAGTGTCCGTTCTGTTGGACAATGGAAAAATAATTGGCATTCCGTGGGATTTTGAATCAGAAATAATTGAAAAAGAACTCAGAAAAGATTCAGAAAGTTTGTTTTCTGATTTGAGTGACATTCCTGGATACCACATCAATCCTGAAGGAAAATCAATTCAAGAAGTTTTAGACGCTAAAAAGAAAAGAGAATCTTCATTTTTTGGTAGAATAAAAAAAGCAGTTGGATTAGGCGAAGGAATTCCTAAAGAACACATAGTACACAAAACTGAATACAGTGAGAACAAATTGAAACATTTAAAGAATCAGAAAATTGTAGACTTTTTGATTTTTGAGAATTATGATTCTGTTGGATTCATTGAACTAGAAAATGGATTCATAATAACCGAAACGACAATGTCTCCAAGCGGAACAGGAATGGCAGGATTAAACTATTATGAGAGCCTTGAGAGTTTTGAAGAAAGTTGTGGAACTGGCTACAAAAGAATAATAAATAAAAGCCACTAATCGAGTAGACGGCCCTAGGCCGTAAAGCCTTCGATACGCCTCTGGTACGCAAGCTCGGTCACACCAACGTACGTACGGCAACTAGGCGTCCCCTTTACTAACTTAACCTAAGCTGTTGATAGTATTCGATCATTGCTAAGTAACCCCTTTGTTTCAAACGTGCTACAGGAAGCCTTGATTTGGAAAGTAATTTATGAGTTCACCCTCATCCCCCTCCCCCCTAGCTCAATACCGCCAAATAAATCCTTTAAGGACCATTTGTACCCAAATTCAAATTTTTCCAATTATATTCATGGAATTAAACAACTTAACTAAGCTCATGATCCAACCTCACCAACCACCACCCTCAGATTTAACCTGTAAAATCAATAATTAACATTTTAAAGCTACTGCTGGTAATAAGAATATAGACGCAACTGGTGGTGTAATGGCATCTATACTAATGTTGTAGCCAATTAAAAAACAATACTAAAACAATGAAAATATTAGGTTTAATAGGAGGCATAAGCTGGGTTTCTACAGTTGATTATTATACTCAAATAAATCAAGGAATCAATGAGAAATTAGGTGGACTAAACTATTCTGAATGTATTATTTATTCTTTTAACTATCAGGAAATCAAGAATAATAATGATACCAATGATTGGGAATCAACCCTTGAAATGGTTGTTTCAGCTATAAAAAAATTAGAGCAAAGTGGAGCGAAAGGAATTGTTCTTTGTGCAAACACAATGCACCTAATAGCAGACAAAATTCAAAAAGAAATCAATATTCCTCTCATTCATATTGCAACCGCGACAGCACTTGAAATTAAAAAAAGAGGTTTAAATAAAGTTGGACTTTTAGGAACAAAATTCACCATGGAATATGACTTTTTTAAGTCCAAACTTGAGGAACAAGGAATTGAAGCTGTAATCCCTCAAAACGATTCTGATAAAAACTTTGTTCACAATACCATATTTGAAGAACTAGGAAAAGGAGTTATAAAAGAGGAAACAAAAGAAAGGTATTTATCAATAATTGAAGAATTAAAAAATAATGGAGCCCAAGGCTTTATTGCTGGTTGCACAGAAATCCCTTTAATTGTTAAAGAATATGATATTGACATACCATATTTTGATACTGCTTTGATTCACGGAAAAGCTGCTGTCGAATTTGCTCTAACTGAATGATTTTAAAATAACTGGCTACAATCGAGTAGACGGCCGTAGGCCATAAAGCCTACGGTACGCCTCTCACACCACCGTACGTACGGGTCTCGTATACGGCGGTTCGCTAACTTAACCTAAGCTGTTGATAGTATTCCATCATTGCTAAGTAACCCCTTTGTTTTAAACGTGCTACGGTGAGTGTAGAGTTAAGGATAGGGCTTTGAGCTATTCTCCACCCTCCCATTCTACTCCTGCTCCATGCATAGGCAAGACCAGCTTTTACCCCTAATCTGATGAGGCTTCGCCTTTTCTTTTCGGTTTTCTTCCAATGATGCCATATGCAATACCGTAACCTATTCCTAAGCCATTCATCTATGGCTTTTAGCTTGCCTAAAATGCTGCCTAATTTGAAGTAATTCACCCAGCCACGTATCAACCAGTTAAGTCGTTGGATTCGCTCATCGAAGCTCATTGGGGTGGTCTTTCGGGTGAGTGATTTTAGCCGTTGTTTCAGGCTATCCCACTTCTTCTTACTCACTACCAACTGATACTTCCCTTTCGCTCCTTTCTCGTAACTGGATACAAAGGCGTAGCCAAGTATCTCGAACTGTAGCGGTTTGCGTATCCCACTTTTCTCGACGTTGATAGGTAGGTGTAGCCTATCTCTAAGATACTTAAAGATGCCATTCCCTACCCTGCGGGCGGATTTCTTACTCTTTAGGTAGATACTGAAGTCATCGGCATAGCGTACGTAACGAAGTCCTCGTTTCTCCAATTCTTTATCTAGCTCATTGAGTAGGATATTTGAGAG
>JAGQWX010000054.1 GCA_020436935.1 Saprospiraceae bacterium
TGATGTTCCTCAACAAGGTTTGATAGAAAGTCGATCACATCGTCAATTTCCATATCCTTGGGGTCGATAAAGTCATGAAAACTGAGGAGTTTTGCGACAGACCTCGTGTAGGCCTTAATGGTTGAGTCCGACAAATTTGAGGCGACCATCCTTTTTTTGAGGCGCGAGAGATTAGTAATGTAAACATTACTTTGTAAATTTGAGGTAGGCTGTAATTCGCCAGAAAGTGACTTATTCATAACTAAGTTTTTAAAAGTGAAAAAAACTTAAGTTACAATTCTGGTGAGTTATGGCTTTTTAGCTACACCGATAGGTGTTTAGTACAACACATTGCTTTTGTGCATTGACCGATGCCAGACATATACTCCAAATTGATAAATGATTAAGGCGATCAATCCTCCCCAGTAGTCACCCAGAAAACTCAGATCAAACACCCTGTACTCTGCCAGGTAGTCGCTCCAGATCAAAGGAAGGTAGGAAGAAACGAAGAAATAAATAATGAAGGCCGTAATTCCTTTCAACCTCCAGTATTTGATGGTTGGCAATTTTCGTCCCGGAAATAATGCCTCTGCAATCATCAAGGCTACAAAAATAGAAATGACTATGATTGATGCAGGATCCATCAAAATTTGCCACGGTGTCGGAAGCTGTGTTAGTTTGTCAAACATTGTTTTGAGTTTTTATTCTTTGACAAATATGGTTGGATTACAGCCATTTCATTTTGTTCAAACGTTTTAGCTTTTTGTTGTACGGTTCAATTTCACTACACAATCATTTGTGCAAATGACTGTTTTCACTCAAGCTTATACTTTTGTGGAGAGACGCCATATTTCTCTTTGAATATGCGGCTAAAATGAGAAAGATTTTCAAATCCACTATTAAATGCTACTTCGCTGATGCTCCTTTTACCAGATTCGATGATTGATTTGGCCAGTTCCAGTCTCTTTTGTATCAGCCACCTGCCTGGTGTCATTTGGTAGTACTGGTAAAATTCTTTTTTGAAAAGAGAAACGCTCCTGTTGGCCATTCTTGCAAATTGTTCGACGGTAAGATTAAACATATAGTTCTTCTCCATCACTTGCCAAATTGGAATGTTAGCATTGGTCATCAGGCTGTTGGCATAAGCGAGTATTTCACTATTCTCAGGATCAAGGAAGATATTAAATAAGAGTTCTTTGAACTTGAGCTCGAGCAAACCTTCCGGCGCCGGCAACTTTTGAGCAAAATATGGGAGAATGCTGTAAAAGAATGCCTGAGTAGTTTCATTGGCATGGATCTCCATCAGCATGTCGGAAGTTGGTTCCGGCAGATGCTTCAAAGGAAGATATTGCCGATATTCCTCAATCACTTCCTTGATGAAATTGTCCTGAAAGTAAAAAGCCAGCACTTTCCACTCCGTGAGTTCTGGTAATTCTTGTAAATAAGCGGTTTTGCGGGTGAGTATACACGAATGTTTTTTTAGCTCCCATCTTTTTCCACCATGGTGAATGATTCGCCCTCCTTCCAGAGTAAACATGATCTCGTTGTAATGCGAAAAAAGCTGTAGTTGCTTATCCACCTGGGGGCACATGTAATGCAAAATTAAGGCATCCTTTACTGCCAATTGTTTGAATGTGATTGGGTCAGCAATCACATCGTCAAAATTATTGTACGCCAGGCTCATGCTTAATCTTTGTCATTGAAAACAAATCTAAAAATTTCGTTCTATCATTTCAATACGAATACCACTATGGTTGGAAATATTAGTATCAGATTTCTGCAATAGAAGTTGGTCTTATGAACCCTTGGAATTAATACAACAGTTTAGATGATAATTGTAGATAGTCTCCCATCTATCCAATTTTACATTCTTGATATTTTTGAGATGACCTCCTGAATAAGTTTATCTAAATTGTATTAGACTACCTCAATCTTATTCATTGGAAAGAGGCTTTACCTTGATGCCCTCTTTTCTTAGTAGATTCAATACGCCCATTTCTCCGCCAAGGTGTCCGGCACCTACTGCAAAAAAGGTCGGCTTTTTCTTTGATTGTTCCAAAATCTGAGGAATCCACGATTTGTTTCTGTCAGACAACAATAGTGATTCATAACCCTGGAGATTGCCTTCTCCTTCACCCAATGCCATCGTTGCCATTTTGGTGATTTGCTGCTTTTTGTACATTTCGGTCATGATTTTCATTTCATCATTCTCCGTGTCCGCAGATTTCAGAGATTGTACCAGCATCTCTGCCTGTGCCTCGTAAGGGATCTTGTCAAAAACCCCAATCTGAAATTCCACTGTCTCAAGCCCACCTGTTTCCATTCCTTTATCTTGGGCAAGTTCATTGAACTCCAATTCATAACTTTTCATTTCACCATTTTGAAATGCATCCGGAGAAAAGTCTCCATAGGTCATGGCACTCAAAAACAATGGTTTGATTCTCTCCAACAGCATGATCGGAAGTCCCATTTCAGAAAAATAATCGGCCACCAGCTTATAATCTTCCTTGGATAAAAGTTCTTTGAGTGTTTTGCCGTCTTTCATAAAAATCTTGTCCATCAATCCCATCATGGCACTCATATCGGTCATCTCATTGACATCTATTTCAAAAAACATGGCTTTACAGTTCTCGATGGCACTCAACGTACCCTTTGGCAAAAAATAATCATCTGCATCTATCAGGTGTATTGTGCCATAAACATATGACGGGCTTGGCATGCCTGGACCCGTTATTTCCCATAACAATGCGTCAGCATCTTTTGTATTGCCTGCCATTCCTGTTTTTCGAGCACAGGATGACATCACCAGACTCAGAATTAGTACCACTAAAAATGAGTGCGAAATATTCAACTTTTGGCCTATAAAATTTTTGCTCATCATTTGTTCTTGTATTTGTTTTCCGGATCAAACCTTCATGTTTCTAAGATCCTTTTGAAAATTACATATTTTGTTTTACAAAAAACCCTCTGTCGTTACAACGGCAGAGGGCATAAATATTATTTTATTCTCGGACAGTCATTATCTCGCGAATGCGACTGATCGCTTTTCTCTGATGACGGTTACCTTTACTTGTCCCGGGTATTGCATTTCATCCTGAATCTTCTGTGAGATCATGAATGCCAGGTCATCAGCCACCTGATCGGTCACTTTTTCGCTTTCGACTATTACCCTCAGTTCTCTTCCTGCCTGCATAGCAAAAGCTTTCTGGACGCCTTCATAAGACATGGCCAGTTCTTCGAGTTCTCCAATTCTCTTCAGATAAGATTCGAGGATTTCTCTCCTTGCCCCTGGTCTTGCGCCTGAAATGGCGTCACATGCCTGAACAATAGGTGAGATGATGTTGTTCATCTCGATTTCATCGTGGTGAGCTCCAATGGCATTGAGTACGACAGGATGTTCATTATACTTCTCACAAATCTGCATACCAAGCAGTGCGTGAGAGAGTTCTGATTCTTCCTCTGCAACTTTTCCAATATCGTGCAATAGACCAGCACGTTTGGCCATTTTGATTTGTTTTGGATTGAGCCCTAACTCTGCTGCCATGGTAGCACATAGATTGGCTGTCTCCATGGAGTGCTTGAGCAAGTTTTGTCCATATGATGATCTGAACCTCATTCTACCAATCATTTTGACCAGATATGCATCCAATCCGTGGATATTAAGGTCAATGATGGTTTTTTCACCAATCTCTATGATTTGCTCTTCCAATTGTTTTTTGACCTTGGCAACCACCTCTTCGATTTTAGCCGGATGGATCCTTCCGTCTGTCACCAGCCTCTTGAGTGCCAAACGGGCGATCTCTCTTCTGATGGGATCAAAACTTGATATCACGATGGATTCCGGAGTGTCATCCACAACAATTTCAGCACCAGTGGCTGCTTCGAGCGCTCGGATGTTTCTGCCTTCTCTACCAATGATCTGTCCTTTGACATCGTCTGAATCCAGAGTGAACACAGAAACTGTATTCTCAATGGTATATTCTGCAGCCATTCTTTGGATGGTCTGAATGATGATCTTTTTCGCTTCTTTGTTGGCGTTGAGTTTGGCATTGGACACAGCCTCTTTTTCTATGGCCAGCACTTCCGATTCGCTCTTCGCCCTGATGGCATCCATCAACTGGTCTTTTGCCTCCTGCTCTGTAAGTCTTGCTACGCTTTCAAGCTCTTTGATTCTGATTTCATTAGCCTGGTCGAGTTCTTCTTTCTTTTTCGCAACAATTTTGAGTTGAACCTCGAGGTTTTCCTTAATGGTCACCACTTCTGCTTCCTTTTGTTCGAGGGTCTCGATTCTTGTTTCGAGTGCCTTTTCTTTTACTTCGAGATCCTTTTCTGCGGCCTTTGCTGCAAGCTCTCTTTCCTTCATTTCCACTTTGTGTTCAGCCTTGTAGTTTTCAAAATCTACCTTCATCTGAACGTACTTCTCCTTGGCCTCCTGGATCTTTTTCTGCTTGATCTGCTCATTGCTTTGTTCTGCCTGTGCGATCAATTTTTCTGCCTTTGTCTGGGCTTCATCCAGCTTCCTCTTGGCCACCAATTCAGCTTCCTTTATGGTAAAGTCGGCTTTGTCGTTGGCTTCCTGAATCTTTTTTTGCATCCTGGAATTAAGGAAAAAGTACATCAAAGCACCTCCTACTACCAGAACACCAATTATTAATCCGTATTCCATGTACTACTTTTAAATATTTAAAACAATATCAAAAGTCAGAAGAGCAAAATGATATGAAAAGAAATGGGATTAGGCCAGTTGCAGCATTTTTTCGAGTAAAACGAGTTTACTTTCTATGCCATCTGAGGAGCCATCCGTGGCTGCCTGTTGTTCCAACTGAAGGGTGATCAAAGTCATGGCAAGGCAGTCGATCTTATCAGTGATCTTATAATCGAGTTGTATTCGGTTATAAGTCTCATTGATGAGCTCTTCAGCTTTTCTCGCCAGTTCAATTTCTCGCTTATCGAGAATCAATGGATACATCCGACCGGCTATAGATATATTTGTTTTTTCTGAATCTGCCATGTCGCTTTACTCCATTGATTTTACGAGGGCGATGCAGGATTTCACTTCATTGATCACCTCATCTACCTCTGATCTAAGTTTTATGTTTCTTTGAATACCTTCAGTTGAGATATCTGCCCGCTGACCCAGGTCAGCATTTTCCTTTTTCAAATCATTCAAAGCCTCTCTGAGCTTTAAATTTTCTTCTTTAAGTTGTAAATTTTGCATGAGCAGCTGTTCTACTGCTTTAACTATACCGTCGAGCCTTGTATCTAGCGTACTCATAAGGGCCAAAGATAGAACAAAATATTATATTCCAATATATGTGTATTTTTTTTAATCCACCGACATTTCTGATCCACCGAAAGCCTTTGAAAATCTCACTTCTCGCGGAATAAGCTTTTATGAAAAGTGTACCTCTTCAGGTAGGGAAAAACATTTGAATTAAACCAAGTAAGTTACTCTTATGTTAAAAGTGTAATTCTGACATGATATTTGCGTTTATGAATATGTTTAGTCAAAATAAACCATCTATTCGTAGATTTGTAAGAGATATTTGTTAGAAAGTATTTTATTTAGAGTCTTTTAATTTTTTCACCTATCAGATAAATATGAAGATTATGACATATAGAAGTTCGATCATCGTTGCTTTGTTATTGGGTTTTCTTGCGCTTAGATCCTTTTCTCCAAAACCTCCTGTTGATGACAAGGAGGGTTTGATTGTTTATGGGGTGATGTCTTTCCTGAATCAGGTACATTATCAGCCAAAACCTGTTGACAATAATTTTTCCAAGGCTGTTTATGATATGTTTTTGGAGAGGATAGATCCAAGCAAGCGTTATTTTACAGCTGACGATATCAAGACTTTGTCCTATTATGAAGACCGAATTGACGAAGAAGTACAATCTTCAAAGCTCGAATTTTTTGAAAAAGCTAACGATCTGATCACAAAGAGATTGGCACAAAGCAGGACCTATTACGATGAGATCATCAAAAAAGATTTCTCTTTTGATAAAAAAGACTTCATTGAGTTAGATTCAGAAAAAACAGATTGGGCGAAGAACGAAAAAGAACTAAAAGAGAAGTGGGAGAAGTTTCTGAAATATGAAATGCTGACCAGATACGAACGCAAACTCCACGATCAGAACAAAGCTGATTTCAAAGGTGAAAAAAAGACAGACAAACAACTGATCGCTGAAGCCAAAGAAGATGTTGAAAAAACATTCACAGACTGGTTCGGCAGGATGGATAAAATCAGAAGATCTGACAGATTCGAAACTTTCCTCAGTTCAGTTACCAATTACTTTGACCCACATTCTGAATATTTCAATCCGAAGGAAAAAGAAGACTTCGATATCAACATGGGTGGTAAACTCCAGGGTATAGGAGCCAGATTGTCACAGGATGGCGATTACGTAAAAGTTGCAGAAATTATCGTTGGCGGGCCAGCCTGGAAAGGTAAAAAACTGGGCGTTGACGATCAGATCAGATCGGTAACTCAAAAAGGTGAGCAGCCTTTGGATATCACAGGAATGCGTCTGGATGATGTTGTACAAAAGATCAGAGGAGAAGCGGGAACAGTGGTCATCCTTGACGTGAAGAAAAAAGACGGAACTTTTGAAAAAATCGAAATCACCAGAGAAGAAGTCATCATTGATGAGTCTTTTGCGAAATCAGCCATCATTGACGTGCCCGGTCAGATCAACAAAATAGGATACATTTACCTTCCTAAATTCTACTCGTCATTTGAAGCTGAAGGAGGTAACAGTTGCGCAGTTGACGTTGCAAAAGAGTTAGAGAAACTCAAAGCAGAAAATGTAAACGGAGTCATACTTGACTTAAGAAATAACTCAGGCGGATCACTCGCGGATGTTGTTGATATGAGCGGACTGTTCATCGAAAAAGGACCAATTGTTCAGGTCAAAAGCCGCGAAGGATCACCATATGTATATGCTGATAAGGATCCAAGTGTACAGTACGACGGTGCCTTGATTGTCATGGTCAACCATTTCAGTGCTTCAGCATCTGAGATTCTGGCAGCAGCAATGCAGGATTATGGCAGAGCTATCATTGTGGGTTCACCTACATTCGGCAAGGGTACCGTTCAAAGATTTTATGATCTGGACAGGGTGATCAGAGGTAACGAAGATCTTAAGCCCCTGGGCAGCGTAAAAATGACCATGCAAAAATTCTTTAGAATCAACGGTGGTAGTACACAACACAAAGGTGTAATTCCTGACATCGAACTTCCTGATACCTATAAGTACATGGAATATGGCGAAAAAGAATACGATTACGCCTTGGATTATACTGAAATCCCCGCTCAGAAATACAGTCAGAACATCGTTTCTATTGAGCATATGGATAAACTCAAGCAATTGAGTCAGGCAAGAGTCAGTGCCAATCCAACTTTTACCTTGATCGAAGAGAACGCGTTGAGATACAAGAAAAACAAAGACATCAGCAAGTTGCCGTTGGACCTGAAAGGATATAGTGATTTCATGGATGCACGCGAAAAAGAAGACGATAAATTTGACGGCCTTGGCAAAAATGCAATTTCTGATTTTACCATCAAAAATCTAAAATCAGATCTTGAAGGATTGTCAATAGATGAAGGTAAAAAGAGCAGAAACGACGAATGGATCAATGGTCTAAAAAAAGATGTTTACCTGTACGAAACCATGCTCATTATGAAAAATATGATCGAACAGGAAAAGTCGTTCGCCGGATATGTTGAGAAAATCAGCATCTCTGATAATTAAAAATCAGGCAGACCCGGGCAGTCCGGGATAAAAGGACATTCAATCTTGGCTAAGGGGCTGTGAATTAATCAATAATAGAAAAAAATATTCTTCATAAAGGAGATTAAATATTTTTTGATTTATAAAAAAGAATTATCTTTGCACTCTCTTTTTAAAAAGGGACCAAAGAATAAGGCTCCGTAGCTTAATTGGATAGAGTCCCTGACTACGGATCAGGAGGTTGAAGGTTCGAATCCTTCCGGAGTCACGAGGTAAATAGAGCTAGATTAAAAAAATAGAAGAAGATGTCAAAGATTTGTCAACTATCAGGAAAGAGACCAATTGTAGGTAACAGCGTGTCTCACTCCAATGTAAAGACCAAGAGAAGGTTTATGCCAAACGTTTTCACCAAGCGTTTTTACATCCCTGAAACAAACCAATGGGTGTCATTAAAAGTTTCTGCACATGCATTGAGAACCATCAACAAACTTGGTTTGTATGCATATTTGACGAAGCTTGAGAAAGATGGAGTTGACACTGGTGTTAAGTTAAACGTTAAGAAATAAAACCATAGGAGATGGCAAAGAAGTCAAAAGGCAATAGAATTCAGGTGATTTTGGAATGTACTGAGCACAAAACTACAGGACTTCCGGGTACTTCAAGATATGTAACTCAGAAGAACAGAAAAAACACACCTGACAGATTGGAACTTAAGAAGTATAATCCAATCCTTAAGAAGTATACTATTCATAAAGAAATAAAATAATAAGTCATGGCAAAGGTATCTAAAAACGCGAAAGTTGCTCAAAGGGCCGCTAATGCCGGATCCGGAAGGGACTTTGTAAAAGTGGTAAGGAGTGTTAAAAATCCTACTACAGGTAAGTATTCATACAAAGAAGTGATGATACACAAAGACAAAGTTCAGGAGTTTTTGGCTGGTAATAAGTAGTTTTGAATCCACTCCGGAGTGACTTTAAAAAATTAGGAAGGGCTTTTCAGTAATGAAGAGCCCTTTTCTTTTATTTTTACAGCCCGACGGATCATACCACTCGGATTCAATGCTATCGTTTTAAATTTTTATACTTAAAACTAACTATGAGCTTTTTCAAAAAGTTTTTTACAAAGGAAAAAGAAGCAGACCTGGACAAAGGTCTGGAGAAAACAAAAGAATCATTTTTCTCTCAGATAGGCAAAGCAATTGCCGGAAAATCAAAAGTCGATGAAGAGTTTCTGGATCAGCTGGAACAAATACTGATTTCATCTGATGTTGGCCTGGAAACAACTGTAAAAATCATTGACCGCCTTGAAGCAAAAGTAGAGGAAGTCAAATACCTCAATACCAGTGAGCTGAATCAAATTCTGAAGGAAGTCATCGTTGATATTCTCGGCGAAAACAATACTGTAGACATTGAGGATTATGAATTGCCGGAAGACACCAAACCATATATTATACTGGTGGTTGGGGTAAATGGTGTAGGTAAGACAACCACCATCGGCAAGCTCGCATACCAATTCAAAAAGAAAGGTAAAAACATTGTGCTTGGGGCAGGAGATACTTTCCGCGCTGCTGCTGTAGATCAGCTAAAAATCTGGAGTGAAAGAACCGGTGTAAACTTTTTCTCAAAAGGAATGAATACCGATCCCGCAGCTGTGGCTTACGAAACTGTGCAATACGCTGAAAACAACAAAATTGATCTTGCCATTATCGATACTGCCGGTAGGTTGCATACCAAACGCCACCTCATGGATGAGCTCACCAAAATTAAAAAATCAATTGATAAAAAACAACCAGGTGCACCACATGAAGTTTTGTTGGTTTTGGATGCAACAACAGGGCAAAATGCAATAGAACAGGCCAAAAGATTTACAGAAGCAACAGATGTGACCGGCATAGTCCTGACCAAACTGGACGGATCAGCCAAAGGCGGCGTTGTACTTGGTATATCTGATCAATTTAAAATCCCCATCCGATATATTGGAGTTGGTGAGGGTGTAGAGCAGCTTCAGGTTTTCAATAAAAAAGCATTTGTTGAGTCACTCTTCAAATAAAGGAAATGGAACTTTATAACAGTAAAGACTGGATAAGGCCGGTCCTGTACTTTCACAAATCGGATACCTTCAGGAAGTTATTCTGGTTCCTCATCCTTGCTGCAGTATTTACTGCAATGGTTGCATATCTTGAACTGGAATACTTCAAACTGTCTGAAAAAAGCCATGTAAGGAACATTCCACTGATGCACAGTCTTTTGGGTTTTGCAATTTCAATGCTTTTGGTTTTTAGAACCAATACTGCTTATGACCGTTGGTGGGAAGGAAGAAAACTTTGGGGAAGTCTGGTGAATACAAGTCGCAACTTCACCATCAAAATCAATCAATTTCTGGACCCTCAGGATGCTGACAACCGCACCTTCTTCAGACAACTCTTGTGTGCCTTCCCTGATTCTTTGAAGAACCACCTCCAATCTGAAAAAGTAAGATTGGAGCTCGACGAAGAAATTCACCCTGAAATTCCTCAATTTGACACCTTCATGCATGGTCCTATGCGCATCGCTGATGCCATGTATAAAAAAATAAAATCCTTGTATCTACAGGGCAAAATTGATGGATACCAATTGATGGTCTTCGATAGAGAACTTGTTGCATATATGGATATTTGTGGTGCTTGTGAGCGCATCAAGAATACACCCATACCCTACACGTATTCGAGTTTCATCAAAAAATTCATTTTTATATACTGCTTTACTCTACCCTTTGGCTTTGTGTTCTCGCTGGGATACTATGCAGTACCTGTAGTCGTATTTGTATTCTATGTTCTTGCTTCTCTCGAGTTGATTGCAGAGGAAATAGAAGAACCCTTTGGGAAAGACGCCAACGACCTGCCTATGGCAAAGCTAAGTGCCACCATCCAAAAGAGTGTGAGAGAAATTCTTTAAAATGATATCAAAAAAAAAGCATCAGGATTTAACACTGATGCTTTTTTTGAAGGATAGAATTAATTAAAGTCTCCTTATCCATATGTTTCTGTAGCTGACAAGGTTGCCATGATCCTGAAGCTTGATCGGTGCCTCGCCATGTGCAATATTTTTTGGCCAACCGATGTATTCTGTTGTCCCTTTTATTTCGGTATGATTTTGAGTCAACACACCATTATGGAATACAGTAATGTATCCGGGGCTTGTTCTATTGCCACTGGCATCGAATACAGGTGCCTTATAGACCACATCGTATGTCTGCCAGTCACCGGGACCTTTACATGCATTGACCAATGGAACACTTTGTTTGTAAATGGAGCTTGCCTGGCCATTGGAATAGGTCCTGTTGTCATAATTGTCCAAAACCTGGAGCTCATATCTTTCCTGGAGGAAAATACCGCTATTGCCCCTTCCCTGGCTTGTACCTGAGACTTCAGCCGGAGTTCTCCACTCGATGTGAAGCTGACAATCTCCAAAACTTCTTTTTGTATGAACATCTCCAGTTTTAGGCTTCACAGTCATAGCTCCATCGGCAATTGTCCATGCAAAATCTTTGCCATCAGCCTGCTCCCACTCCCCACTGCCTTTGCCATCAAATAAGACGATGGCATCTGATGGTGCGTCTGATGGGGTCATACCTGGTTTTACAATCGCGGGAACAGGTTCCCAAAATTCTGTTTCCTCTGGTTTTGTAGGCTCTGCTGTTGCCGGAGCTGACATTTTTTTGGAAGAATTGCACGCAGACATTGCAGCAATCAAAGCTATGCTTAAAAAAGTGAGTTTTACTGACTTCATCAAATTTGAATTTTAAATTACTTATTGAGGGCTAATGTAGTCATTTCATTTTTTATAATAAAACACAAAAAAGGTAAAATCTACCCTATCAACATGATAAGAAATCCATGTCTGTAAATGATTTCACTTTTATTTAATAATTCATTTTTGCAACATTGTTGCAAAAATGAATTATTGAGTATACCTTTGGCTCATGCACCTGAAATGGATCTATATACTTTTGATGGTAATGGCCGGAATGAAAGGCATTTATGCCCAATGCTTGCTCAAAGTCACCGGGCAGGTACAAGACCGACACGATGGCGTCTCGCTTGAATTCGCCAGTGTATATATACCGGAATTGAAAAAGGACTACACAACCGACATTACTGGTCACTTTACAATTGAAGGTCTGTGTGCCGGCAAATACCACTTTGATGTTTTCCATATTGGTTGTGAATCACAAAGTTTTTTCATTGAAATCTCTTCTGACACCATGGTGATTTTCCAAATGGAGCACCACCTGGAATTGTTGTCTGAAGTGCTCATAACAGAACACAAGCATGATCGCAATCTGAGTCAGGCTTCCTATGCACTGACAGGCTCTGAGCTGCAAAGACTCAAAAGTCAATCCCTTGCTGCCATCGTCTCAGGAATACCGGGTGTCGATATGATACAATCGGGAGGAAATGCTGCCAAACCCATCATCCAGGGACTCACAGGCAACAGGATTGCGATGGTGAGTGACGGCGTCATTCTGGAATCCCAACAATGGGGCATAGACCACGCGCCCGAGATCAATGGATCACATGCAGAAAAAATCAGTGTTATCAAATCATCAGCTCCTGTATTGTATGGAACTTCTGCTATGGGTGGTGTCATCCTTGTGGACAATTTTAAGCAGGTAGAGGATCCGCATTTACATGGCATCGTCAATTCTTCCTATAACACCAACGGCAGGGCTTTTGGCGGATCAGCTAAGTTGATGGGAAAGATGCTCGGCTGGACTTACAATACACAGGCCATGTTCAGAAAAAATGGGGACCAGCATACTCCCGATTACTTTCTCAACAATACGGGTTCGCAGGAAGTCGCAGGTGGATTGGCAATAGGTAAGATAAGCGACCGTCAATCACTGAGGATTAGGGCTGATTATATGTTTCAGAATCTTGGCATTCTTCGTGGTGCACACATTGGGAATACTACGGATCTGGAAAATGCACTTTACAGAAGTGTGCCTTTTTTTACCGAAGAGCAATTCAGCTATACAATTGAAGCGCCGCGGCAAGAAATTGGGCACCTCACCACCGCTGTAAATTATTCAAGAAATATATCGGCACATCAAAATCTCAATTTTTCATACAATCTTCAGCAAAACAGGAGAATGGAATTTGATGTCAGGCGTGGCGGCAGAAGTGATAAGCCCATCATTGACCTTCGCCTGCTGAGTCAGACCGCAAATCTGACCTGGGAGCATGAAGGAAAATCCATCAATACCAAAATCGGTGCAGACTTCAGATATCAGGACAATGATAATTTACCAGGAACCGGCGCCCTGCCACTCATCCCTGATTATATGTCGTGGAAACCATCTCTGTTTTTTCTTCAGGCTGCTGATCTGTCAGATCATTTCCATGCAGAATATGGCTTGAGGTATGAATATACCGGATACAACATATTTAAAATTGTCAACAATGCCATTGAAGAGTCAAAGAAAAAATTCAATGGTGGGGCAATAAACCTAGGCTTTGTTTACTACAATGATTTGACCTCCATCAAAGTGGATGCCTCTTATATTGCACGAGCTCCCCAGGTCAATGAAATGTACAATAGTGGATTACACCAGGGCATTGCGGCGCTGGAATTTGGAAATCCATCGCTGGGACTTGAGCAATCCGTGAAGATTACAGCAGATGCCAGCCAGCAACTGGGAAAAGCCGGAAAAATAAACTTAACCTTGTATGGTCAAAAGGTGAAGGACTTCATATATCTGGCCCCTGCTGCAGAACCCGCATTGACGGTGAGGGGAGCTTTTCTGGTCTATAATTACACCAATAATGATGCTCTTATTTCGGGCCTTGATATGCTACATGTTGTCAACCTTCTCTCCGGTTTGGACTGGACGAATAAGCTCTCTTACATTCGGGCAATTAATACTGATGAAAATAAAGAACTGGTGCTAACACCACCATTCCGGGCTTCTTCAGCCATGAATTATGATCTTGCTTTGGGTGGCCTCAAAAGCAACTCATTGGAGTTTTTTGTACAGTGGAAATATACGGGCAGACAAAATGAAGTTGCAGATGGCGATGACTTTTTAGCTGCTCCTGAAGCTTACCATTTAGCCGATGGAGGCATCATCTTCCACTCCTCATTGTTGAGATTGCCTATAGACCTTGAACTGAGTTGCAGTAATATTTTTAATAAAACTTACAGAGACTATATGAACAGATTGCGATACTTCGCCGATGATACAGGGCGCAATCTTCATTTAAATTTACAAATCAAATTTTAAACATATGAAACACGTTTTGCTATTTACTTTGCTTGGATCTATGTTGATGTTGTCCTGCAATGAAGATAATAACATCGAAAATCAGGAAGAATTGATCACGACCGTGAGGTACGATCTGATACCCAGAGGAGGTGGAAGCAATGTCATATTGATATTTCGTGACCTTGACGGAGATGGTGGGAATGCACCTACTACCATGATCTCAGACAATCTTAAAGCCGGGAAAGTTTATGATGGAACCCTGAGCATTCTCAATGAAGCTGAAGATCCAGCCGAAGACATCACCATTGAAATCAGAGATGAAGCAGAAGAACATCAATTCTTTTTCCAGACAGGCAACCAAATTCAGGTGGCATACAATGATACTGACAACAATGGAAAACCGATAGGGCTAAAAACCATACTTACAGCAGGAAATGCAGCTGCTTCACAGACGATCAAAATCACTCTGAGGCATGAGCCTGATAAAAACGCTTCAGGTGTTGCCGGTGGTAATATTCAAAATGCAGGAGGTGAAACAGATGTGGAGGTTTTGTTCACTTTGGATGTCGAGTAATATTTAATGAAATAGTGTAATCTTCGGATAAAAACAAGAGACTTATAGTTTAAATTAGCACAAAAAACCATGGGATTTTTATCACATCTTGGGCCAAAAGCCCACATGCTGGACGTCATTCTGGGAAATCGAAGACGCTATAAACATATGGATGCTTTCACCCAGAATGTGCTCAGAGGAAAATCAGAACTTTCTGTCAAGGACCGGGAAATTATTGCTACGTATGTTTCTGCATTGAATGCATGCAGCTATTGTTCAGGCATTCATGCTGAAGTCGCCAAAAATTTTGGTATGGACGAAAATCTGATTGGCCAGCTTTTAGAAAGCATTGAAAATGCCCCAATACAGGATAAACTCAAACCTGTGTTCAAGTATGTAAAAAAACTTACGTTAACTCCCTCAATGATAGTTCAATCAGATGTTGATCATATACTCAAAGCAGGATGGTCATCTGCAACTGTGGAAGACATTGTTGCCGTTACTGCTTTATTCAATTATTACAACAGATTGATGGATGGGCTGGGCTTGAAAGGATATGATGAAATCTTTAAAGAAGGCGCAGGTTTTCTTTCTAAACGGGGTTATGCAATGCCCGGTCCAGTAGCGTGGTATTTGAAAAATTTTGGATTTAAAAAATAATGATTTATGCTGGATGGACAAGTCGTAAATAAAGTTGATATGGCTTGTCCATCTATTGTAAAACGCGATATTTTTTTTGAGTCCTACCCTTTGTAATCTCCTTAATTGAGCTCAGAAATAATTTTTTCTATTTCCGGAATGTCCATACCTGTCAAATTAGCAATTAGCTCCATTGATAAGCCGTTTTTATGGGCTTTAAGAATAACTTCTCTTTTCCCTTCTAGTTTCCCTTCTAGTTTCCCTTCTAGTTTTCCTTCCAGCTTAATTTGATCAAAAGTAGACATCATATTTTTCTTTTTAGCATCAGAAAGTTCTTCAATAGCCATGTTCAATGAAGTTTTTGAGAGCTCTGTAGATTTAATGAGGTAAACCAGTATTAACTCGTAGAAGTTCCCTGAAAATGGTGCCTCAGGGAATAATTTCAGTATTTTTAAAAGGTCTTCTCCCATTCTTATTGGATTAATTTTGGTTTTTTGAGCCATTATCGCTGTAACCATCATATGATTTTTAATCCTCAATATTTGTTCATTACTCAATTCTTTTAATGGTAGGAAAATGATTGGAATGCTCGGCAAATTTTTACCTACCTGGTCAGATATCCCGTCAAAAAGTTCAAGAATTGTCGGAGGTACCCATTTTGATTTACCTTGATAATAGACCACCGGAATGATGGGTTTGGTTTCAGAACCTTCTCTAAGACATTTATTCCATTGTGAAAACATATAATGCCCTACCTGCATGACTACATACTTATATGGCGTAGACTTGTGTTCAAAAAGCAATACCAGTTCAACCTGCTTTTTAATCTTATTTTTCAAGCCAATGGTAAATACAAGGTCTGAAAATATACTTCTCAGATCATCTCCTAAATGGGCTTCTTGATTTACCACAAGTGTTTCCAGATCTAGTTCAACGAGTAAATGTTTTGGCAGGAATTCATTAAAAAATGCTTTAGCTCTTTCGGGGTCGGAAAAACTTTCCTTGACGAACTTATCGTGAATATTAAGTCCTTTTCTTGACATTTTCCATAGGTTTTACTCCACTAAAATACATAAAATTTTAAACATCAAAAATGAAATATTTAAAAAGTGTCCCATAGCATTTAAACTTGTAGTTACATGGCCAATCTTCCATATTCCATAAAAATTAGTCATGCTGAATATTATCAACTCTTCAAATGGCTACCCCTCAAAACAATTCCCCCAAATATTTGACTACACTCAAGCCAAAAGTATAATTTCACCCCATGAACAACGGACATTTGAGCATCAAGACCATTCTGGCTCAAGGCAAACACAGACCATGGCCCTTGCCAGCCAGAGCCTGGAGCTTTTATCAGGAATGGAATAAAGTGGTTTTTATGCACTGGAAGCTCCCTCCGGAAGTGCTCATCCCTTTTGTCCCAACAGGTCTCGAAATAGATATGTTTGAGGGAGACGCATGGGTATCGGTAGTTGTGTTTGACATGAACAACATTCGGCCAAAAAATCTTCCGCCATTAGCTGTTGTCTCAGATTTTCATGAAGTCAATGTGCGGACCTATGTAAAAAAGGATGGCAAAGCCGGAGTATACTTCCTGAGCATTGAAGGCAGCAAAGCTATCTCCTGTTTTCTGGCAAGGACCATTTCAGGATTGCCCTATCGTCCGGCTCTGATGCATAGAAGAGGCAACTCATTCCAATTGGAATCTCAGGCACAAAAAAATTTGATTGATATTGATTACGACACCGGTCATGAAGTCTGTGAAAAAACTTTGCTCGATATATGGCTCACTGAGCGGTATGCACTCTTTCAGGATGTCGGCAATGAAATCAAATCTTTTGATATCCATCATGTGGAATGGCCCATCGAAAACATCAAAATCGAGAAATTGGTATTAACTTATCCGCACTTTCCTTTTATCAATAATGCTCCTGACCTGGTGCACTATTCTCCCGGAGTGGCAGTGCTGGCATGGTGAAAACGAATCAGAAACTAAAAGTCATTCCCGATTCGTTTTCAGGCTTTTTATACAACTTGTCTCTTGTCCGGATCGCAAGAATAGGCAATCAATTTACATATTAATACTGGCAGTCTGCACATCATCGCTGCTTCCACCGATCATGATGTCAAATTCACCAGGTTCAAAAACCTCTTCGCCCTTATCGTTGTAGAAGCTCAGTTCTTTTTTCGTAAGCAGGAAAGTAACCATTTTTGAACCACCGGGTTCAAGTTTTACCTTTTCAAAACCTTTTAATTCTTTGATTGGACGGGTTGACGATGCCACCTTGTCTCTGATATAGAGCTGCACAACTTCTTCTCCAGCCATTTTTCCAGTATTGGTTACATTGATGGTGGCAGATAAACCTCCCTCCAGATTTTTTGAAAGCGCAATATTTCCATATTTGAAAGTAGTGTAACTCAAACCATATCCAAAAGGATACAAGGCTGTCTTTTCGCTATCTCCATAGTGTGACCAAAAGACCATTTTAGGATTGAAGTCATTCTTCAAAGGTCTTCCGGTATTCTTTACGCTATAATAAATTGGCACCTGACCCACATTTCTTGGGAAAGACATGGGAAGTTTTCCTGAAGGATTGTACTGACCTGTTACAACGTCAGCGATGGCATTGCCGGATTCAGAACCCAATTGCCAAACCAGCAAAATAGATGGTACAGTTTCACTGGCCTTACTGATGTCAAGCGGCCTTCCCGCCTGCAGGACCAAAACGACATTTTTATTGACTTTGAGAATGGCTTCCATCAATTCATCCTGAAGGCCCGGGATATCAATGTTTGTGCGGCTTCTTCCTTCACCGGACATAAAGCCATGCTCTCCAATATTGAGTAAAACGACATCAGCCATAGCTGCAACACGTAAAGCCTCAGCAAAGCCTGTTGTATCTGTTTCGTTGATGCTTACCTCTTCTGTAAAAGAAGCAGGAGCAGTGGTCAATTTTACACCTTCTGCGTACAGCCACTCTATGTTTTTGTGAGCTTGAAGACCCTCCCAAAGCGAAACAGCAGAGTTGTCATCTGATCCAATTCTCCATGACCCCAATGGACTGTTTTTGTCTTTGACGTGAGGGCCAATCACTGCCACTTTCTGACCGCTTTTGAGTGGTAGCAGGGCTGATTCGTTTTTGAGCAAAACAATGGATTTTTTTGCCACATCCCTTACCGCCGCTTTGTGGGCAGGATTGTAGACTACTTCTTTTTCCCTATTTGCATCACAGTATTTATATGGATCTTCAAAAAGTCCTAATTCTTCTTTGACCATGAGTATTCTTCTGACAGCATCATCTATCAAAGCCATTGGCACATTGCCTTCATTGACAAGTTCCTTGAGGTGATTGAGGTAATAGTAGGATTCCATATCCATATCACAGCCAGCTTTTACAGCCTGCTCAGCTGCCTGTTTTGAATTCTCTGCGTATCCGTGGATGGGCAATTCACCAATGCTTCCCCAATCGGAGACCACATACCCTTTGAAGTTCCAGTCGCCTTTGAGTACGTCTCTCAAAATATATGTATGGGCATTGGCCGGAATGCCATTGATTTCATTGAATGAATTCATCAGGGTTTTTGTTCCTGCCATAACCGCAGCCTTAAATGGTGGCAATATGACGTTGTGCAAAGTACTGTTGCTGATGTCTACTGTATTGTAGTCTCTGCCGCCTTCAGCAAAACCATAGCCAGCATAATGTTTGGTGCACGAAGCAATAGTAAGCGGTGATTTGAGGTCATCGCCCTGAAATCCTTTCACCCTTGCAGCTGCGATCAGGCTTCCGAGATAAGGGTCCTCTCCCCCACCTTCCATCACACGACCCCATCGTGCGTCTCTGGAAATGTCCACCATTGGAGCGAAAGTCCAGTTGATACCTGAAGCTGCCGCCTCTGCCGCTGCCACAGACGAGGATTTCTTTATGGCTTCGAGGTCCCAAGAGGCAGCTTCAGCTAATGGTATGGGAGCCAGCGTCTTGAATCCATGGATGACATCGTGTCCAAAAATGAGGGGTATACCCAATCTTGATTCTTTGACAACGATTTCCTGTATTTTCCTTACCCTTTCTGTACCTGTAATATTCAGCATAGAGCCGACCTTGCCGGCTCTTAGATTGTCATATTTTTCAGCTCCTCCGCCTGCCGCCGGCGCAGGTCCGGTCACATCCCAAAAGCCATTGTATTGGTTCATCTGACCGATTTTTTCATCGAGGGTCATTTTCGAGAGCAGATCTTCCACAAATGGACTTCCTTTGATCATCCCATGGTTTTGACCGGAAGGAATTGCAGGCTTTTCGGCAATTTTCGTTTGGCGGGAACAAGAAAATAAAAATACTGCTGCGATTGCAACTAATGTAAAAGATTGAAGCTTCATAACGATTGTTTCTTTGTTTTGAAGCGCAATTTACAATGATGTTGTCAGAAAATTTAGGATGTTGATCATAAGATCAGTTGACAATTGTTTCATAATATATGGGTATGGGCAAAAAAAAGAGGTAGTATACTTTCACACTACCTCAACCCTAACCAAATGAAACCAAATTGTTGATATGCATGACAAATGTATTGATAATTTTTTTTGCCGACAAGTGGTACATTAATAAAATCCATGAATTGGGCATTAATTCTGTATTTTTAACAATATCGTCCACCATTTTAGTAGATTTTAACCAGTTCTGTACCCTATTTGATGAATATTTTCAAAGACTTAGTGCCAAAGGCTGAATGTTTTTTGTTTTATCCGGCTTTTGCTATCGTTTTCATACTTGTATATTCACGGTTTTATAATAATTTTTTTGAATGGTTAAGAAGGTATTATTGTTGTCTGGCGTCGTGTTGATGTGGACAATCACATCTGCACAGGACAACAGCGATGCGATGTTTATAAAAAAGATCCACGATTATGCGCTGACGGATAGTAAGTGTCATGAATGGCTGCGTCAACTGACAACGGAGGCTGGTCAACGTCTGGCGGGCAGTCAGACTTATGATGTAGCAGAATTGCTGGCAGTGGAGTTTATGGAAGAAGTCGGCCTGGAAAACATTCAGAAACAAGCTTGTGAAGTAAACGTCTGGAAAAGGGGCATCCGGGAGACAGCATACATCATTGACAAAAAAGGACTCAAAAAATACCTTCATGTCACATCACTTGGAAATACCATTGGTACCGGAGTTGAAGGTCTGCAGGCAGAAGTAGTAGAAGTGAAAACACTCGAAGAGGTAGACAAAATGCCCGACAATGCCCTCGCTGGAAAAATTGTTTTCTTCAACAGACCAATGGACCCTACACAATTGAGAACTTTTAATGCCTATGGCGGAGCGGTAGATCAGCGTGGATCAGGCCTGGTAAGTGCTGCCAGAAAGGGAGCGGCGGCAGTACTCGTACGGTCTATGACCTTGTCGCAGGATGATGTTCCACATTCAGGAAGTGCTGTATACAGGGACGGAGTCAAACAAATTCCAGCAATGGGCATCAGCACCAACGATGCAGACCTGTTATCCGAACTGATCAAGTCAATTCCCAATACAGAGGTTTTCATGAGAAATACCTGCTATGTGGATGGGAAAAATACAGACCACAGTATTATTGGAGAAATAAAAGGCAGTGAATTCCCCAACAAAGTCATTGTCGTCGGAGGCCACCTGGACGCATGGGATATGGGCGACGGGGCTCACGATGATGGCTCGGGTTGTGTACAGGCTCTTGAAGTACTCAACACCCTCAAAAACCTGGGATACAAGCCCAAACATACCATCAGATGTGTGATGTTCGCCAATGAAGAAAATGGTCTGGCGGGTGGACGCGCTTACGGCGATTATGCAAAGAATTCTAAAGAAGAGATCCATGTTGCAGCCCTGGAAAGTGATGCAGGAGGATTTATACCCAAAGAATTCAGCTTTGATGCAGATGCCTCTGTACTGGAAAAATACATGAAGGTAGTACATCCCTGGTTTTCACTGCTTGAGCCCTATAATTTGCAATACGAAACAGGCGGGTCAGGTGCTGACATCAATCCTTTAAAACCTACAAAAGCATTGTTGATTGGCCTAAGACCGGACTCACAGAGGTATTTTGACTTTCACCATACCACCGCAGACACCTTTAAGGCTGTAAACAAAAGAGAATTGCAAATGGGTGCTGCAGCAATGACCAGCCTGGTTTACCTCATCGATAAATACGGTCTGGAATGAGCACCATAACCATAGCTCCTTATGAATTTGAACCCTTTCTTTCCACATCAACCATTGATGAAAGAGTAGAACAAATCAGCGCAGCAATGACTGAAGCCGAATCTGAAAACAATCCGGTTTTCCTTGTCATCATGACAGGTGCTTTCATTTTTGCCGCTGATCTATTAAGAAAGATTTCCTTTCCCTGCGAAGTGAGATTTGTAAGGGTAAAATCATATGCCGGCACAAGTTCGACCGGGGTCTTCAGAATTGAAAGAGATTATCTGGATGAGCTCACCGGCCGCAACATCATCATCATAGAGGACATCATAGACACAGGAAGAACCATCGAAAAAATACTTGGTATTCTTGCGGGTGAGTCGGTTTCTTCCATTAAAATTTGTTCCTTGCTTTCTAAACCCGATGCGCATGAAATCCCCATGCAGATAGACTATGTAGGTTTTGAGATTCCAAATGAATTTGTAATTGGCTATGGGCTTGATTATAACGATAAAGGCCGTAATTTGCCGGAAATTTGGAAGGTAAAAGGTTGATATTCCTACTTTAAAGGGGCTTCAACTGAAGATGACAACATTCCGGATGGATTAACAATAAAAATTCAAAATCAGATGAATTTATTGACCAATGCACTCAAAGGTGCTGCCATGGGAATCGCAGAGATCATACCCGGTGTTTCTGGAGGAACAATAGCCTTTATTTCAGGAATCTACGAAAGACTTTTGCTGAGCATCAAAGCTTTTAATCCGTCATTAATTGGGATATACAAAAAAGGTGGATTAGCTGCCATTTGGAAAGCAATAGATGGTCGCTTTCTTTTTTCACTTCTTGGGGGCATGGTTGTGGGATTGCTTTTTGGACTGGTAGTTATCACTCACCTTATGGAAAGCCATCCTGAACCTTTGTGGGGGTTTTTCTTTGGCCTGATCATCGCATCTGTTTTTCTTATTGTAAAAGAAATACCTAAGTGGAATTTATCGCTTTTCATTGCTCTGATCATTGGAGCTGCGGTTGCATATACCATTACTGTAGTATCACCTGCTGAAGGGAGTACCAGCCTGATTTATGTTTTCTTTTCAGGAATGCTGGCCATTAGTGCACTCATGCTTCCCGGCATAAGCGGAAGTTTTGTTTTGCTACTCCTGGGAATGTATGCTTACATCATCCATACTTTAAAGGACTTTCTGACGGCGCCTGACCTCCAAAAGTTTATAGTGATCGCTGTTTTTGCAACAGGGTGTTTGGTAGGACTCGCAGGTTTCTCCAGAATACTTACCTGGTTATTCAAAAAATATCAATACCCTACATTAGCCGCCATGGTAGGATTTTTATTGGGTTCTTTGAATAAAATTTGGCCCTGGAGAAACATCACTTCCATCGCAGACAAAGCTACAGGTACTATTACAAAAATTGCCGACCCTTCCACCATCGCCGGACTGGATAAAGAAACCTATAAAATCATCACTGAGCAAAATGTCATGCCGGCAGAATACCTGATGTCCGAACCTAAAACCATGCTAACTGTTATAGCCATGATACTGGGATTGTCCGTTGTCTTCATCATTACAGCCATCAGCAATAAACTTTCCAAATCATAAGCCCATGGTCACCATCTTAGAATACATCAAACCAAACATAGCTTTACTGACCATCAACCGTCCGGATGCATTGAATGCCATCAACACTGAGGTCATGCAGGGGATTTTCGATACTTGTTCTGCGCTAAAAGAGAATAAAGACCTACACGGCATCATTATTACCGGAGCGGGTGAAAAAGCTTTCGTAGCGGGGGCAGACATCTCCGGTTTTCAACAACTTTCTGCTGAAGACGCCAGAAAACTGACCCAACTTGGACACGACACCTATCATATGCTGGAGCACTTTCCGGTACCTGTGATAGCAGCTGTCAACGGTTTTGCACTTGGTGGCGGATGTGAATTGGCCATGGCATGCCACCTCCGGCTGGCGGTCAATACCGCAAGATTTGGTCAACCGGAGGTAAATCTGGGGCTCATTCCCGGATATGGCGGTACCCAAAGATTGCCAAGATTGGTTGGAAAAGGCAGAGCTTTACAAATGATCCTCACCGGAGACATGATCGATGCCTCAACGGCATTATCGTGGGGATTGGTCAATGGACTTGCAGAAAATAAAGAAGAATTGATTGCCTCTTGCGTGCTATGGATAGAGAAAATAGCATCAAAAGGTCCCTCAGCGATCCAGGCAGCGATAAAACTGGTCAACGCAGCTGATGATGGACTGGATGGTTTTTCAATGGAAATTGACGTTTTTTCTGACTTGCTGCTAAGCACTGAAGCGGAAGAAGGTGTCAAGGCATTTCTTGAGAAAAGAAAGCCGAATTTCAGAAGCTGATCATCTTTCAGCTCAGCTCCTCAATATTTGGCGTTTAGCTGTCCATCATTTTGATTAATTTTATTACTTCTAAAATTCAATCACCATGAGAAGCGCATTCATCTTCTTCGCAGCAATTGGCTTATGGGCATGCCGGAACGATCAAAAAATAGACCTTTTGGAAACGAAATCTGCTGAGCAACATAGACCAATTTATCATTTCACTCCGGATTCGATGTGGATGAATGACCCCAATGGGCTGGTATTTCTGGATGGGGAGTATCATTTATTCTATCAGTATTATCCCGATTCTACAGTTTGGGGCCCGATGCACTGGGGACATGCGGTGAGCAAGGATCTCGTTCACTGGGATCATATGCCAATTGCTTTGTATCCGGATAGCTTGGGTTGGATATTTTCAGGAAGTGCCGTTTATGATCAGGCCAATACTTCGGGTTTAGGGAAAGATGGCAAAGGACCACTCATTGCCATTTTCACACATCACAATGCCCCTCTTGAAAAAACCGGATCCAATCTTTTTCAATATCAATCGCTGGCCTATTCCAATGACAATGGACGGAGTTGGACCAAATATCCGGGTAATCCTGTGCTTCCCAATCCTGGGATCCGGGATTTTAGGGATCCGAAAGTTTTCTGGTACGATGCCGATCAATCGTGGCGACTCATTCTTGCTGTGCAAAATCATGTCAGCATTTATAAATCACTCAACCTGCTGGATTGGACATTGCTTTCAGATTATGGGCAAAATTATGGTTCTCACAAGGGCGTCTGGGAATGCCCGGACTTATTTCCCCTAACCGATGAACAGGGTATTGAAAAATGGATAATGCTGGTCAGCATAAATCCAGGTGGACCACAGGGCGGGTCAGCTACGCAATACTTTGTCGGGTCATTTGATGGATCACAATTCATACCCGACCACCCTGAAATGTACACTGAAGAAAAAGCAGTGTGGCTGGATATGGGAACGGATAATTACGCAGGGGTTACCTGGTCAAATGTTCCGGAGTCAGATGGCAGAAGGCTTTTCATAGGCTGGATGTCCAATTGGAATTACGCAAACCGCGTACCTACTCAACGTTGGCGAAGTGCTTCCACTTTACCCAGAGCATTGCGTTTGGTGTCCAACGGTGATGGTCACCTGGTGGCCAGCAGTCCTGTTTCAGAATTGAGATCACTGGAAAAAGAAGGTATAGAATTGGGTAATTTGAGCGTCTATCAGGACACCTCCATTTATACTTCCGAGACCGGAGCTATGAAAATAGATATTACTGCAGTGAATCCCGGGTCAGGACTAATAGCTTTCCGCATTAAAAATCTAAACAACGAATACCTCGATGTTGGATTTGATGCCGAACAGAACAGGTATTTTGTTGACAGAACCTTTGCCGGTATCCATGATTTCAACGAGTCATTTGCGGACTTTTTTGACACTCCTGTTGCATACCCCCATGATACAGTAAAAATGACCATCTATCTCGATGTTGCTTCTGTTGAGTTGTTTGCAGACGAAGGTAAAACAGTGATGACCCACATATTTTTCCCCTCTGCTCCACTAAAAGAAGTGCTGGTGCTGGCAGAAACAGGCAATGTACACCTGCTGAATGCAAGCATCAGAGAAATGATCAAATAAATCCTATGTCCTGAATAACAAAAAAAGCAGGTTATTCTGCTTTAAATGGTCAGATCATTGACGAATGGCTGCTTGTACAGACGCTTTCCCGTTGCTCTAAACAATGCATTGGCCAGTGCACCTCCCGCAGGTGGAAGAGCAGGCTCACCAAGCCCCGTCGGATGTTCTGTTGATGGTATAAAATATGAAACCACCTTTGGGGCTTCAGACATTCTGATCAATCTGTAGGAGTCAAAATTGGTCTGATTGGGCTTCCCATTTTCGATGGTAATGTCTCCGTACATGGCGTGACCTATGCCGTCAACCACTCCACCTTCGAGCTGGTTCATCGCACTCAATGGATTGATGACAATGCCACAATCAATGACACAGGTTACCTTATCCAAAGCCGGATTGCCGTCTATTTTTTTGATATGTGCCACTTCCACGGCATAAGAATTATGTGAGAAGTATGCACTGAAACCTTTGTACTCATCAGGTGTTTTGTCATACCAGTTGGATTTCTCCGCAGCTATCTTGATGGCGTTGGCAAATCTCATGGGCACATAGTCCATCTTGACACTTTCTTTTTTGGTGTCTGCATGTGCCAACAACTCAAGTCTAAAATCTACCGGATCTTTTTTGCATGCTTCTGCCACTTCATCCAGGAAGGATTGTTCTGCGCATGCCAAAAAGTTGGTCACAGGAGCCCTCCAGGCGCCTACAGAAACGGGGCTTTTCAATTCATGAGCCTCTACCTTATAATTGTCGACTGCACCTGCAGGGAAAAAATTCTCACGGGTACAATTGGCCGTATTCACACTGGCGCCAATGAGATGGTAGGCCGTCATCTTACCGCCCTTTACAGCAGCCCTAAATTTGTATTTAACCGCAGGCCGATATATGCCGGCAGTCATATCGTCGCTTCTGGTATAAATCATTTGTACCGGCTTCCCTGCCAACTTGCTGATCTCAGCAGCTTCTCTGACAAAATCCCCGTACAATCTTCGTCCAAATCCGCCACCCATTCTGGTCAGCATCAGCGTTATTTTATCTTCAGGCACACCCAGTAGTTCCACCAATCCCCTTCTTGTGCCTTCCGGCGTTTGAATGGGACCTTCCAGGTATGCACTGTCTGCTTTCACATCAGCATAAAAATTCATAGGCTCCATGCAATTGTGTGGAAGGAATGGAGCTTCATATATTTTTTCTACGATTACATCCGCAGCTGCAAATGCAGCATCTACATCTCCTTCATTTCTTTTGATGTTTCCTGGTTTCGAGAGCATTTCACTGAGGCTGGCGTTTATTGCAGACGTACTTTCGGGACTTCCTTCGAATGTATAATTGATTTTGAGTGCCTGTTTGGCTTTCATGGCAGTCCATGTATCTTTCGCCAAAACTGCTACCTTATCACCGAACCGGATGACATCGACTACACCGCTTATAGCTCTGGCATCTGCATCATCAATGGATTCGATTTTCTGGCCAAAGGCATCGGGTCTTTTGATCGATGCGTAGACCATGCCTTCTTTTTTTGTATCAATACCAAAGCTTTGTTTTCCGGTGACAATCTTATCAATGTCAACGTTTTTCTGGCTGGAGCCTATGATGTGAAAGTCTTTGATCTCTTTCAATTTTATATCCGAAGGCACTGCCATTTGTGATGCCTTTTCAGCCAACTGTCCGTAAGTTGCCACTTTGTCGCCATGCATTACTTTACCAAGAGCAGTTTTACATTCTGCGGGCGAAATACCCCATGTTTCTGCTGCTGCATTGACCAACATTTGGCGCGCTGTTGCACCTGCCTTGCGCAAAGTTTCGAAAGAATATCTGATGCTCTGGCTTCCTCCTGCTGTTTGACGCTGGAAATTTTTTGTATCTAAAGGTGCTTGTTCAACAATTACATCCTTCCAATCTGCGTCCAATTCATCCGCTATGATCATTGGAAATGCAGTTTTTATATTCTGTCCAATCTCCGGGTTGACAGACATGATCGTTATCTTTCCCGAAGGATTTATACTCAAATATGCATTGATGTTTTTCCAATCTTCTTTAATACCTGCACCTGCAAGCAGAATCTGGTTATCACCTGCAAATGAAAAACCCAAAACGAAACCACCTCCGATGGTAGCCCCTACTTTAAGAAATGATCTTCTTTTTATGCTGGATATCATTTTTATTCTTTTTGAATGTTATTGGAAATTATTTTGAGGACTCTGCTGCAGTTTTTATCGCAGATTTTATACGGTTGTAGGTACCGCATCTGCATATGTTTCCATACATCGCCGCCTCAATATCCTCTTCCGAAGGCTTAGGGTTCTCCTGCAAAAGTGCTGCAGCAGACATCAATTGACCTGACTGGCAGTATCCGCATTGTGGTACATCATGCTCAATCCAGGCTTTTTGGAGTGGATGATTACCAGTTGGATCCAAACCTTCAATGGTTTTGATTTCAGCACCGGCTACCGCACTAACCGGCAGCAAACACGACCTGGTTGCTGATCCGTTGAGGTGAACCGTGCATGCTCCACACATGCCAATACCACAACCATACTTTGTTCCTGTCATATCGAGGTGATCGCGAAGCACCCAAAGCAATGGCATTTGCCCGTCCACATCGACCTGAACAGTCTTTCCATTTAAAGTAAAATTGATCTTACTCATTTTATTCAATATTCTTTCGTGTAAAATAGAGGATGAATTCAGTTCCAAGTTATACCAAATCCTACACCTGCTCAATTTTTTTTGAAATTAAAACAACGGCATTTTCTAGTTTTAGTAAAAGTTAACATATTACACTGTGGTACTTTTATTCAACGTTAAAACTTCCTTAAAAATATGATCAACAAAGACCGTCAGCAATTGTTCGTGAGCGATGACATTCGGTCAGCAGAAACTTTGCCCTCTGATTTTTATTTTAACGAGGACTTATACGAAGCCAGTAAAAAGAGCATTTTTGCCGATAGCTGGCATTTTGTGGGCAAAACCAGGGAGATTTTTTCAGGCGATACTACCACATATCCCTTTTTCCTGTACGAAAAATTTCTGGCTGAACCGCTTTTGCTGACCAGGGATACAACAGATACGATCAGGTGTTTGTCCAATGTATGCACACATCGGGCATTTCTGCTGGGGCATCATCCTACAACCCAGAAAAAAATCACCTGCGCTTATCATGGAAGGAGGTTTGACCTGGATGGTACAATGGAATTCATGCCTGAATTCAAAAATACCTTCGACTTTCCAAGGCCCTGCGACCACCTCACTTCTCTTCCTCTGAATGAATGGGAGGGCTTCCTCTTTACATCTGTCACACCTGCCATAGATTTTGAGCAAATGACTTCCATTCTGAATGACCGGCTATCTTTTCTCAACATCAGTCAGTTCAGATATGCCCCTGAATACGACAAAATATACAATGTCCATGCCCACTGGGCTCTATATTGTGACAATTATCTCGAAGGCTTTCATATCCCATTTGTGCACAACAAATTGGGCTCAATGATAGATTATGGCTCCTATGAAACCATTTGCTATGAAGATATGAATGTACAAATTGGCTATGCAAAAGGTGGCACCCCAGTTTTCAAACTCCCTATCGGACATATAGACTATGGCAAAAAAGTATCTGCTTATTACTATTGGCTTTTCCCCAATTTGATGCTCAATTTTTATCCCTGGGGCCTGCAGGTCAACGTCGTAGAACCCATCAGCCCATCCTTCACAAAGGTGCATTTCTACCACTACATCAAGGATGAAAGTTTGTGGCAAATGATGGAAGGAGAAGATGTTGCCGAAAAAACCCAGCGCGAAGATGAGTGGGTGGTGGAAGGAGTGCAAAAAGGTTTGAAATCCAGATTTTATAACACTGGCCGGTTTTCACCGACTAGGGAACAAGGTGTGCATCACTTTCATGGCTTGCTGGCAAAATATTTGAAGAGAGATTAATGTCCGGAAAGAAGGATTATTTATTCAACTTATGGATGAGCCTGAGAATCCTTCTTTGTTTGGTTTCCTTTTCCATTTCCAAGATACGGGATTGAAGAATATCTAAAAGGGCATTCCCTTCTGCAGGGTTCAAATCGCAGGAAAAACAGATCTCTGCGTACATAGGAAACTGATTTTCAGGGCTTTTAGCCACCATGTCCAACAATAAAATCATAACGTCTTCCCTGAATGCAGCTACTTTACACAAACCTGCCAAAATGCGCACAGTATAATCCCGAGTAATGACTGTTCCCTTGTCTGAAGCATCCAAAATAGCAGCCAGATGTGGGTGTATAGCTTCAGGTTGAAAATCAACAATCGAAGCCAGTGCCGTCATACCTCCCCATTGTAATCTATTGTTTTTATGGCTCAGTAAGGCGACGAATATGGAAACATATGCTGCGATCAATCCGGGATTCCTGAGCCCGATTTCATATAAAATTTTGATGGCATCATTTTGAAGTGATTGATGTTTTTTTCGATCAAACAAATCAATCAATTCCATAACAGCTTCCTGGTCATTAGTGGCAGCTATTTTTTCGGCGAGGTCTATATTGACCTGTTCATCTCTTCTGTAAATGGAAGCACTCATTTGGTCAATTATGCCCATTCCCTTTTATTTTTATTAAAATCCGATCATTTGCCGTAGATCCAGTAAATACTGTCTGGCACAAAGGCAAGCATGGCCAGGACGAGCAATTGTATGATGATAAAAGGCACAATGCCCTTGTACAATTTTGCAGTGGTCAATTCCGGAGGGGCGACTCCTTTCAAATAAAACAAAGCGAAACCGAAAGGCGGAGACAAAAAGGATGTCTGAAGATTTACCGCCAGAAGAATAGCAAACCAGACTAGATCAATTTTATATGCTATGAGGATGGGTGACACAACGGGTACAATGATGAATACGATTTCAATAAAATCAATAAAAAATCCTGCTATAAAAACTACAATCATCACCAAAAGCAGGAATACCGGAGCGGATATACCAGATGAAGTGATGGCTTCCACCAGGTAACGCTCTCCGCCAAGGCCTCTGAATACCAGCGAAAGGGTTGTCGCACCAAGTAATATTAAAAAGACCATGCTCGTCAGATAAGTGGTCTCTTTACTGACATATTTCAGATTCTTGAGGTTGAATTTTTTGCTGTACATGGCCAGCAAGCTGGCACCGAGAGCACCGAGGGCTGCAGCTTCTGTTGGCGTTGCTACGCCGGCAAATATGCTCCCCAATACTGCAAGTATCAATAAGACCGGGAAAACAAAAACCTGCATGATGGATTTCCAGTCATTATCCGCCTTGAACTCCAGGATTTCTTCTTTAGTAAGTCTTGGAGCTTCCTGTGGTCTCAAAAATGCATAGACGAATATGAAAATGACATACATCAATACCAATAAAAGGCCTGGCAACAAAGCGCTCTTAAACAAATCGCCAACACTCACATTCATTACACTTCCCAATAAAATCAGGACAACTGATGGTGGAATGATCTGACCCAGCGTACCCGATGAACAAATGGTTCCCGATGCCAATTCTGCGCTATAGCCCTTTTTGAGCATTACAGGCAGAGAAATCAAGCCCATGGTCACCACCGTAGCTCCAACGATTCCAGAGGAGGCTGCCAATAACGTGCCTACAATAATAACTGAAATCGCCAATCCTCCGTGCATCCTGCCCAGCAACATGGACATGGTTACCAGCAACTTTTCAGCCAAACCGGACCTTTCAAACATGAGCCCCATGAATATGAAAAGTGGTACCGCAATCAATACCTGATTTTCCATGATGCCCATAATCCGCAAAGGCAAAAGGTCAAGGAAGTCAGGCACAAAAAATATTCCAAATAAAATGGACACTCCAGCCAACACAAGTCCAACCGGATAACCGCTCAGGATCAACGCAAATACCAAAATAAACATGATCAAAGCAAGTATCTCCATTTATGATTCTGATTTTGTGCCGCTAGGACCTTTGATGACTTCAGCAATCCCGGACAAAGCCAGTAATACAAAGCCTATGCTTATAAATGATTTGATGAGGTATCTGAAAGGCAGGCCATTGGGATTGGGCGATCCTTCATTGATATAAAAAGAATTGGATGCGTATTTATATCCGGTCACAATAACCACTGCACACCAGGGAATGAGGAATAAAATATGCCCAATGGCATTGACCCTGCGTTTTTTCTTTTCTGAAAATTTCTCATATAACAAATCAACCCTGATGTGCCTGTCGTTTTGCAATCCATAACTCATGCCCAGCAAAAAAGTCAGTGCAAACAACTGCCATTCCAGTTCGCCCACCCAGGTCCTCGTCTGGTTGAACAAATACCTGAAAAAAACATCAATAACAATCAAAACAATAATGGCTACATTGAGCCAGGACACATAACGTCCCAAAGCATCAATAAAATTATAGATCCATGCAGCCACTTTGTTCATATCACAATATTAACAAAAATTCGAAATGGCTTTCTTTTCAATGATCGAATAATTTAGAATGATCTAATGTTCAAATGATCTAATGATCTAATTTTGGCTTGCTCTTTATGAAGACATACCATTTCAGGTTTAGCTTTCGTCGAAACAATATAGCATCCGGCCATTGTTGAATGATCTAATGTTCAAATGATCTAATGATCTAATTTTGGATTGTTCTTTATGAAGGCATTCCATTTCGGGATTATCTTTTATCGAAACTTTATTGCATCCGACTATTGCTGCGTTATCTGATTTTCAAATGATCTATTGATCTCATTTTGGTCTACCTTCAAAAAACAACCGTAAGTTCATTTTTTGATTGAAAACATTATAGCATTAGATCATTATAGGATTAGATCATTACTGAATGATCCAATGTTCAAATGATCTAATTTTGGCTCGCCCTCAAAAAGCAACCGCCAGGTTATTTAAAGATTGAAAATATTATAGCATTAGATCATTATTGAATGATCTAATGTTCAAATGATCTAATGATCTAATTTTGAATTGCTCTTTATGAAGACACTCCATTCCAGGGTTAGCTTTCGTCGAAACAATATAGCATCCAACCATTGCTGGATTATCTGATTTTCAAATTATCTAATGAGCTAATTTTGACTTGCTCTTGATGAAGGCATTCCATTCCAGGTTTATCTTTTATCGAAACATTATTGCATCCAACCATTGCTGGATTATTTGATTTTCATATGATCTATTGATCTAATTTTAGTTTGCGCTAAGCAAACAACCGTAAGGTCATTTTTTGATTGAAAACATTATAGCATTATACCATTAGATAATTAGATAATTGTACCATTAGATAATTGGATCATTATACCATTAGATAATTATGATGCAACGTATGGGCAACAATCATTTCTTTGACAGCATCCACCCACTGGTCGTTGTCATTGAGACTTGGTACGAGGTCCAATTTTTCGCCGCCGTTTTTGATGAATTCTTCATGATATTCATGACCGATCTCAATGGTGGTCTCCAAACAATCTGCTACGAAGGCCGGGCTGAAAACCAGGATTGATTTTACACCTTTCTCCTGCAAGTTTTCAATGACTTCAGAAGTGTAAGGCTGTACCCATGGATCCTTTCCGAGTCTTGACTGAAAACAAATGGTATATTTTTCACGGGGTAAACCCAGTTCATTGGCGATGGCAAAGGACGTCTGATGGCATTGGGCAGAATAGCAGTATTTGTTGTTGTCACTTACCACTGAACAGCATTGCTCAACTTTGAGGCAATGCGCTTTGCTGATATCACCTTTTCGCAATTGGCGTTGGGGAAGGCCGTGGAAGCTGAACAAAATGTGTTCGTATGCATCAAGATCAAACTGTCTGGCATTGGCAGCAAAGGTTTGAATCATCTTTTCGTTGGTAGGATATGAGTTGATGAATGTCATTGGTGGAATGACATCCAAAGTCCGGAATACGCGCATAACCTCGTCGTGTACACTGCCGGTGGTGGCAGAAGCATATTGAGGGAAAAGCGGCATCACCACAATTTCATCTACTTTCTCATCAAACAACAAATTTCTGATTGCATCCTCAATCGATGGAGTTTGATACCTCATGGCTAGTTTGACCACGTAATCTTTTCCCAGGGCAACGGCAAGCTTATCTCTCAGTGCGTAACCATAGACCTTGATGGGGCTGCCTTCTTTCGTCCAAAGCATTTTGTATAGCTTCGAAGAAGACCCGGACCTGAACGGAGCTATAATACCTCTGACCAGGATATTTCTAGCCACCCAAGAGATATCAATGACCCTCCTGTCAAGAAGAAATTGCTTCAGATATCGGTAAACTGCTGATCTGTTCGGATCGTCCGGTGTTCCAAGATTAACCAGTAAAACTCCTGTCTTTTTATGCTGCATTGCCATGTCTTTAAAAAAAATTCGTATGTCTGCATTGCAAACATACGAATCGATATAAAGTTGAAGAAATTAAGTCAGAAATCCGATGCACTGTATTTGGAAAATCTCCATTGAAATACTGCACACAAGCATGCGCTGTCAAATTCTATTTCTTACGCTTTTTTAGGTTTTGGACCTGGTTTAGCTTTTACAGTTGAACTTGCCTTTGCCGGACGACCCGCTTTGCCTTTTGGCTTCGCTTCTGCTGCAGGTGTTTCAACTGCCGGTGCCTCTGCAACTGCTTTAGGTTTACGACCTGGCCTTCCTTTTGGGACTACCGGAGTTGTACTTGCTTTCGCCGGACGACCCGCTCTGCCTTTTGGCTTCGCTTCTGCTGCAGGTGTTTCAACTGCTGGTGCTTCTGCGACTGCTTTTGGCTTACGGCCTGGTCTGCCTTTTGGTGCGGCTGGAGTCGTACTTACTTTTGCCGGACGACCACGTCTGCCTGCCGGTTTTGCTTCTGTTGCAGGTGTTTCAACTGCGGGAGCTTCTGTGACTGCTTTTGGCTTGCGACCTGGTTTGCCCTTTGGAGCTGCCGGTGTGGTACTTGCTTTCGCCGGACGACCACGTCTGCCTGCGGGCTTTGCTTCTACTGCAGGTGTTTCAGCTGCAGGAGCTTCTGTGATTGCTTTTGGCTTGCGGCCTGGTTTACCCTTTGGAGCTGCTGGTGTGGTACTTGCTTTTGCCGGACGACCACGTCTGCCTGCGGGTTTTG
>JAGQWX010000055.1 GCA_020436935.1 Saprospiraceae bacterium
GATACAATGCGACACTGATTTAATAAAATTATTTTTAACCATAATAATAATTAAAATACTTATTTAAGTATTTTTTTTTGTAAATTGTAAAAAATAAAATAAATTATAGCTATTAGACTGGGGTTCCCCAAAATTTACTCTCATGTATATTTTACTCATAATTAAAAAAAATCTAAAAATATTAACCCAATAAGAATTAATGAAAATACAATAAATATAAAATAACATGTTAAAATTACAAGATTAGTTAATTAATTAAAATCGATCCTATTCAATTCATATAATAGGTATATTTCTGTACTAATTTGACATATTTATCCATATAAAGGTTGTGAATTCTGTTTGTAGATTTTCCACTATCTTAGCTCCATAATTATTCAAAAAAATGATTATCCGCCAACTAACCCTTTTTTTGATCATGGGTCTTTTAGTGTGCTTCTCGGCCCACGCCCAACGCCTATCCTACAAAAAATACGGGAAGGATGATGGACTTATACAAACAGAGATCGGTGGGGCGGCCATCCTGCATGACTCCACCATAATCATATATGACGGCTCGAATACTTTAAAGAGGTTTGATGGATATAAGTTTAGGGCATTGTCTGGATGGAATGACGCACCAACCTATACTTCAGGAGTATTCAACTTTGATGCTTTTAATGTACTTACTTCTCAGGAAAGTTTCATTTTGTATAGGGATGGAATTTTTTCAACATTGCTTTCACGGTTTAAAAGCAACGAATTGAAGTTTAAAGGAAAGGTAGGTAATAATTTTGTGGCTTGTTTTTCTGATTCAATATTTGTGTACTATGGAGCGGAAAACTGTAGTGAGTTTCAAATGATGCCGGAAGTAATCAAAAATTATTGTCTGGATGAAAAGGTTTATTATTTAAATTTTTCTGATGATATGCATGTGGTTGACCTTTTATTTCCGGACTCAAGTAAGAATATCACATTGCATCTTAAAGATGGTAGAACCACAACATCTGAATGGCCAACAAGGAAAATCATTACAATGATGGTCAATTTGGACAACGAGGAAGCCCTGCTGGATTTGTACCGTTTCCAGAAAAAAATAAATAGTTCATATGGTTCTAATCCGCATGCTAACATGTATATCGCACACTCGGATCAAGCAAATAAAGGGATATTGATAGAATCTAAATCGGATACTGTTTTTGCTTTGGGAAAACTACCGGAAACTCTTGGAAGTGTAACAACGACCAATGATCAGACACTTTTGCATTATGGTCACGGCGGATTGTATAGGATTAACCCATTTATACACTATTTCCCTTCTGGGGAGCATATGGTTCCTGCACTGCATACCATTGCTGAAGATGAAGAGGGCAAGATATGGTTTGGGAGTTATGGATATGGCTTTTCATTTTTTGACAAGGAGGTCAAAAAATATGATGGCTGGTCGAATGCCAGGATATTGCCCGGCAGTTTGGTTAAGGATAACGTCATGCTATTTTCAGAAGATGCTTATAATAACGGTATATATGTTTGGAGAGAAAAGAAATATGAAAAAATTTTAAAAGAAACTGCTTTCATTATAAAATTTTTTCCTATAAATGGATATGTCTTTGGGTCTTTAAATTATCGGTTAATTATAAAAAAAGACTTAGACAACAAGCACACTCCTTTGATCATTGATGATAAGAAAGGTATTGGCATTACCAATATTCTGGACATAGAAGAGGACAACAATGGTCGGCTGTGGCTTATCGGCAAAGGTGTTGACATATATGATCCTAAAGTGGATACGGTATTTCATTTTGCTCCACGAGAAAATGATAATCGTACTTTGGCGGGTATCTCTTTACAAATGGATGATAAAGGTACACTTTGGTTCGGCACTAAAAATGGGTTGTTTTATTATCAAAATGCAGCACAATTTGATCCTGAAAAAGAGAACATTCAAAATGTTGCCAAACACATCGCTCTTCCCAACTATGACCAATCCATCATCACCAGCTTACTACAGGTCGATCACTTTTTGGTCGTAGGCTCTCAAAAAGGAGTTTCCTTTTTAGATTTAAATTCCTTTTATGCCAATAAAATAAGACCAGTCATTTATCAGCTGGAATATGGTGAATCACTTGAGGGTGGGGGAAGTGAGCAAAATTGTTTGTATTTCGACTCTAAACGCAGACTTTGGATAGGGAGTCAGGAAGGTGCCACTATGATTGACTGGGACAGGTTTGAATTTGACAAGACCACCAGTAAAATAATGCTCGAAAAAGTAGATATTGGAGATGAACCTTACCAATTTGAAAAAGAAGGATTCATCAATGTGCCTACAAAGAAAAGGAATTTGGTCATCGAATTTGGTTTGGATAAAAATCTCTCCCTGCTCAAAAATGTATATTTTGATTATGCACTGGTCTCCAGAAAGGGCGACACTATCGTGCAAGAGCAATTCGACCAGGATGGTGTTCTGGATATCAAATATCTTCCACCGGGTAAATATCAGCTGCACATCAAAGCGAATAAACATGGTCAATTGATGGATGAAAAAAACATTACCATTTCGGTTCCTCTTTCATTGGAAGAGAATCCTTGGACGTGGGCTTCCCTGACCTTTTCAGTTTTGGGACTTTTTACTTTTATTTTCTTCAATAAATCGAAACAACAAAAAAGCCTACATGAAAAGGAATTGGCATTGAGTAAGTTGTCTGAAGAGTCTTCGGCATTGAGGGTGCAATCCATCATCAGTTCCTTCAATCCCCATTTCATTCACAACAGCCTCAATTGGATCCAAAGCAAACACATGAATGACGCTGATACTGTCCGTATGGTGGATCGTCTGAGTAAAAACATACGATACATCTTTAATCATACCCGAAAGGGCAAGGCAGTGCACACTTTTGGTGAGGAAATGACTTTGGTGAAGAATTATTTGGAGGTGCAAAGGTTGAGGTATGGGGATAAATATGAGTTCAGGCTTCCGTCTGAGGTAGAAATCCAAAGATTTGCCAGCGTTCAAATGATCATCATGCAGATACAGATCCATTTTGAAAATGCGATTGAACACGGACTTAGGAACAATGAAGGAGGTGGGTATGTGGCATTGCAAGTCAGTGAGGACGAAAACAATTATCAATTTACTATAGAAGACAATGGTGTTGGAAGAGCAAAGTCAAAAGAATTGGGCTCACAAGGCACTCAAATGGGCACAGAAATGCTCCAGGAATTACATCAGTTGTTTAATGTAGTGAATAGTTGCAAAATTTCGCAGGAATATGAAGATGATATTTTTGGTGAAAGTGAAACATCTTTTGGGACTAGGGTAAAAATTGTTATTCCAAAGGAATACAAGTATGAATTATCCAAATCATTTTAAAGTCATAACAGCCATATATGGATGGTCTGGATTTACGATTAGCTCCTGCCTTTGAGGATGAATCAAAACATCCATATCCTCCAAAGGAATGGCACCAAGAAGAGGCTCGCTATCTCCAGGCAAGACCATAGCAAGACACGAAGTGGTTCTATTCTTAAATTTTAAAATGACCGGACCAACGACATCCATTTCTATAAGCCTATTATCAGCGGTATAAACTGAACGTCGCTCGACAAAAGGCAATTGCAGCTGGGATTGAATGTCTTCATTTATGCACAGATTATATGCACCAGTGTCAACCAACATGGTAACAACAATTCTTTTTACATCTTCAACATCAAGATAATGCTGCCTTACCAAGCCCAGGTCATCGGCATTGATCAACTCTATTTCAGCATATACTAAGCCCATCTCAGGAAATTTAATTTTTAAACTATGGCAAGGCATCTAAAGTTCCTTACGCTTGATTTAAGTTAACAATATAAAAATAAAACCTAATAATCTTTCTAAGTAAACCCAAATTGGTTGAATTGATTTTACAAAAATCAAAATTGATTTTGCTACAACATCTTTGAAAACTCATTTTTGAATGCTTCGCCAAGTGCAAATGGCCGGATGATATCTGCTACATAAATCTCCTGATTGGTGTGGTCATACCTGTGTAAGTGATTGATGTTGATGATGGTCTTTTTGTTCACTCTTATAAACTCCAACGGCAACTTCCGGAGGATTACGGTCAAGGATTCGTAGACATGGAGTGGGCCATACTTTGTTGTATTGAATATTTGTTTGCCAGAACCAGGCCTGTCATCGTCTGTTGCAATGCTGATGATGTCGTCAAATGGGATGAGAAAAGTAGAGTTTTCTGTACGCAGCTTGTATTTTTTGTCCCTGGTCAGCAGCTCTCTTCTTTTGTAATTGATCACATTATTGACAAGTTCTTCTTCTTTCTCCTCCCAGGAGTCGAGGAAAGGCTTTTCCATGATCATGATGACTGCACCGCCAAACTCATTAACTGCTCTTTGAGCATATTCAAACTCTGCAAATGCTGTATTGATCACAATTGCAGGGAGCGGGCTCCTTAGTGCTTTGAGTTTGTTTAAAAGGAGGAAGGCATCACCTTGCTTGATGAGCACGTCGAGGAATATCAAGTCTGGCTCTATATTCCGCAAAGCATTGATGCTATCGCTGATGCCTTCACCTTCGCCGATAAAATGAAGAAAAGGACTTTCCATTACTTTTGTTTTCAGGGCTGTTCTGGCTGAGCTTTCATCGTCAATGATGAATGTTTTCAAAGGATCCATGGATGTCTATTTTTACAAGTATTCAAAAAGTTTTCAAAACAGATTATTGGAGTCATGCAGGATTTTCTTTTTAAACACTGGTACTAAAATTAATAAAAAGAAATAATAGGGCCCATTGAAAAGAAATGATTAAAAAGAAATCGCTCATTATTTTTATGTGCCAAATATTTATTACAAATTAGCTTCAAAATTTTAAGATTCATCTAAGAAAAATCCAAGAATAAGAAGAGATTATTACATGAAAAATGCAAATGATGTATTATTATCTACCGAAGAAGTAAATGCAATACTTCAAAGAGCCTGGTCTCATACTTCTTCTCCTAATCGAAATAAGCCCGTCGATAGGCTTAAGGTAAGTGATTGGGATGTGCTGGCTGAGGATATAAAGATAAGATGTTCTTCGGAAGAGTTTAGTCAATATGAAATCAACACGTTTTCAGGGGAGGCTTATATGAAATTACTGGGCAAACCTCTGTCCAAAAAGTCCAGATCAATTTATGTTTTGGTTCTCTTTATTCTGATCGTTGAACATAAGCTTGATGATAAAGACAAGGCTCATTTGGCTAATTTTCTAAAAGCAAGGAACCACTTCCTCCAAAAATATTTTGTCTCAGATCAAACGAATCCTGTCACTACAGCGGAAAATCCAAATACAAACATCAAGAAAAAAACCGCATCTTCAAGCTATGTCCAGCGTTATTGGTGGGTTTCTCTCATAGCATTGAATGGCTTGCTTTTGATGAAAAATTTTGCTTTTTCAACGACACGGACAGAAAATAGTAAGGAAATAATTGAAACCACTGATGAGCGAATTAAATTAAAGATGACCAATAAAAAATTTCGCTTTCATCCTCCATGTGATGTTGTATTTGATTACGATTTTAAGGATATTTCCTATAAAGAAGCATTTTTGGTCATATATGGTCAAAAAATCCCACTTGATGCTTCACAAGGGAGTTATACGCATACATTTACAGCTCCAGGTGTATCTAAGGTGGCCATTCAATTGGACAATACCATCAAATATTTTGATCTGGTCATAAGGTCAAATGGATGGTTTGCTTTGGTGGACAACATCAATATGCCCTTGAAATACAAGAATGGGGCACTCCATTATGATCTTAAAGATTTACCGGCACAACTTCTTGAAGACGGCCAGCTCTATACCAATTACACAAAAATACATGACTGGGAAGTCAATGGTGACGATATGACATTTGAAGCCCGTGTTAAAAATCCATTGGAAGAAGGAGGCATCAGCTGCTACGATGTTGCATTTGACCTGGTAGGATTTAAAGATAATTCAATTGCAGAAAGCATTTCCTTCAATTTAGTCACACTCGATTGTGAGCGTTATGCCAATTTGAAAGTGGGCAAAACAGCATTTTCAGGCCAAAAAGGCGACAATCTGGTTGCTTCAACCTTGGATTTGTCTTCGTATCATGATGTCAGGTTTGAAACACATGACCATTGCGCCAAAATTTCGGTAGATGATCAAGTCATTCACGAATTTATATACTCCGGTGAAGTCGGCGACATAAAATATATTCAGATTGGCTTTATGGGCAGTGGCTCAATCGATTGGCTGGAAATAAAGTCGAATAAAAGCGACATTTCTTACAGGGACGACTTCAATGGTTAATGCCAAAAACAGCCCATATGCTAAATGACAGATGTTTAAGTTTTATTACATATGACTTTAATAAGGTGCATTTCATGACTTCTCAATGACAATATAGATGATGAACAAGATATGAATCTATGAGCTGAGTAGAGTTAAGCGGTTAGGGTTTATTTGGTTAAACCGGTTATTTGGTTAATTTTTTGACAAATAACACAAATACCAGGTGCTGAAGTACACCTGATAAAACAACTTTTTTTCTGGTATAAAGTACGTTCAAGACTCTAAAAATAGTTCCTTGCACGAAGTTGCGACATGCATCACAAAAAATATGCATGAAAATTAAAATATGATTTCAAGTATTTTTTAGGGTAAAGCGTTTAGGATTTACTGGGTTAAACTGGTTGTTCGGTTTTTTTTGACAGATCATTGAATGTCGTAATGATGAAATGCACCGATGAAGGGCTGCGGATTTGCACGAGCACAGTATATACATCCTTTATTCCTCCATCCCAATCCTTCAAAACATGATCTCTGTAAAACCCGATGATTTTCAACTCGTTATGTTGAGATACCTGTAAAAAAAAAGGATGTAACACTTTTGTTACATCCTCTTAATGAAAACCCTATGAAAAATTTAATATACTAAATTAATATTTAGTTCGAATGTGTCGTCGATCGCTTTGTCTCCCAGATTCTCAAAAAATGAGCCTGAGCCGTATTTGATATCATACTTTGTACGATCGATTTTAATTTCTGCTGTTGCTGAATTTTCAGAAGCTTTAGCAACGAAAGATATTGGTTTTGTGATGCCTTTGATGGTTAGATTTGCAGTTACTGCATATTCTCCTTTCATGGCCATTTCTGTCACCTTTGTTATGTCTAATTTTGCTTCAGTAAACTTTTCTGTACTGAAGAAATCATCAGAATTGAGGTGGCCTTCCAATCTTTCTTTACCCGTTCCGGATAGATCTGTTACGACGATAGATTTCATATCTACTACGAACGATCCTCCTTTCAGTTTTCCTTTCTCAATATCCAGTGAACCACTTTTGATCCCAACAGTTCCGGTGTGTGTGCCGGTCACTTTTGACGCCTTCCAATTGATGGTTGATTTCGAAACATCAACTGTTTTCTTGGCTGGCGGGTTAGTGTTTGCTTGACAAATATTCAAAAATAAAATTGAATTAAGCAAAATAATTGATAAAAATCTTTTCATTTTTTTCTATTTAGAAGTATTCGGTGCAAATGTATATTTGTTAAAACAACAATTAGTGGTTTGGTTTTGACATTGACTTTTATTTAACAAAACATACAATTGGTCTCTTAGAGGATTTGGGCAACTTCCTTCCAGTCTTTCCTTGTACTACCAAATTCAGGTGACTGTTCCTTGAGTTTTCCTGCATAAAAAAGACCGAGACATTTTTCATTTTCTGCCAGATTGTAAAACGCTCTTTCTTTGGTTGCAAGACCTGGTGTTGACCAAAATGCTCCAAGCCCGGTGCCCGTGCACGTAAGGTACATATTCTGCACTGCGCAGGCCAGGGCAGCCACTTCTTCCCATTCCGGCAGACCAGAATCTTCATTTTTGCACAATATGATGGCGATGGCGAGGGGTGCCTGCAAAGGACGACCACTGATTTTCTTTTCTTTTATTTCAGTTTGATCAGCTTCGGGGGTGTTTGCACGGTAGTTGTCTCTAAGCATTTCTGAGAGGGCTTGCCTGGATTCGAGGCTCCTGTAAACGATGAATCTCCAGGGCTGTGTCTTTTTGTGTGTGGGTGCCCAGGTGGCATTTTCCAGGATGCTGTTGACTACTTCGTCGCTGATTTCTTCCTGACTGTAAAATTCTGTAAATACTGTTCTTCTGTTTCTGATGAGTTGATTGATGGATTCTAGTGTCATGTTTGTTGTTTAGATCAAAAATGGGTGAATTAATTTGAGGGTGCAAGATGGGGATTTTTTTGGTTTTGGGGGGTAGGTGTTAGGTGTTAGGTAGATTGGCTTTTAGCTGTTAGCTGTTAGCTTTTATATGACGCTTCTTTGAAGCTGGGGGATGGGAGGTATTAGGTGTATGGTAGATTGGCTTTTAGAGATTAGCTGTTAGCTATTAGCTTTTTTGGGGCGCTTCTTTGAAGCTGGGGAGGTGTTAGGTGTTAGGTTTTAGATTTTCTATGACGCTTCTTTGAAGCTGGGGGAGTTGGCTATTTGCTTTTTTATGGCGCTTCTTTGGAAGCTGAGGGAGTTGGTTATAAGCTATTGGATTTTGGGGGCACTTCTTTGAACTTGGGGGATGGTAGGTCTTAGGTTTTAGATTTTTTTATTACGCTTCTTTGAAGCTGGGGGAGTTGGCTATTAGCTGTTAGCTTATTTGAACAGGTATTTGTTTTTAATAGAACCACTCAAGATTTTCAATTTTCAAATTTCAAATTTCAAATTTCAAATTTATCATAAGTGGATATTAGTCGATTGTGGTTTGGATGACGCCGTTCTTTTCGAGGAGGTACATGGCGTTCCGGCTTTGGCAAATGCCGTCTTTGATTTTGTAGTCGAAGTAGAGCTGACCATCAACGACTTCAGATGCGAAGTGTTTGTTCGCAATTTGGTCGGGGTATTTTTTTTGCATGTTGCAGACCTCGAGATCGTGGGTGGCGAGGATGCCGCAGGCTGATGCAGCCATGAGCTGATCTATGAAGGCCATGGTTCCGGCGGTTTTGTCTTGTGAGTTGGTTCCGCGCAATATTTCATCGAGGAGGATGAGGCACCGCTGCCCGCGTAAAGTATCAAGAATGTGTTTGAGCCGGAGGATTTCTGCGAAAAAGTAGGATTGGCTGTCGTCGAGGGAATCAGAGATGCCCATACTGACCAAAAGGTGGCAAGGGTCTATGCTGGCTGCTCGTGCGCATATTGGTGCACCGAGGCCTGTCAGTACCATATGGGTGCCGATCGTCCTTAGGAAGGTGCTTTTGCCCGCCATATTGGATCCAGTGAGAATGATGAAGCCATCAGCATCAAGAGAAAAGTCATTGGTCACTCTTTTTGATTCGGGAAGGAGCGGATGGCCTCCTGCTTTGATATTGATTCTTTTTTCTTCGTTGAGTTCGGGGAAGACGAAACTTTCATTACCAGCGCCAAAATTGCCAAGGGATATGAGAGATTCCATTTCTCCAATTCTTTCAAACCAATGTCTGACCAGAATTCCATTCTTTTGTTTCCAGTTTATGAGGGCGTGGTATGCGTGCAAATGGAATTGCAAACTGCCACTCACCAGAATGAGCCCCATCGGGTTTGCAGCAGTATTGAGGTTGTTGAAAATGGAGGAAAGTTTTCCCAGTTTAAGGTCTGCCCCACCCTCTTCCATTAATGAAGATTTGATAGTTACGAGTGCCTCACTGTGGAAGGACTCATTTAAACACAGAGTGATCAACCTGGAGAAAGACTTCAGGGTTTTTTCGACTTCATCGGAAAATGCCAATACCTTCTTGATATCTTTTCCCACGGATGCCACGTTGGCCAGGTTGGCCAGAAAAAGCAAAATGGTAGTACTATAATACATTTGATCTTTGGTAAAAACATAGAGGAAGACGGACAACACAAAGGAAGCGGGCAAAACGTAAGATAATATCCTTCTCCAGGGGCTCACGCTCTTGTCATCCTCTTCGAGCCAGGCCAAGACTGCCTCTGTTCTTGATTTTCCCACTGATGAAAGTGCTGCTGTGGCTCTAAACCTCATCATAAAGTCAGGCCATTCTGATAATTCTTTAACGGCATTTTGTCTGATGATGATCACATTTCGATCAGGAATTTGCTGCATATCTGCAGCAAGACGGTTTTTTCCAAAATAAGTGAAACAGCGGTTGAGGTACTGGAACAGAGATGCAGTGCCGAAAAGATCAAGATCATGTGCAAAATCGTGGTCTGATTTTGCATAATCACTGCCATTTTCTCTATCTGACCTCCTTGTTTTTAAGAAGTCTTTTTCAAACTCGATTTCCGAGACCAGGGAAGTATAAAAATCTAATTTGGCCTTCACTTTTCCATGATATACCACAAGGAATAAAAACAGGGCTGTCATTACCGGCAGGAGCCAGTAAATATAATTCAGACTATTGTCCCGAATCAACCAGTATATCGAAAGGGCAATCATCAAACCAAGCGTGCCCCGAATTGCGACCAGAATACCCGCCAATTTTGAGCATTTATTCACTTCACTTTGATAAGCTTGTCCTGAGCTTTCAAGAAATTTTTTCATAAATTCATTCTGTATATTTCACTTCCGGCCATAAGAAAGGCTCCAAGTGCAAAATCTTCAAAATCGGGCATTTTTTCATAAGAAAGCGGTTGTCCGTCGGAAGGTTCTTTTCCTGTACTTTGAACGAAGCCTAGAAATCCATTGGCGTGTAAAGCGTTTTGTGTAAGACTGTTCCACGTGCGATTCGCTAGTTTTTTAAATTTTTGACTTTTGAAATAGCCATGGTTGATACCCCAAGTCAAACCGTACAAAAACATCGAAGTTCCACTTGTCTCCTTGCCACCAAAATGGCCGGAATCGTGTAGACTGACATTCCAAAACAGATCTTTTCTTTGTACTTTGAGCAGTGCTTTCATCATCGTTTTAAAATCTTCTTCATACTGTTTTCGATGGGCTTCGTCTTCAGGTATGATTTCCAGCACCCGTGCAAGAGCCATTACAATCCACCCATTTCCACGAGCCCAATAACAATCCTCACCATTGGGTTCAACATATGGCGGATCAAAATCTGCGTCCCGCCACCAAAGGCCATCTTTTGGATTATAAAGTCCGTTGCCCCCTGTTTTGTTTCGGGTAAACATATACATTTCGTACATTCTGTCCCAATATGCCTGGTCTTGAAATATGACCCCCAATTTAGCAAAAACAGGCATCGCCATTTGAACTGCATCGATCCAGGACCAGTCATCAATCTTTTCAGAATGCATCATGCTGTCAATACTGGCCTTGATTTTCTCAATTTTATGAGGAAATGGCTCATACTGATACAAATCAATATAAGTTTGACCTGCACACTGATTGTCAGCATTTCTCGTAAAGGTAATTCCATCTCTTAAATTCCAGTTGTGGAATTCTGCCCAATCTTTGGCATACTTGTAGTACTCCGGTTGTGGATCTATGCTGTACAACTTCATCAGTCCTTCGTAGTAAACTGCCCTTGTCCAGATGTTACTGGCTCTTTCTCTGTTGGTTATAATGGTTTTTCCAACATCAGGCCATTTTGCAGAAAAGTAGGTATTGGCCGCTCTAAGTTGATTCAATACTTCAATTTTATCCAACTGGGCTTTTTGACACAAGCAAGGAACAGCTAAAAAAATACTAAACCAAATGCCCAACAAATAAATATGGCCAAGTTTCAACATGTTGTGAAATTTTGAGACAAGGTATAAATTCATGTTTCAACTATATCTTATTTCGCAGTGATTTGAACAGGATTCAGGTCAAAAGTTTAAGGTTTCAGTGCAAATGATGTAATGGTTCGCTGGCAAAATCGTTATAATTACCAAATGAAAAAACTTTTCATAATACTCCTCTTAATTGAAACCGTAACACTAAATGCTCAGCTTTTCAATACAGCAAATGGTGAGATAAAATTTTTGTCAAAAGCGCCACTCGAAATCATTAAAGCTGAATCTAAAAAGTTACAAGGCGTTCTGGATTTCAGCAAAAAGGTCTTTGCTTTCAAACTGAATATGCGTTCATTTGAAGGCTTCAACAGCCCATTACAGAGAGAACACTTCTATGAAAATTATCTTGAAGTCAGTGAATTTCCTGATGCGGTATTCAGTGGTAAAATTCTTGAAAATCTAAAAAAGGGTAAAAGCACTTACCGGGCGAAGGGGAATCTTACCATTCATGGAATTACCAAAGAGGTAATAATTGATGTAGATTTAGACATTGAAGAAGATAAAATCAGCTTCCAATCTGACTTCAACGTCTCACTGGAAGATTTCAAAATCGAATTGCCAATGATTGTCCATCAAAAAATTGCAAAAGACATCAATGTCAACGTCAAAGGGCTTTTGAGTGGAAAAATATGATAAAATTCTGGGCTTTTGTTCTGGTCTTCTGCAGCTGTGGTCTGAATCTTCGGGCTCAGTCACCTTATTGGACAACTTTTGATACGCATCTGGATGAAAATATCCTCAAGCTCACCACAGATAGTCTTGGTTTTGTCTGGCAACTTACTGCCAACGGGCTTTACAAATTTGATGGCCTAAGAAGCATTAAAAAAACAGCTGCCAATGAGACCATAGGTCAGTTTACGTGCATTGGTCAAAATGCCTCAATGGGTTTTGTGATCGGAACCTCCAATGGTTTTTTGGTTTTCTACAATCCATACACGGGCGAAATTGTGTTTGAAAAATGGATGGACAGTCCTGTCACCAGCCTGCATTGCCCTTCTGCTCAAAATGACTGCTTATCAGTATCTTACGGACATGGTATTAAATTAAAAAAAGAAAGACTCAACAAAAAATTTTCAGTTGAGGATGGATTGGTCAGCAATGAAGTCTACCAAGCATGCCTGGTTGGAAATGAAGTTATTGTAGCTTCTGACCAGGGTCTGCAACGCTTGGGTATTACAAAAAACGGACTTCAGTCTTTATTTACCTCCGGGACTGAAAATGGAGATTTTGACATCATTCTTACCCAACTCAAAATCAATGATGATGACCTTTGGCTGGCTGATTTCGACGCATCTATTCTGCAAATCAATGACAATGGCAAAACTGATCGTTTTCCCTTGTTAAAAAGAGAAAAAATCAATGAATTATATACCCATGATGAGGAACCTCTGGTTGCGACGAATGGAGGTCTTTATCAACTGAGAGATGGGAAGTTAGAACAATTATTTCCTTCCACAGGAAAAGCTGATGTTGTAACTATGACCATTGATGAGGAACACAATATATGGTTGGTCACTTCGGAAAATAAGTTAATGCGAGGATCGATGTTGTTCCAAAGATTTCAGAAGTTTTCGCAGGAAATACAGTGTTTGGCACACCATAATGAGACATTCTATGTTGGTTTTTCTGATAAGCTTTTGAAAGGTAATTTCACAACTGGTTTTTCTGAAATGCTGAAATCAAATGTAAATTGTTTAAAGGTTTCTGAAGCGGGAAACCTTTGGGTGGGCACCTTTTCGGAAGGATTGATGGTATTTTCTTCAAAGGGTAAATTGCTCGAAAAAAAGAAAAGCTGGGAAGGCTTTGATCAGCAATCTGTCCTGGATATAGCCCTTGATAAGAACAAGGTTTATGTCTCCAGTCTCAGTGGTGTTGAAGTGTTTGAGATTGATGAAACAGAAGATCGGGTGATTTTCAAAAAAATGGAACACCTCAACGACCTCATTGGCGATGGTTTTGTATATCAGACACTGCCATCTGATCAAGGTTTATTTTCTGGGATGGATCGCCAGGGTTTTCGGATTTATGACGGACAACAGTTGACGAGCATCACCAGGCTACCCTCCGGTCAAAAGTTAGGATCCGTACTCTCAATGGCTTTTACGGACAATACGTTATGGTTTTCTTCATCTGAAGTGGGATTGTGCCAATTTAAGGAAGGTAAAATTAAAAAGGTAAATACAAGTGATCCGAGCAAAGAAGCCTACACGGCCATCATTCCAATAGATCATGGGCAACTGCTCATGATTAAGCCAAAATCTTTTGAGGTTTTTGATATCAGCAAACTTCATTTCATGTCTTTTGATGAAGAGTTGGATCTCAGGCCCAGCCCCGCATTTTTAAATGCATATGCTCAGGACAGCAATTATGTCTATATCGCCAACAACGACAGGATTTATACTTTTAAAAAAGGTGAAAACCTTAAAACTGATCCGGAAATCATCATAGACCTGGTAGATGTGAACCTGACCCACGCAAAAGGAAGACACATCTTTGAGGAAAATGAAAACAATATTCAATTCAGTTTTTCCGGCAGTTGGATGTCGGATGCGCTCAAGATCAACTATCAGTACAAAATGGATGGTTATGATACGCATTGGAGGCAAACAAAGGACAGAAGTGTGTCCTATCCAAAGCTGCCTCCAGGAAATTACACCTTCAGAGTTCGGGCATCGGAAACTACCAGTTTCTCAAATGAGCCGGAAGTATCATATGCCATCGAAATCAAACAACGGTTTTATAAAACCAGGATATTTCTGATTGTTTGCTCCCTCCTGATTTTGTACCTCATTTATAAGTTACTCAGTGTAAGAAGAGAAGCTCAGTTGCGAAAAATCGAAATGGAATCCAAGCACGTGACTTCTCAACTTGTGAATTTGAGGAGTCAAATCAATCCGCATTTTCTATTCAATTCATTCAATACTTTGATGGGCTTGATTGAGGAAGACGACAAAGAACGAAGCCTCAGTTTTGTTGAAAACCTGACGGACTTTTACAGGTTGGTTTTGGAACACAGTAAGAATCAATTGGTTACATTCAACCATGAAATCAAGCTGGTGAAGTTATACATCAAACTCTTGAATGAAAGATTTGAAGACTCTATCCATCTGGTGGTACCAGATGACGGAATAAACACCATGATACCTCCACTCACATTACAGCTTCTCATTGAAAATGCTGTAAAGCACAATGAAGTAAACAAGGAAAAACACCTCGCCATTGAAATCAGGCAGGAAGGAGACTTTTTATATGTGTCCAACAACAAGAGGAAAAAACTCTACGCTCCACTTTCTTCCGGCAGTGGTCTGGAAAATATAAGGAAAAGATACGAATTGCTCAATCCGAGGAGCATCGACATCATAGAAACAGCTGAATCTTTTACCGTTAAATTACCAATTATTTATGAAAGTAGTCATTCTTGAAGATGAATCTATTGCAGCAAAAAGGCTGATCAGACTATTGGAGGAAATAGATCCGGACCTCGAAATAGCAGGAAATTACCAAAGCATTGCAGACACAGCTTCGCACCTTCTTGAAAAAGGTCAGCCGGATGTATTGTTGCTCGACATTCATGTGCTTGATGGGAACAGCATGGAATTGTTCAAAATTTTGCACATTAAATCAAAAGTAGTTTTCACAACAGCCTATGATGAATTTGCAGTCGAAGCCTTTAGAAAAAACGCCATTGACTATCTTTTAAAACCCATTAAAAAAGATGAGTTGTCGGAAGCAATTGGAAAAGCAAAGGTATTTACCAACCCTGTTCCAATTGACAATACCACACCATACAAAACCAATTTGTTGGCAAAGTTTGGAGCAAAAGTGAAAAATGTAGAGGTGAGCGATATCGCTTACGTGCATTCCAGAGATAAAATCAGTTATATACACCTGCACAGCGGGGCCAAAATAGCCACAGACTTCAGACTTCAGGACTTTGAGGAAATGCTTGATCCCACTGCTTTTTTCCGAATTAACAGGCAATACATAGCCTCTAAAAATGCCATTGACCAAATGGTGACCCACAATGCCTCCAGGTTTAAAGTTTCGCTAAAGCCACCTATTGAAGACGATATTGTGATCAGTACAGAAAAAACCAGAGAGTTCAAAAAGTGGCTCCAGGATAACCTCTAATCAAAACCCGTATCAATTCAGTTGTAAAATTTGTTGATTCAGGGCGATACTATTGAGATAACATAAGCTTTCCTCTGAATTGAAGTTATGTTTACAATAGATAAAAATGAATATGAAAAGGTTTTTGTTTTTTGCTTTTGCCATTTACGTAACAGCAATTTTTTCTTGTACGCACGATCCCATTTATTCACCACCTGACACAACGGATCTTACCGGCAATGAACCTTGTGATCCTGATATCATTTATTATGAAAAGGATATTCAGCCCATTCTAAATTCAAGCTGTGCTTACGTTGGTTGCCATGATGCAAATACAGCAGAACACAATGTAGATCTCAGCTCATATACAAAGGCCCTCAGAGAAGTAGAACCCGGAAGACTTAAAAATTCAGAACTATATGAAGTGATCACTACTTCAAACCCTGGAAAAAGAATGCCACCTAGTGGTAAACTTCCCGCAGAATTGATAGGACCAATAGAAAAGTGGATATTACAGGGAGCAAAAAATCTCACTTGTGACCAATCAGCAACAAACTGCAATATTGAAGGCTCGACTTACTCGGGGGCTGTAAAAGGCATCATGAGCACATATTGCTATGGTTGCCATAGTGGTTCAAATCCTTTGGGAAGAATACGCCTGGACAGCTATGAAACTGTGAAAGCTTCTGCCAACAACGGCTCACTTTACGGAAGCATTGCGTGGGTAAGCGGGTACCAAAGAATGCCTGATGGTCTGCCAAAACTAGATGATTGTAACATTAATAAAGTCAAAAACTGGATAGACAATGGTGCACAGAACAATTAAAATATGGAGTTTTTTGGCTGTAATATTATTGGCCGGATGTTACTATGATGTGGAAGAAGAGTTGTACCCCAACAATGGTTGTGCTTCGACAAACCCATCCTATGCCAGTAATGTGCTCCCGATTATTGAAGCCAATTGTTATGCCTGCCACAAAACAGGATCAGTATTGAGCTCTGTGAGTCTGGAAGGCTATGAAAAGCTGAAAGCTGCGGCACAAAACGGAAGTTTGCTTGGATCTATTAAACATGCATCTGGGTATTCCCCAATGCCACAGTCAGGTGCAAAATTATCTGATTGCAACATCAGCATCATAGAATCCTGGATCAACAACGGAATACCAAATAATTAAGTCATGAAAAAATACCTTTTAATCATCATCGCTCTAATTGTTGTCCTTGGAGGATCTACGGCATATTACATGTACAATAAAAAGAGCGCATCCATAGAAGACTTGAAAACCGATGTAAGCGTTGATGCTTCCGCTCTGGTAAGTGCTTATGAATCAGACGAAGACGCTGCAAACACTGAATATCTTGAAAAAGTGATTGAAGTATCAGGGAAGGTTGATAAGTCTGAAACAAAAGATGGTATACAATCCATTTACCTGCAAACAGAAGGTGGAATGGGAACAGTCTTGTGTCAGATGGAAGAAGAAATCACAGCGCCTGTTAGCGGAGAAAATATAAAAATTAAAGGAATATGTACAGGCTACCTCATGGATGTGGTACTTGTAAAATGTAAAGTTGTTAATTAAAAATAATAGAAGAATAATGAAAAACATCATCACCATCTTTGTTTTGCTGATAGGATTAGTGGTAAATGTGAGTGCTCAAAAATACTTCACAAAAACCGGTAATATATCATTTCACAGCGACACCCCAATGGAAAAAATAGAAGCTGTCACCAATTCAGCGACTTCTGTTTTGGATATGGAGACTGGTAAAATTCAATGGGCCGTACTGGTCAAATCTTTCTCTTTTGAGAAGGCCTTGATGGAGGAACATTTTAATGAGAACTACATGGAAAGTACAAAATTTCCAAAGGCCAAATTTACTGGCAGCATCGATAATGCCGGATCTTTAAATCTGTCAAAAGACGGTAAGTATAATGTGACGGTGACAGGTAACCTTGAAATCCATGGAGTCACAAAACCAGTAACATCATCTGCTGAATTTGTAGTCAAAGGGGGCAAAATCACAGCCAATAGCGGCCTCAAAATTCTAGTAGCAGATTATGGCATTGACATTCCATCTCTGGTAAAGGACAAAATTGCAAAAGAAATTGACATCAAAATACAAGCGACTTATGAAGCCATGGCTAAATCTTAGAACCATTGGATTGGTATTTCTGCTGGGACTGCATTTTATTGGTCTGAAGGCCCAGGATGAAGAAGAGGATCTGCTTTCACTGATAGAAGACCCTGAAATTACCAATTATACCTTTGCCACATTTAAAACCAACAGGGTGATCAACCTTCATTCTGTTGAGAACACGGCAGGAGGAGTACTCGATTTCAAAATCTCACATAGATTTGGCTTTCTGAATGGTGGATTTTATGATCTTTTTGGGCTGGATCAGGCATCTATTCGCATAGGAGCTGACTACGGCTTGACCAACAATCTCATGGTGGGCTTTGGCAGAAGCAGTTATGAGAAAACCTACGATGGTTTTATAAAATACAAATTCCTCCGACAGAGTACAGGGGCGAGAAGGATGCCGATAACAGCTGCGCTTATGGCAAGTTCGGCGATCAAAACCGTCCCTTTTTCTGAACCTGACCGCGAAAATTATTTTAGCTCCAGATTGTATTACACTTTTCAGGCCATCATAGGTCGTAAGTTTTCTGAAGGATTTAGTCTTCAAATTTCTCCTACAATGGTTCATCGCAATTTGGTCAAAACGTGGGATGAGTCCAATGACGTTTACGCAATGGGGGTCGGAGGACGTATAAAACTTACCAAAAGAATGTCGATCAACGGTGAATATATCTACGTCTTGCCCAATCAAATAGGTCCAGATTATAGAAATAGTCTAAGCGTTGGAGTGGATATAGAAACGGGAGGTCACGTATTCCAACTTCATTTTACAAACAGCACTTCGATGATCGAAAAGGGCTTCGTTACAGAGAGTGTTGGCAACTGGCTGGATGGTGGAATTCATTTTGGATTCAATGTATCCAGAGTGTTCACCATTGTTGATAACAATAAGAAATAGGGGGTATATGTTAGGTGTTAGGTGTTAGGTTTTAGATATTAGGTATTGAGGTTTAGTGACACCTTATTGGTTTTGTTCATATGAAAATGAATAACACATTAGAAATTAAATTGGGTATTTTTATAGCTCAAATAAAGTCAGTCTTTGGTCTTTGGTAAGAGGGAGGTTGGAGGAGGGAGATCGGAGAAGGGAGAAATGCGGGCGGATTCTCTTTAGGGCCAGGGTAGAGCGAGGCAATATTGTGGACGTCTTTGGTCTTTGGAAAATTATTGATTGATATACTTCGGTGGCTGAGCGGAGTCGAAGCCTGGGCTTTGGCTTTTTTTTTGGATGTTGGCGTTTTAGCGTTTTGGTGTTTTGGTAGGAGGTCTTAAGTTTCAGGTGTCAGGTATTAGATTTTTGATACGTCATGAAAAACGTCTCCACGAGCCTTTAACTTTTAACCTTAAATAAGTAACCCTTTTTCTCTCGCAATGGCGCAAAGAGGTGTTGAAGATTGAGTACGAAAAGAATTTAGAAGTCACCGTTAAGGCATTAAGATTCCTTAGGATTTTTATTTCGCTTAAACCGGAAAGTTATAAACCCTTAAACAAAATAATTCGTAATTGAAGATTAAAATGACTCAGGTGGCTGAGCTGAGTCGGAGCCAGTGTGGTTACTTTCTCGCAAAGGAGCTCATTCACTTTCAGCGAAAATCTGCGGGCTACTCTGCGTCTATCAGCGGGAAAAACAGCCTGTCTTTGGTCTTTAGGGAGATGGGAGATGGGAGGTGTTTTGAGCTGCTTCTCAATAGTTTTCCTGAGCATACATCCGAAACATTAATTAGTCTCGTAATTATCTTGAAGCAGACAATTTGGCTGTTTTTCTAAATTTCAATGGTCTAAGTCCTGTTCGATTGCAACAAATGGGCTATCATTGAGTTTGGAATAAAAGGAAAATGTTAGGATTTATGAGCAAAACGTATTTTGACCCACAGGATCTTTCCAATTTTGGTAAGATCAAAGACTGGCAACCGGAGCTGGCAAAAAAGTTTTTTGATTATTATGGAGCAGCAACAGGCACAGAAGGTGCACTCACTGTCAGAGAAAAAAATCTCATTGCCCTGGCTGTAGCGCACGCTTTGCAATGTCCCTACTGCATTGATGCTTATACCAGCGACTGTCTCAAAAATGGCGCTGATGAAGAGCAAATGATGGAGGCGGTTCACGTAGCCAGCGCAATGAAGGCCGGCATTACCCTCGTTTTCTCCACCCAAATGATGAGGCACGCCTCAGAAAAATTAATGTAATTTAGCCTATGTCAGTCCATCAGAAAACAAAATCACTTTCCGCAAGAGGCGAACGCTTATCTGACACTTTTGTGCAGCTCAGTGTCTTAAACGGTAAAGAAGCCTCAGAACTCGATATACCGAAGTTTAGTGAAAAGATCAAAACTTCAGGTTTTCAAGGTCTCAAACCCGTTGGCGCTGACATTTTCCAGCTCAATATCGGTAAGCTTTGCAATCAGACCTGTGCCCATTGCCATGTGGATGCCGGACCGGATAAAAAACACGAAATGATGACCAGAGCGGACCTGGAGACTTGTCTGCGTATCATCGAAAAATACAATTACAAAACGGTGGACATCACCGGTGGTGCACCGGAGCTTCACAGCGAATTCAAGTGGTTTGTTGAATCCTGCAGAGCCATGGGAAAAGAGGTAATTGACAGGTGTAACCTCACAGTCATTCTATCCAACAAAAAATACCACGATCTGCCACAGTGGTTTGCAGAAAACAAGGTCAAACTCATTTCATCTCTACCCTACTTTTCAAAAGTGAGGACAGATTCACAAAGAGGAGACGGAGTATTTGAAGATTCCATCATGGCGCTCCAGATGCTCAATGCTGTTGGCTATGGAAAACCCGGCACGGGACTGACCATCGATTTGGTATATAATCCCTCAGGTGCATTTTTACCTGGTGCTCAGGAGGGCCTTGAGAAAGAATTCAAGCAGCAATTGCTCAGAAGATATGGCATAGAGTTCAATCAACTTTTTGCCATTACCAATATGCCGATCAGTAGATTTCTGGAGTATCTGCTCGATTCCGGCAATTATGAGACTTATATGCACGAGCTGGTGAATGCTTACAATCCGGCAACTGTAGCCAACGTCATGTGCAGGAATATGATTTCTGTTTCGTGGGATGGCCATGTGTACGATTGCGACTTCAACCAAATGCTGGATTTGAAAGTAGCAGGAAGCTCAAAACACATATCTACATATGACCATGACGACATCATTTCCAGACAGATCGTTTTGAACCAGCATTGCTATGGTTGCACAGCAGGAGCTGGGTCATCCTGCGGCGGCGAGGTGCTTTAAGTTAGATGAGTATCACTGGACTTGATGCAGCTTTTTACTAGAACTTAGAGGATTTGTACGACAAGGACGATTGGTTTGGTTTGGACGATTGTGATTCTCATGTGGCGGGCTTCCCTCCCAATTGGACGAATGTGATTCACATGTGGCAGGCTTCCTGCCCAATTAGACGAATGTGATTCACATGTGGTTTCTCGTTCCCAGATGATTGGACGAATGTGATTCACATGTGCTCTTGATTCTCAGTTGATTGGACGAATGTGATTCAAATGTGCTATTCGCTCTAAGTTGATTGGACGAATGTGATTCACATGTGGTTTTCGTTCTCATTTGATTGGACGAATGTGATTCACATGTGGCGGGATTCATTCCCAATTGGACGAATGTGATTCACATGTGGTGGGCTTCCCTCCCAATTGGACGAATGTGATTCATATGTGGTGGGATTGCCTCTTAATTGGACGAATGTGATTCACATGTGCTCATACCTCCAAAAGGTTGCCAATGGGACTATCCCATTTCAAGTTTTTTTATTCTCTTTTACCTTTCAATCTTCTCCTCCACTAATCTTTTCATTTAATTTCTTTAATGGTATTACCTCTTTTAAATTAATCCCAGTCTCATTACCTTAGCGAAATGAGACTACTAATTCTGTTTTTTGTATTGCTTTTGGGTGGAAAAGAATATACTAATCCACCAAAGCCATCATTTGATATACGGGGCATGACCATGGTAGCTCCTCATCAACCAATAGACATCGAGCCGCTACACAAAATCAAGCACACCAACTCTAACTGGGTAGCCCTTGTACCCTATGCATTCCAAAGAGGAGAAGATTGTGTGGTGCAATACAACAGCAATGGGAGATGGTGGGGAGAGAATATTGAAGGCATCAGAGGTTCAGTGGATCTAGCCAAAAGGGCAGGCTTAAAAATCATGCTCAAACCTCAAATTTACATACACGGAAAGTGGACAGGAGATATTGAGTGCAATACCGAATCGTTCTGGAAGAGTTGGGAAGAGAGTTACACCAAATTCATCATGCAATTTGCGAGCATAGCCCAGGAAAAAGAAATTGAGATGCTATGTTTTGGAACTGAACTGAAAAATCCGATTAAGGAACGTCCTGCATATTTTGTGCAATTGATCAAAGACATCAGGAAAATCTACAAGGGTCAACTCACTTATGCAGCCAACTGGGACGACTATGATATGGTCAAATTCTGGAAAGACCTGGACTATATTGGCATTAATGCATATTGCCCATTGTCTGAAAAAGATACACCAACTGTTGCTGAATTGGCAAACAAATGGAAACCCCATCTAAAGAATATGGAAAAGTTTTCAAAAAAGTTCGGTAAAAAAATCTTATTCACTGAATATGGATACTTGCCCATAAATGGTAGTACGCTTAAACCATGGGAGGTTCCCCATCAACTTGAAAAGTATGAATTAAACGAAATGGTTCAAGCCAATGCTTTTGAAAGCTTGTTCTCTTGTTTGTCAACAAAGTCCTGGTGGGCCGGTGGTTTCATTTGGAAGTGGTTCCCCATGTCAAGCAATGGACGCAATGGCAAACCACACAAAGATTTTACCCCTCAGGACAAATTGGCCCAAAAAGTGATCGAACGCTGGTATTGCAGATGAGCAGTCCGATAATCTGACGCTTATTTCATGTTCGAGAAAGGGAGGGACTTCATGTAAATGGATTCCACTTTTGTAACAATCGGACCATTGGCTTCTGACTCAGTCTTGGCTTTCACCCACGCCGGATCTACCCTGAAAGTACCAAAACTTTCCTGACCTGCCTGACGGCTTTTGTGGGTCAGGAGATAAATCAATTTTGATCCTCCGTCTTTCTCATCAAATGTATTGAAGTAAACCACATTTTCCATGCCGTGTTTTTCAAACAACTTGATGGTGTGGTCTCTGAATCTTGCATTGATCTTTGTAGGATCACCTTCAGCCGGAGTGTAAATGCGCAACTCATATACGCCTGACATCATTTTGGGTTTGAAATTGCCGGGAGAATAGTCGGTTTCCTTCATCATAACAGACTCCACTTTCTCTACGATTTTTCCATTTTCTTCTGAAGCCTTCCAAACTCTTTGCCACTCGGGATCAGCCATGAAATTTTTCCAGGCTTGTTCTTTAGCCGCCTTATTGTCAAATTTCAGGATGTAGATGAGCACATTTTCCTGGTCTTCAGGAAGCCAATAGCCCACGTTTTCCATTCCAAAACGGTCAAAAATTGCCAAAGTGTGGTTCTGAAACCTATTGATCAGGTCTATTCTTTTGCCTGGAAAACAATAGTACGTTCTGAGTTCGTAAACGGGCCCTTCCTGGGCTATCATTTCAGTACCGAGTGAAAACATAAGCAGTGCGATGATAAATGAAAGCTTCATTGTTTTGAATTTAGGCCTTAAATCTAATCACATTTGTAAATTGACCAAAAGCAATTCTGAGAATTCACAAATAATTTTATACTTATCAGAAATAGAATTGTCCACTTCCATGCTGCTAAAATGAACCATATCTTCGTTACAAATACTCGCTGGAGGTCCCACTCCAGCTGCGTTTTGTGCCTCGATCTGATTCATTTTATCTCCACATGCAAAATGGAAATTCCATATTCCGATAAGTATAACAATGAGGACATAAAAAACCGGGCATGTCATACATACCCGGTCAAATCGCATCTCATTTATATCCAATTAGCTTAATACCTATTAAATCGGTAGATTATATGGAAGCTTACGGCGCTAAAAAAATCCTTCAGGACTCTTTTTGTATGAAATCAAGATGTTTTTGGTCTGACGGTAATGGTCGAGCATCATTTTATGGGTCTCCCTACCTATCCCTGATTTTTTGTAACCTCCAAAAGGTGCATGAGCCGGATATGCATGATAATTATTGACCCATACCCTTCCAGCTTTTATAGCTCTGGAGACCTGAAAAGCCTGATGGGTGTCTCTTGTCCACACACCTGCACCAAGACCATATTCAGTATCATTCGCTATTGCGATGGCCTCAGCTTCATCTTTAAACGTGGTTACACATACCACAGGTCCAAAAATTTCTTCCTGAAAGACCCTCATCTTGTTGTTGCCCTTGAGGATGGTTGGTTCAATATAATATCCTCCTTCCAGGCCTTCCCGATAGGAAGCAGTGCCTCCTGCCAAGACTTCACAACCTTCTTCTTTGCCAATCTCAATATATCTCAGGATTTTTTCATATTGCTCGTTGGATGCTTGTGCGCCCATCATGGTACTGCTGTCCATTGGATGACCTAATTTTATGGCTTTGGTTCTGGCGATCACCTTTTCCATAAAAGCTTCAAATATAGATTCCTGAACCAGGAGGCGTGATGGACAAGTACAAACTTCGCCTTGATTGAATGCAAACATGACAGCACCTTCGAGGCACTTGTCCAGGTATTCATCGTCGGCATCCATTACACTTTCAAAAAACACATTGGGGCTTTTACCACCGAGTTCCAGTGTTACAGGTATCAGATTTTGTGCAGCATACTGCATGATCAATCGGCCTGTCCCTGTTTCTCCTGTGAAAGCAATCTTATTGATTCTTGGGCTGGAGGCCAGAGGTTTGCCGGCTTCAAGGCCAAATCCATTGACTACATTGAGTACGCCAGCTGGAAGAATATCCTCGATCAATTCCATCAACACCATAATTCCAACGGGTGTTTGTTCTGCCGGCTTCAAAATAACACAGTTTCCTGCTGCCAGTGCAGGCGCAATTTTCCATGCCGCCATAAGCAGAGGGAAGTTCCATGGAATGATCTGACCCACCACCCCTAGTGGTTCCTGAATGTTCATAGAGAGGGTATTTTTATCCAATTCACTGGCTGAGCCTTCTTCAGCCCGGATCACTCCGGCAAAATATCTGAAATGATCTACTGCCAAAGGGATATCAGCACCCATCGTTTCTCTGATGGCCTTACCATTGTCCCATGTCTCCACACGGGCAAGCACCTCCAGATTGTCTTCCATGCGTTGGGCGATTTTCAGTAATAAATTGCTCCTGTAAGTAGCTGAAGAACTGTTCCATTCCGGTGCGGCAGCCCATGCAGCGTCCAAGGCCAACTCTATATCTTCGGCTGTAGATCGGGCAATTTTGGTGAATACTTTTCCATCAATAGGTGAAAGATTTTCAAAATATTGCCCATTCCTTGGAGCAACCCACCTGCCACCGATAAAATTGTCATAATGATTTTTGAAGGAAGGTCCTGCTAGTACGTCACTGGAGACGCTCAATACATCACTCATAGTTTTAAGTTTTAACGATTTAAAAATTTCAATTGCTAATTCATCATATATCAATACAATCGTCTGCAATTTATTATGTAGGCAAAATTATCAATGCAATCTACTTTAGGTGTGCACAATACTTGCAATGCCTTGTACAATCCTCTTAACCTGAGTTTAATGCTCTAAAATGATGGAGAATTACACAATAAAATGCTTAGTTTTATGGTACAGTAGTACGAAGATAGATGGTTATGTGGATCATTCTGAGTCCATAAGCTTCCATGTCTTTGTTTAAAAATTTAAGTTTTGCCACATTAAACAAAACACATGCTTGAATTGTCGCAATCATTTTATGGGGAAAGAAAGCTGGAACACCATGTAGAAAATAAAACGTCCTATACCCTGGACCATGCAGCCATGCATATTTTCGAAACCCACGAAGAGGCCGAAAAAGTAGTTTTACAATTCGAACAGCCTGTGCTTGCAAGCATGTTGCAGGGCAAAAAGATCATGCATCTGAGAGACCTGCAGTCTTTTGACTTTTTGCCTGGTGAATCTCTTATTCTTCCTTCCAATGAGAAGATGAGCATTGACTTCCCGGAAGCCCATCAGCACAATCCCACCAGGTGCCTGGCCATGGCCATTTCTGAAGAAAAAATCCAAAAAATCATCGAAACGATGAATTATGAAATGCCCAGACAAGATGACTTTGAATGGGGTTTACCTGACTATAATTTTCATTTTACCAATGATGTGGCCATCTATCAGATTTTGCAAAGGCTGATCTACCTCTTCACAGAAAATCATTCCTCAAAAGACATTTTTGTAGACTTCATGCTGAAAGAACTGGTGATCAGGATTCTCCAGTCCAATCTTAAAAAAATCTATTCCAGCTCAGCGAAAAACATAAGCGCCGACAACAGGATGGCATTCATCGTTGATTACATCAGGAAAAACTTAGACCAGTCCCTCAGCGTAAGCAAACTCAGCCAAAAAGCATACATGAGTGAATCCAACTTCCACCGTGTTTTTAAAAATGAAACCGGATTATCACCCGTCGATTTCATCAACAACGAAAGGATAAAATTGGCCGTAAGTTTGCTCCAACAACCTGGCATTACGGTCAAAGAGGTATTTATGCAATGCGGTTTTGAAAACAGGTCATATTTCAACAGGGTCTTCAAACAAGCCACAGAATACTCCCCCGGAGAATTTCAAAAACATATTGCTAAAGCCTGACCCAAGAATTGAGTTGGCTTAAATTATAACCCATTTCAAATTTTTGAAGGCAATCCAAAGCCTAATCACATCTTCAAATCCTTCTTGCCGGCTACTTTGATGCTGATGGCAAATCCTCCTCCACTCGCACTTCTAAGGTCGATGACTTCACCCTTTTCTACGATTTTTTTGCTGACTTCATAGGACTGGGGATTGGTCTTATAGTGAGCATCTTTGCCATCTTTGTAGATCGTGGCCACATATTTTTTCCCGGCATCCAGAAAGTCAAGACTGAGCTTTGTATTGCGCACTTCTTCTCCGTTGACATTTCCAACGAACCAGTCATTGCTGTTTTTGGCCTTCCTGGCAATGGTGAGGTAGGAGCCTGGCTCTGCCTCCAGGTAGAGACTCTTTTGCCAGTCGATGGCAACATCTTTGATGAATTGAAAAGCATCCGGAAACCGATCGTAATTTTCGGGCAGGTCAGCAGCCATTTGCAGTGGGCTGTACATCGTCACATACAAAGCCAGCTGGTTGGCCAGGGTGCTGTTGCAGTGCGAATTGTTGCCTGGATTGATTTTGCTGATGTCCATCTCAAAAACGCCCGGAGTATAATCCATCGGACCACCAATGAGTCTTGTGAATGGAAGTATGGTGACATGGTTGGGCTTGGATCCACCAAAGGCCTGGAACTCGGTTCCTCTTGCAGATTCGTTGCCAATCAAATTGGGATAGGTGCGTGCAATTCCCGTCGGCCTCACGGCTTCATGGGCATTGACCATGATCTGGTACGATGCGGCTTTTTCTATGACGTATTGGTAGTGATTGTTGGTATATTGGTCATAATGATGGTAACCAATTGGCAAAATAGGTCCTACATATCCTGTTTTTACCGCATTATAGCCATATTCTTTCATCAATCGGAAAGCATCGTCCAGGTGTCTTTCGTAATTGCGGGTAGATCCTGATGTCTCGTGATGCATGATGAGCTTGACTTTCTTCTTCTTTGCATATTTGTTCAACCCCTTGAGATCGAAGTCCGGATAAGGTGTTTGAAAATCAAAAACGTAGTCCTTGGCATGACCAAACCAGTCTTCCCACCCAATGTTCCAGCCTTCCACCAGAACTCCGTCAAAACCATGCTTTGAGGCAAAATCTATGTATCTTTTGACTTTTTCATTGTTGGCTCCGTGTGTTCCGTTTGGCTTGGCTTTGGAATAATCTGTTTTGCCCAATTGCACAGAGGGGAAATCATTGGTGTAAGACCAGGAGCTTTTGCCTGTGATCATCTCCCACCAAACACCAACATATTTCACCGGTTTTATCCAGGATACATCTGCTATTTTACAGGGCTCATTCAAGTTGTAGGTCATTCTTGACCTGAGTATATCACGGGCATCATCTGAGACAATAATGGTACGCCATGGGCTTGTGCGCGGAGCTTGCATATAACCTTTATCTCCATTGCCATCGGGTGTAAGCCAGGAACGAAACACCAGGCTTCTTTCATCAAGGTTGAGATGCATACAGGCATAGTCGATCAAGGCAGCCTCGTGAAGGTTGATGTAAATGCCCTCGCTGGTTTTGAGCATGAGCGCAGTTTGCACTCCAGTATCGGAAAATGGAGTTTGTGAGGCGTTGGGAGATATAGCTCCCTTGATCAAGGAACTGATTTCTGTAAGTTTTGATGTAGTGTAGTCGTATTCCTGTGTATCGTAGTCACCGGCTATCCAATGGGCGGTATGGTCTCCTGTCAAGGCGAACTCCGTCATTTCCTCTTTGATGACAAAGTAAGTAAGTTTTTCCTGCTGAGGGAACTCATATCTGAAGCCTAATCCGTCATCAAAAAGCCTGAATCGCAGTGACATCTTGATGTCCGTGTTTTTCTGAGTGAGGTGGACCAGCAATTCGTTGTAATGATTTCTGATCTGGTCTTCTTCGCCCCACAAGGGTCTCCAGGTTTCATCTTTTGAAGAGGTTTCTACTTTGTCAACCACAAAACCTTCCATCAGAGCAATGTTTTCATCTTTCAACTCAAAACCAAGACCGCTTTTTTTAATGACTTGCCTGGTTTTGTAGGTCAATTCATATTGAGGTCTGCCCTGCGCACTGGTAGTAAAGCGCATGGTCATATTCCCATTGGGAGAGGTCAACTCTGCAGGAGCGGTGTTTTGTGCAGTCAATGGTACATTTTCAAATTGTATTAAGAAAAGTGCCAATGCCAGTGTTTTGATAAATATGCCGCCTCTCATGATCAAAAATTTTAAAAAATTGTAAGTAAATTAAGTCAGTTATTAGTGCATCGAACTTTGGGTTGAAAATTCAAACTTAAACAATTCAACTATGGAGCAAAGTTACATTGGAAAAAGACATTGAAGGCAGTGACGGCCAGAATATTCTATGATGCTCATCATGAAAGAAATCGCCCAATTTTGTTGAATTTTATTGTGATTGGTTAATATTTTCTAAAATTCGTACAGCATCCTTTAAAGACTTTCTTATTTTATATCTTGGCAGGCCTTCTGAGATCACTTGTTCATTTATTATTTATTAACCATTTTGCAATGGAGGTTTCAATCCCTTTCCATTGGAAATTTTGACACATTAAATCGTTATTTGACGTATGAAAAAACTTTTGCAATATGCCTTATTCTTTGGCATCGCGTCTTTGGTCACCGCTTGTACTTCCAAAAGAGAAGGGAATCCAAAAATTTTGGTCTTTTCAAAAACTGCAGGATATGTACATGAATCAATTCCTGATGGAATCGCAGCTATTTCAAAACTTGGTGCGGAGAACGGCTTCACTGTAGACACCACCTCAGATGCTGCCAATTTCAATGAAGAAAACCTGGCGCAGTATGCAGCAGTTGTCTTCATGAGCACCACCGGTGATTTGTTTGACAGAACTCAGGAGGTAGCTTTCGAGCGGTACATTCAAGCAGGAGGAGGTTATGTGGGTATCCATGCGGCAGCTGATGCAGAGTACGACTGGCGCTGGTACGGCAGATTGGCAGGGGCATACTTCCAAAGCCATCCTGCACAACAGGAAGCAATTTTTAATATTGTAGACAAATCTTCACCTGCTACTGATTTTTTTCCTGATGCCACCTGGATGAGAAAGGATGAGCTGTACAATTACAAAATGCTCAATCCTGATGTAAAAGTTTTGATTACCATTGATGAAAAGAGTTATGAAGGAGGAGAAAACGGTGAAAATCACCCTATGGCATGGTACCATAAATACGATGGTGGAAGGGCTTTTTACACCGGTCTGGGACATACTAAAGAATCTTTCAGTGAAGAATTATTTCTTAAACATGTGTTGGGTGGAATACAATATGCAATTGGTGACAACGCTGTCCTGAACTTTTCCAAGGCTCATTCTGAGTATCCTCCGGATCAGGATCGGTTTTCAAAAACAATATTGTCATATGGCAATTTTTACGAACCAACAGAAATGACAGTCCTTCCTAGTCTAGACATCCTGCTCATCCAAAGAAGAGGTGAGATCTTGAGATATAGTCAGGAAGACAAAATGATCAAACAAGTAGGTTTTATCAATGTATATCACGCATCATCAACACCGGGTGTTAATGCCGAGGAAGGTATGCTGGGTCTGGCAAAAGACCCCAACTTTGAAAAAAACCACTATGTATACATCTACCATAGTCCTGCTGATACTTCAGTCAACCGTTTGTCGAGATTTACATTTGAAAACGATACCATCCTACCGGAATCTGAAAAAGTCATTCTCGAATTGTACTCTCAGCGTCAAATATGCTGTCACACCGGAGGTTCAATTGCTTTTGGCGGAGATGGCCTGATGTACATTTCAACGGGAGACAACTCTACCCCATTCAATGAGCCAAAAGCTCCTTTTGTCAACAGTGGTTATGCGCCACTCAACGATCTTGAGGGCAAAGAGCAGTACGATGCGCGCAGGTCTTCTGGTAATACCAATGACCTCAGGGGTAAAATTTTGAGAATAAAAGTCAACGAAGACGGATCTTACGACATACCTGAGGGCAACTTATTCCCTCCTGGCACCCCTAAGACACGTCCGGAAATCTTCACCATGGGACACAGAAACCCATACAGAATATCTGTAGATCAGAAAACTGGTACTTTATACTGGGGTGATGTAGGCCCTGATGCAGGATTTGATAGTCTGGACACCAGAGGACCAAGAGGTTACGACGAGGTTGGTCAGGCAAAAAAAGCTGGCAACTTTGGTTGGCCATTGTTCGTAGGTAACAATTACTCATACAGGCGCTATAACTATGCCACGGGAGAGTCTGGAGACTTTTTTGATCCTGCAAAACCTGTCAATGAATCCAGAAACAATACCGGACTCAAAGATCTTCCGCCTGCAATGCCTGCGATGATCTGGTACCCATCTGCCGCTTCACCTGATTTTCCTCAGGTAGGTACCGGTGGAAGAAACCCAATGGCAGGGCCAGTGTATTACACCGATATGTTCCCTAAGGAGACCAGATTGCCTGATTATTATAACGGAAAACTGATCATTTACGAATGGATCAGAGGTTGGATCAAAGCTGTAAGTTTTGATAAAGATGGCAATTTTGACCATATGGAACCGGTTGCTCCGGGAATAAAGCTCAATAACTGCATCGATATGGAGGTGGGTCCTGACGGCAAGCTATACATCCTGGAATATGGTACAGGCTGGTTCCAACAAAACGAGAACTCTTCTTTGTCCAGAATTGATTACAACTATGGTAACAGACCACCAAAAATTGAGTCAATTGCAGTAGATAAAACATCAGGTGGAGTGCCGTTCAAGGTAGAAATCAAAACCAATGCTATGGATCCTGATGGTGACCCATTAGAATACATATATGATTTTGGAGATGGTAAATTGGTAGAGAGCAAAGATTCTGTTATCACTTATACTTTTGACAAAGCTGGAGATTATGAAATTTCTGTTGAAGTCAAAGACAATCAAAAAAACAGTACCTATTCTGAAGGTGTGAAAGTCTACGCCGGAAATACGAGCCCTGAACTTTCTGTGGTCCTTGATGGTGGAAATAAATCCTTTTACTTCCCTGGAGTAGGAATACCCTATCATATTGACATTAAAGATGCAGAAGATAAGGAAGTTGCTCCTGAAAACCTCAAAGTGAGTGTTGATTATCTTGAAGGTTTTGATATGGCCGGTGTGACTCAGGGCCACTTTACCGGAGATGCCGGAGGAAAGGGCAAGAGCCTCACCGAAAGATTGGACTGTAAGAGTTGCCATAAGCAAGAAGAAAAATCTATAGGTCCGAGCTACAGACAGGTGAGTGAAAAATACCTGGGTAAGGATAAAAATGAAGCTTCTATTGTGAAGAGCATTATCAATGGTAGTGCGGGAGCGTGGGGTGAAGCACAAATGCCTTCCCACCCTGCGATGAATCCGGAAGACGCTAAATCTATTGCACAATACATCATCAGACTGGCTGCTGACGCAAAAGCTGCGACCGTTCTACCTATGCAGGGTAAGATTGTTCCTCCTGCAGGAGAAAGCAAAAATGCTACCATGATTGTGAAAGCTTCTTACACCGACAAAGGCGGTGAAAACATCAAGCCACTTTCGGGTCAAACTGCTTTTTATCTGCCGGACAATGATTTGGAAGTGACAGGAAGCGAAGAGAAGAAGGGCTTTACGGGATTCAGCAACAGAGGTGCCAATCTTTTGGTAGTTCCAAAAGAGAAAGGGTATTTTGCTTTGAATGACATCGACCTTACAGGCGTAAAAAGCATCAACCTCCAGGCAAATTATAGAAACGAACCTGCTTACAACATCACGCTAGAAGTAAGACTTGATGCGGAGGACGGTCCTCTTCTGGGCAGCGGAAGCTTCCAAAAATCTAAAGAAGAAAGAAGAGGAACCATTCCAGTGCCTATTAAAGCGGTCACTGATGGTAAAAAGCACAAATTGTATTTTGTGAGTATTCCTAAAGAAGAGGGGGCAGAAATTCCTCCTGGAATAACCATCAGATCTACACTTTTCCAGGCAGGAAAATAAGAGTATAAATTCTGGTATAATAGAAAAGCCGGGCAATCATTTGAATGTCCGGCTTTTTATTTTTGTCTCTTGAGCGCAGAAGCGCGGAAGTTTTTGGTGCCCCAAGGACATAGAAGTGCAGTGCTTTTTTTTCAAGGAGTTGAATCGGTTTTCTTGTTCCCAAAAGGCACACAAAAGGAGGTTTTTTTACCTGCGGAGATGTTGAAGTTTTTGATTAGCAAACGCTTCGAGGCATGAATGAATTTTTACTCAAAAGAGAGGTTTGAACAAGGGGAAAAGCATATAAATTCTTCAATTTCCTTATGTGGAAGATATAATGCTTTTACTTTTTTTACGAATTCTTTCATTTCCAGGGGTTCGTTTACCATAATGGGGCCGTTTGAAACTGCTGGCAATTCTTCGAAACTCTGAATGTCGGTTCTATGTGTCTCTTTATATTTGTTAAAAAAGATCCAATCGGTCATATGATATTTAGTCCTTTATCATTGGAGTAAATATTATAACCTCTCATCAATATCTTTATGGTTCTATCTCAGAACGTCGTCGCATATAGAATAAAGTCTAAATTCATTCCTGACTAATTTCCAAGGTTCAATTGCTTCCATTACAATAGTCCAACTGATAATTTCAAAAATCAAAACTACACTAAAACTAGAATGTTGATTTTCAGCCAAAAGTAAACGGGTGAAAATAAGTATGAGGGGTACTAAAATGTAAAGATGTTCAACTATACTTCACAAAAAGCATAAAAGGCTATATTGGTTTAATAATACAGCCTTTTATGCTTTTGATTGATGCTTTATAATTAATCCACCAATATCATCTTCTTGACAAATGTCTGACCACCGAACTCGACCTTGTACATCAGTACGCCTGAGCTAA
>JAGQWX010000056.1 GCA_020436935.1 Saprospiraceae bacterium
GTTGAACTTCGAGGCCAAACAGGTTGCAAAACTAAGGGTTATTTTAAATTTATAAACTATTCACATAAAAAAAACGGGAATACTTTTTTGAAGTATTCCCGTCTCTTTTATTGACACATGTCTTATCCGATTATTTACCGGCAGCCATGTTTGGATTAAGCAAGTCATAGAATTGATCCAACTTAGGAAGGATAATGATTCTTGTCCTTCTGTTGGTAGCTCTTCCTTCTGCTGTATCATTTGAAGCCAGAGTGTTGAATTGTCCTCTACCCGCAGCGATCAACTTGTTAGGATCGATTTTGAATTTATTTTGCAAAACTCTAACAACTGCAGTAGATCTTTTCACACTGAGGTCCCAGTTGTCAGCGATACAGTCAGTGCTGATTGGAACGTTATCAGTATAACCCTCCACCATTACTTCCATACCTGGTCTTGACTCAAGGATTTGAGCAATTTTACCGAGGACATCATTGGCCTTAGCAGTTAGGTTGCTGCTACCTGACTGGAACAACATCTTGTCAGAAAGATTTACAAAAACAACTGTTTTGTCAACTTTCACTTCAACGTCTTCATCATCAAGACCATCTTTCAACACACTCTTCAGGTTAACTGCAAGCGCAAGATTGATAGAATCAGCTTTGGTCTTAGCTTCCTGAAGCAATCTGATGTACTTATCTTTTTGCTCCATCTGATCCAAAGTGTTTTTGATGTTAGCATTGGCAGCCTGAGACAAAACTGTAAGGTCTCCAACCTGAACCACCTGCTGATCTCTCAGTTTAATGGCGTCTTCCAGTTGAGATTTCAAAAGTGAAATTTGCTCGTCTTTAAGATTAAGAGCGGTTGATACTGATGCCTTTTCCTGCTCACATTTCTGTGTTGCTTTTTTGGCATCGTCCAGCTCAAGTGCACAACGATCAAATTTCGAATTCAGCATTTCTACTTCCTTCTTGTGTTCCTCTTCCAGCATGGCAAGCTTCTTTTTGCTGACACAGGATGAAGTTCCAATAATAAAAATTAGCGATAGGGTTATAAACTTTAGTTGACTAACGCGATTGAACATTTTGAAAACTTTTTTCAATTAAATAAATATTATGATTATTTTTAATATAACAAATTTTGTGCCGAATTTTGAGTTAAGGTAAGCATTTTTTCCTTATTTAAAACTCTGCTCTTAATTTGAGGTTTATTCGTCTTGATGTCAGGTTATTTGTAATGGCATATTGGTCATTTATAATGGTTTTGATCCAGGTATTTGAGGCTGGATTTTGTACTTTAAGCAAATTAAAAACCTCTAAGCTAACGGCTAATGATTTTGAAAAGTTCAACCAATGATCTGGGTTACGTGCAGCTTTCTTCTGATCCCAAACCTGGTAAATAAAACCGAGATCCGCCCTGTGATAGGCTTTAAATCTAAAGGTATTTCGGTAAATGATGTTGTCATCCTTGACACCAAAAGGTAATCCTGTTCCAAAAGAAAGGTTGACATTCACTCTGAAGTTCTCATTCTTCGGCAGATAATCCTGGAAGAACAAATTGACAGTAACCAGTCGATCTGTCGGCCTTGGAACATACTTGACATTGGTAGGAATGGTGTCCCCGGCACTCCTTCTCAAATGCTGGACACCCAGAATTGATTCCGAAGTCTTGAGAATGCCGATATTCAGCCATGACTCAGCTCCGGGTACAAATTCGCCGTTTATCCTCAGGTCCAGACCAGCTGCATACCCCACGGCATCGTTGTCTCCGCTGTATCTGATTCTCACGTTGTCAACATCATAGGAAACCAGTGCGTCGAATTTTTTATAATACACCTCGGTAATAAGGCGAAAAGGCTTCTGTCCTACTTTTTTCCAAAAGAAATCATAATTCATTCCGAAAACCACGTGGGATGACTTCTGTGATTTCACATCATTGTTTACTGTGCCGTCAATTCTCCTGAGTTCGCGATAAAAGGGAGATTGGTAATAGGTGCCACCCGCCAGTGTAAAAGAAAGATTGTTGATGTTTTCCAGCGGTTGATACGCAATAGACGCCCTTGGGCTGAAAAGCAATTCCTTATTCAACTCTAAATAACTGGCCCTCAATCCGGCAGTTATCTGCAAATCGTATTTCTGATTTTTAAGGATAGAGAATGTGTTCTGGAAATAACCATTGACCTTGGTATTCACCAATTCATTTTTACTTTTCAAAACATTCGCCAGTTCGATGGTCTCTCCATTGTAAGGAATTGAGTAATCAGCAGAATCAATCCTTTCCCATTCGTTGATGCGGTCGTCATAAAACTCCAGTTGCCCCTTCAAACCCCATTGCAGAAAGTTGGATCTTTTTCCGTTTGAAGTGGGTTTTGAGAATTCAATTCCTCCCTTATGTTCAAGATTCCTGATGTTGTAATACAGGTAATTCCGGACATAGTTGTGTTGCGTACCTACACCCAGTAGGGCTATTTCCTGACCGAACTCATCGCTGCCAAAATTGGTTTCTATCTGAGCCAGCCTGTAGTAGCCCAATATGTCGATGTTTTCCTGCTCGTTGCTGGAAAACCTGGAGGCCATAAGCTTAAGAAACATAGGATTTTTCCTGCCTGATGGCACATAAGTTAAGGATGTTCCGGTCATACCATTGGTAAATACGTCCTTCTCCCCTCCTTCAAAAACACTCGTGAGTTTTACTGCGAATGTAAACCCGCCAATGGCTGTAGATCTAGATGCCGGGATGAAAGAATATTTTGAATCACTGAAGTTGCCAATCACACCCAGCTGTAAATCTTTGGTGATGTCATAAGTAATGTATCCCTGTAAATCCACAAAGTTGGGAACATATTCTCCTTGTACATCAAGTGATCCTAATAGGTATTTATTCGTTTTGTAGCGAGCTCCAAGGATGTAGCGCAACTTATTGTAAGCATTGGCTCCCAATCTTCTACTGCCTTCGACGTGGGCTGAAGCGCCTAGCAGTGACCCGCTGATTGATCCTTTGGTTTCCTCCGGCCTCTTATACCGTATATCCAGGACAGAGGCCATTTTATCTCCATACTTGGACTGATAACCGCCACTCGAAAACGACAAATCTCTGATCATGTCTATGTTTGGAAAACTGAGCCCTTCCTGCTGCCCTGCCCTGATGAGCTGAGGTCTGAAAATTTCAAAGTCGTTGACATAGATGAGGTTTTCGTCATAATTTCCACCTCTGACATTGTATTGCGACGAAAGTTCTCCGCCTGTACCACTTGAGACCCCCAAGGCAATGTTTGGAAGCACACTTTCAAAATTGCCCGAAGCATTGGGCAAAAGCTTGAATTCAGACACTTCTTCCCTGACCATCCCTCCGTCTATAATTCTGCTTGCGGTCACCACCACTTCCGCTTCTTCTCTTGGTGCCAGCTTTACAGTGAGGTATCTTTTACTTCCAGGCTTCATAGCAGGAACAGAGAGTGATGCTTCACCATATCCAATCCTTGTAACAATGATTCTGAAATTTTCATCAGGATTTACTACCAGGCGAAACTGCCCCAAAGAATCGGTCTCTGCTACATTTGATGTTCCTTCGATATTGGCAATCGCAAAATCTACCGGCTTACCGTCTGATGTAGAAGTAACCCTGCCAAAGACAATGGTTTCCTGTGCCTTAATGGTTGTAAAAGAGCAAAGAACAATCAGTAAGTAAAGGATTCGATTCATGTAGTAATTTGGAAATAAACGCAGATTTATAAGATGCTGATATCGGCAGGAATAGATTTAAATGCTTTAACAGCTGCCAGTGGATCTTTGGCACCAAATACACTGGTACCCGCCACAAGAATGTCCGTGCCGGCTTTGATGATGGCCTCGGCATTCTGAAGTCCGACACCTCCGTCTATTTCAATCAATGCATTGGAGTTGACCTCGATCAGCATCGTTTTCAAAGCCTTGATCTTTAGCAAAGAGTTGTAGATAAATTTCTGCCCGCCGAAACCCGGGTTGACTGACATGATCAAAAAAAGATCGGCATCTTCCAGTAAGTTTTCGACAATTGATATTGGTGTATGTGGGTTTAGGGCAACGCCAGCTTTAGCCCCCGATTCTTTGATCTGATGCACCGTTCTGTGCAAATGTGGACAAGCTTCAACATGAACAGTGATAATTTCAGCACCCAGACTTCTGAATTCTTCTATGTATTTTTCAGGCTCTAAAATCATAAGATGTACATCCAATGGTTTCTTCGCCCACTTGCTGATGTGTTTGATGATGGGCTGGCCAAAAGAAATATTAGGAACAAAGCGACCGTCCATAACGTCAACGTGGAAGTAATCAGCTTCGCTACCGTTGATCATTTCTATCTCTTCTGCCAATCTTCCAAAGTCGGAAGCCAACAGAGAAGGGGCCAAAATTACTTCCCTCATATATTCAAATTTGCTGCAATATTAGAGAAATATCAGCAGAATAGAGGATTTTAATAGGGTCAATTCATATTATAGAATACGATTTAGTCCTCACTGTTTTAGTATAATACAGAAAACATTTGTTTGACGGGCTCTCCATCCAAATTGATCTCTATAAAATAGCTTCCCTTTGAAAGTCCCTTAAGGTTTATCACTCTGTCGGTACTTTTCCCTGTGAGAATTAGCTCTCCCTTGGCATTGGTTATTTTGAAAATGACTTCTGCGGGGAGATTGTCCTTTAGAACCAAACGATTTCCTGTAACATTGGTGGTAACCAGGATAGGGCCATCCTGCTCTGCCAAAATTGTTGTAGTTGCGTCACTGAAAGCAGCATTGTTTCCTGCTGCAGGATAAGTAAAGCCCAGGACGAGCGAGGCAAATGCAGTAATAATAAGTCGTAATTTGTACATATCGTTCATATGATCTAAAGTCTTTTCACCTTTTTGACGTATTGAATGTGATATTGTTACATATTAATTCATCGATTAAGCTACATCATTCTTTAGTATCATATTAAAAAAAGAGCCTTCCTGCAATCAGAAAGGCTCTTTGTATTTATGACTTTGCTATCAATACAATTTTATCTTATTTGAATGTTGTAAGGACCCTATGCAAATTGCCAATGGCTGTTCTCAAATTTTCCTCTGAAGCTGCATACGAAATTCTGATGCAGTCATCATTGCCAAATGCACTACCAGACACACAACCTACGTGAGCCTCTGCCAGCATGATCTCACAAAAATCATCTGCATTGTTGATGGTAAGCTCACCGTTTGATTTGCCGAAATAATAGCTGATATCAGGAAATACATAGAATGCTCCTTGTGGATTATTGACTTTTACGCCAGGAATTTGAGACAACAATTCCAACACCAATTTTTTACGTGTTAAGAAAGCTGCTGTCATTTCTCTGGTCGGTGTCTGATCTCCTTCCAAAGCAATGGCTGCTGCGTACTGAGAAAATGATGAAGCTCCTGAAGTAATCTGACCTTGTACTTTATCGCAAGCTGCTGCCAACCACTGTGGAGCTGCCATATATCCAAGCCTCCAACCTGTCATTGAATATCCCTTTGAAAAACCGTTGACCACGGCAGTAATTTCTTTCATACCTGGGATGGTAGCAATGCTGGCGTGTTTGCCCACGAAGTTTATGTGCTCATAAATTTCATCTGAAATCACAATCAGGTTGTTATGAGGAAGTATGACCTGAGCGATGGATTCCAATTCTTCCTGTGAGTACAATGATCCGGTCGGATTACAAGGAGAAGAGAAAATGATCACTTTAGTTTTGTCATTAATGGCCGCTGCTACCTGCTGAGCATTTACTTTGAAATCCTGGTCAATTCCGGCGCCAACAACAACCGGTATACCTCCGCAAAATTTCACCAATTCAACATAAGAAACCCAGTATGGAGCAAAAATGATGACTTCATCTCCAGGATTGACAGTAGAAAGGAAAACATTCGCGATCGACTGTTTTGCACCTGTTGATACAACGATGTCTTTTTCAGTATATTCCAGATCGTTTTCTCTTTTGAATTTGGAAACGATGGCTTTTTTGAGTTCAGCCAAACCAGAAACAGGAGTGTACTTGGTGTATCCCTTTGCGAGACCTTCCGCAGCAGCATCTTTGATGTACTGAGGGGTATCAAAATCGGGCTCACCCAAGCTTAAAGATATAACCTTTACTCCTTTCGCAGCAAGTTCTCTTGCTTTCTGTGCCATCTTGATGGTTGCTGATTCAGACATTGCCTGAATTTTATCTGATAGCATGACTGATAAATCTAAACTCATAGTATTTGTTTTTTTAGCGGCACAAAGTTAGTGGTAGAATTGATTAATCACGGAGAGATGCGTGTGAAAAGAGAAACATATTTTGTGAAATATTCAACATATTGTTAAATATGTCTCAAAATCATATGAAGACTATTTAAAATATCTCGCTGTGAGGTCATTCCAGATATCCACAAGCACATGGGCTTCCTTGCCGATGAGGTTGATGGCTACAATGGAAATGAGGATGGCTGTAATGAACCGGATGGTTTCCGGTTTAAGAGATTGCAGTGCAAGGCGATTCCCGATTTGCCCACCGACGAGTACTGCCAGAACCAGCATACCCAGTTTTGAATAATCAATATTGATTTTATTGGAAAATTGTCCCACAAGTCCTGCAATAGAATTTACAAAAATGAAAAAACTGGCCATGGCCGCAATTTCTCCTGCAGCCTTCCACCTTTGCAAATGAAGAACAGGAGCCAGGAAAATTCCACCGCCAATACCTACCAATCCGGATACAAATCCTATGATTCCACCTAAAATTGGCAAACTTGCCTTATTGGGCTTTCTCACCGTAAATCTTCCATAATCTACAAACATCAGTAAGGCCCCAACCAAAAGAATTACGCCTAAAAGAAGCAAAAAATAGCTTCTAGGCAACAATATCTTGCCCCCAAGGTATGCCATAGGAATACTCGCAACCAAAAGCAAAACTGCGTCCGTCCATGGCCGCAATCCCTTAAGGTGAAAATTTATGACACTTCCAAAAACAACGATGATGTTACACACCAGGGAAATGACGCGCATTTCTTCAATTGGATACATAGCCAGTGCGAGAATTGCAAGATAGGAAGACCCTCCCCCAAATCCTGCTGAGGAATAAATCGTTGCAATGACAAAAAACAACAATACTATCAACCAAAAGGCCATGCTCAGAAGTACTTTTTCATGTCCGGAAAATGATAAATTCCTGACGAGGAGTTGGCATCATGAACAACATTGACCATGGCCTTACCCAGCTGTTCGACCTTTATGGATGCATATTTGCCAAAAAAATGCTGTGTCCATGTTCCCATCAAAACTTTTGAGATTTTTTCTGCGGTTCTTTTTTCCTTACGATCGCCCAAAAGTAGACCTGGCCTAAAAATGTAGGTTTTGTCAAAGCCAATAGCTATAAGGTCGTCTTCAGTAATTCCTTTGATCTTATTGTAAAAAATAGAACTCGAAGCATTGGCTCCTGCTGCTGAAATCAAAGCACATCTGCTCGCCCCAGCTTTTTTTGCAAGCCTGGCAATCGAAATATTGATATGACGGTCTATTTGTTCAAATTTTTCCTGGCTTCCGGCTTTGGCTATCGTACTTCCAATACACAAAAAACAGTCGTCTACTGATGATGGAAGATTGATTCCATCTACGTCACCAAAGTCCGTAATGACCTCAGTTAACTTCGGATGTTTAGTATTGCCTGGCTTTCTCGTGAGTGAAATTACAGAGGTACATCGTGAATCCTCCAATAAAGATTTCAAAACTTCTCCTCCAGTAAGTCCGGATGCTCCGGCGATCAATGCTACCCCCATGATTTGGTTTTAAACTTTAAAAACTGGCGACAACACCTCCATTGAAATGGATGCCTACCTGAGGATAGCCGTACCACCTTACATTTTTGTTGTTCAGCACGTTGTACGCGTCAAAATACAAACCTACTTTTTTAGTAATCCAACCTTCAAGGCCCAGGTTGAGGTCGAACAAATTAGTAGTTTTGACCAAAACAGGGATCCTTTGAGCATTGGGATATAAGGTAGCATTTCTATCTCCCAGATATAAATCTCCTTTCAATTTTAAACGGTCATTGAGGAATGAAGTTTTGGCATAAACGTTTCCTTCCAGACTCAATAATCCGTACGGAGCTTTGATGTCGTTGTAAGTATAGAAATTTTTCGTGAGCATTCCACCAACTCTGATATCATTTGTCAACGCAAAGTCAGCACTTCCGTTGATAAAGATGCATCCAAGGTTGCCATAATCTACTGAAGGCTTGTCATTGGACTCCAGTTGTCTTACTCTGTAATTGACAAAAAATGGCTGTATATCATTGTAACGGTACCCCGCCCTCGCCTGATAAGTCAAAAACTTCAAATCACCTCTTATACCACCATAAAACTCCCTTCCAACATTAAGATTGATGGTATCGAGAACGGTGTTCACCCACGGACTGAAGGCAAGCAGGCTATTGAGGTCATTGATCTGTTGGCGCTGATCTATACCAGCAAAAATTTGAATTTGCTGCGGTGTCAAAGCAAATGATACCTCCCCTGTTGGATATGGCTTGAATTTCCCCCCATCAAGCAGCAATGATACACCAGCCTTTATGTTTACTCTACCTTGATGGTATTGCGCCTGAGGTTTGAAATCCAGCACAAAGTAATATTTGCTCAAGTCCGTAATAGAAATTCTATTCCTGTAGGCATTGGTAGCTATGGGCAGATGGAATGAAAATTTTTCATCCAATCTATAAGTTGCTACGCCGTTGATCCCGACTATTTGTTCATTTGCATTGTAATTGGTGGTATTGAGTAAGTCTGTGCTGAACTTAAAATCGTAATCAAAGCCTGATGCTGTCTCTTCAACATTCTGGATACCCACATAGCCACCATATCTGTTGGTATTCCTCACCAACAAATCAGGATCGACAGGGATATCATCCTCTACATATATAAAATAGAAGTTGCGTTTGTCAATATTGTAGTTGATTCCGGCAGTTACAAACATGTTGTCTGTAAGTCTGTATTTGACATCCAGCCCGCCCTTTGTATTGAGCATTTTCTGATAATCCACTTTTTTGCTGTTGTCTATGGCATAATAATCCAGGTCTGCATGGATTTCATATTTTTCATCCCCTGCTGTGCCAAAGCGCATTTTGAAAAAAGGATTTCTCAAATTTCCGTAACCTCCCTTAAGATAGACTGATTTGGTATCAAACGCATCCTCGGGGCTCATGGCCAGTGGCTTGATCACAGGATCAGCGTATTTGATCTCCAGAGGGACAATTGTTACATCGTATTGGTAGACCTTTCTTTGCTGTTCTGTGACAATAATTTTGGGCAAAACGTCCACCTTTTCGGCATCTTCCAGCTGAACCTCAAAAGCTTTTACGACTTCTACCTGCTCGGTCTCTATCTGAGCCATTACGAGTTGGCTGAATGCTGATAATATGAAGATGATGATATATTTTCTCACTGCTATATATTTCTTTCGATGATTGAATTAATTGCCGCCACCGGGTTGTTGCATTTCGAGCTGGCCGTCAGAAGGTGGTTTTATCCTGTTGTTTTCAGCTTCCAGTTTTTCCACGTTTTTCAATTTTTCTGTCGCGAGTGTGGTGATGCTGTTATCGTCTTTAAAGTTTTCAAGCACTGCTTCAATAGCAGCCCTTGCGTTGAGCAAATCCGATCGGTTGACATAGATGTCTGACATCAACAAAAGACTCTTGGCCACCCAATAAGGATAGTTGCCACTCTTTTCGTTGGTCTCTTCGCATTGTTTTTCTGCAGCATCCATCCTTCCCAGCTTAAAGTAAGCCTCTGCGATCAGGTATCTGGACTCTGCAGATTGATTGTTATTTCCTGCCGCTGCCACTTTCTGGAAAGCTGGAATCGCCAGGTCCAGCGAATTGTTTTTATAATGGGTTTTTGCCAGATAAAAATTGGCAGAGGTCTTTTCATCACTGCTGGATAAGCTGCTTTGTATGACTTTCTGCGCATAGTTGTAAACGTCTGCGTCTTTGGAAAGTCGGAATGCACTCCTCAGTGCTCCCAATTGAGCGGCATATTTTTCTGCAGGGTCTTTGACCATTTCTTCATAAGCCTTGTAGTACTTCAAGGCAGCTGTAAAGTTTTGAGAATAGTTATAGGCGATGATGGCTGCCTTATTCAAGCTTCTTTCTTCATATTCTGTCGGCCCCATGGCGATGATCTCTTCATAATCTGCCAGTGCTTTGTTGTAATCTTTGTTGATGTTGTGACAATCTGCCCTGTAATACAAGGCATCCTTCTTATAAAATCCGCTTGGAAATTTTGCGAGATAATCACTGAAGGCAGTCACAGCCCTCCTGTAGTCTGCGTTGAGATAAAAGTTTTTCGCCACCGTATAATTGAGCGAATCCCTGGAGAATTCTGTCAATTCAAAGCCAGGAACAGAATCCAAGTATGCAAGGTATTTATCTGCCTGAGCCAGATCTTTGATGTATATCTCTTCCACTCCAAGTAAGGCCTCCCCTCTTTCCTTTGGATTGGGGTCGTTGGCTATGACTCGCTTATAATACGTTAATGCACCCTGGACGTCTCCCTGATTATAGGTAATCAATCCCAATCTGAGGAGAGCAGTATTGTAGAATGGTGACTTGTTGCCGACATTATCCACCAAGGTCAGATAAGAAACAGCAGCTTTGTCCATTGTACCCATGGTTTGATAAGTATCACCAAGCACAAACAAGGCGTCGTCATAGTATTCGGAGTTTTTGTGTTCGTCCCGGATTTCCTCAAGCGTCAATATCTTCTTAAACGAGTCCCCCAAAAGTCCTTCGATTTGCGCCCTCTGGTACATGGCATAGACGTATCCGGCTTGTTTTCTGGATATGGCCTGGTCATAAAATGTTTTCGCCTCTGCATAATCTTTAAGTTTAAAAAGACAATCTCCTGCCCTTATAAATGCATCAGGCAATACGCGGGCCATCATTACTTCATCCTTGATGTTGTTTCTGTTTACATTGAGATCTATGATGGCATTTTTGAATGCAGCCTCAGCGTCTTCGTAGTTTTTGAGCTTGAGATAATTGTATCCCTGGTAATAGTTGGCCATACCGGGACCTGATTCTACCGGTAAATCTTTGACCTTTTGAGCCATTCCCAAAAACTTTTCAAATTCGCGGATACTTTTGGCGTAGTCTTTTTTGTCTGATGACAACTTGGCCAGCCAGAATTGTGCCTGTGCTAAGTAATTGGCATCTCTGGGATAGTTGATCGATTTATTGAGCAATACTTCCGTGCCTGCCCTATCACCTTCAATGTACAATTGTTTGGCCCTCTTCAGCGTAAGGTTTTGGTAGGTGGCTTCAATCTTAGGACTGAGCTTTGGCAAACTTTCTATGATGCTGATGCTGTTGGCATAATCTCTTGAATTAATGAGGATGTCGTTGATGATGTTTTGAGCTTCTGTATAATATGGCGAACTTGCCCCAATGCCAACCAATACGTTGATACCTTCTCTTTCAAAACCAAGTTCAGCACTCAGTTTTCCATAATTGAAGGTAGCTTCTTCTTGTAATCCCGGATCCAAGGCGATGCCACTTACTTTTTTGAAGGCCGCTCTAGCTGAATTTTTGTCTCCCAATTTGAGATAACAGTCGGCCAGGTAATAGTTGGCTTGCTGCCCCATGCGACTTACTTCGTTGGTGATTTCCAGGAAGTTGTCTTTGGCTTCATTGTATTTGCCTACCTGGTATTGGGTAAAGGCCAGTTGATAAAATTCTTCTGCTGTAAGCTTTTCTGTATTGGCTTCGTAGTATTCCAGGTGTGGCAGTGCCCTTTGAAAGTCTCTTCTAATGTAGTAAGCTTGTCCCAGTAATTGTCGGATTTCTTTCCTGTTGAGTACACTGGGCTCGTTGACTTTTTGCTCGGCATATCCGATCAGCTTATCATATTCTTTGGTCGCAAAGTAGATTTGGGCGAGGTAGTAAGGTATATAAGGTCCATATACGGTAGAGTTTCCTGCGCGTTTGAAACTTTCAACAGCCGAGGAATAGTCATTTTCAAAATATAAAGACATGCCGTGGTAATAATTCACCGGGTAATAATACTCGTTTCTGATTTCCTTTACTCTTGCGAACTCAGCCCTGGCCTCATTGAATCTTTTTTGAACAAAAAGTGAATACCCCTTTTTAAAGCTGGCCTCTGACATTTCCAGCAATGACAAACCATCAATATCCATTTTGTCATAGTAATATACAGCATCAGAATATCTCTTCTGATTATAATAATAGGAGGCCAACTCGAGCAGCACCGGATGTGAAATTGGGTCAGGAAAATGATCATCGACAAAATTGACAACTTCGTTCTCTGCTTGTGGCAATTCTGCTCTAAGGGCGCTGATTACCGCAATAGCCCTGGCGTCATTGACCAGTCTTTCAAATTTTTCGAAATGAGGTAAGTCCGGCTGATGCACATATTTCTCCATTTCGTACATCGAGGCGATGTAAACATTTTGCTCGAATAAGTCTTTGCCGAGCTTATATTCCTGAAAACGATCGCGATATTTTGCTGATTCCTGTGCGTTTAAGGCAACCAGAGAAGTCAATATAAGGAGCAGACCAATGAAATGTCTCATTTATAAGTAATTATGCCTGGTGATTTGAAGACAAATATATCAAAAAAGATTTAACATTAAAAATTTGTATAATATGTCCACAACAACAATACTTGAGGAACGAACTTTTGTTCATTGAACGTATACGGCTACCGCAATTGCCAAAAAACAAGGCCCCTGTCAAATAACATGACAGGGGCCTGATTTATTTTGTTTGATGGCTCTTCCTATGATTTTAGGAGAAACTTATTCTTTTTGCCATTCTCGATCATGACAAATTTGTCGTGAATGAGGTTTTCTAAAATTACAAGTGCATTGATGTCTGATACTTTATTTTTATTGATGGCAACAGCATTGTTCTGAATGGCTCTTCTTGCCTCCCCTTTGGATGCGAAAACAGGGCATTTATCGGTCAACAGATCCACCAATGAAAGTGGCAAATCTGACTTGTCGAACTGATGCGACGGGATTTCTTCAGAAATGGTATCCAGCTGACTGCTTGTCAACTGCAGGAGTTGTTCGTGGCTGGCATTTTTGTCAAACAAAATCGCAGTAACCTGGGCAACGCTCTCCAGGGCATCCTTCCCGTGGACCCGTTCTGTCAATTCTTCAGCCAGTATCTTTTTCAATCCGTTGGGATTGTCCGCATATTCAGCTTCCAGTGCCTCAACTTCTTCTTTTGATCGCAATGTAAAGTATCTCAGAAATTTGGTCAGGTCTGCATCATCGGCATTCAACCAAAATTGATAGAACTGGTAGGCAGAAGTCAATGACGGGTCGAGCCAGATATTTCCTTGTTCTGATTTACCAAACTTTTTGCCATCAGCCTTTGTGAGCAGCGGTGTGGTTACAGCATAAGCTTTACCCTCACTGTTTCTCCTGATAAACTCTGTACCTGAGGTGATATTGCCCCACTGGTCTGAGCCGCCCATTTGTAAGAGACAGTTGTATTTTTCGAAAAGACACTGATAATCATATGCCTGAAGCAGCTGGTAACTGAATTCCGTAAAACTAATGCCCGTTTCCAATCTGTTTTTCACGCTGTCTTTTGACATCATGTAGTTGACCGTCAGCGTTTTACCAACATTACGCATGAAATCCAGGACATTCATCTCTTTATAAAAGTCATAATTGTTGACCATGATGGCTGCATTTGGTCCTTCAAAATCCAGCAACTTTTTGATTTGCCCAACCTGAAATTCAAGGTTTCTATTCAGATCGTCCACAGACTTCAGATCTCGCTCCTTGTCCTTACCACTTGGATCTCCAATTCTACCTGTTGCTCCTCCCATCAAAACGATAGGGGTATGACCATGCTTTTGGAACAATTTGAGCAATTGTAATTGTACAAAATTGCCGATGGTCAATGAAGGTGCTGTTGGATCAAATCCAATATATCCGGTTATTTTTTGGGTGGATAAAACTTCTTCAATGCCAGGAGTCATATCCTGAAGCATGCCTCGCCACCTCAATTCCTCAATAAAATTCATGTCATTTGCTTTTCAGGCTGCAAACATAGCAAGAAGCTCAGTTTTGAGGTACTTAATTTTTGATCTTATTGAAATAATATTTTGTTTTTTGGCAAGAATATCATGTAAGACAAAACATTTTTACAAAATTTGAATTTAATTTTGGCATCTTAAAAATGAATCATTGAAACAAATAAAAGAAGTTGATATCCTGGCCATAGGCGTACATCCCGATGATGTCGAATTGAGTTGCTCCGGAACATTGCTCAAGCACATCAGTATGGGATATACTGTTGGCTTATGTGATCTGACTGAGGGTGAACTGGGAACAAGAGGAAATAGGGAGACCAGGTATGAAGAAGCTGAAAATGCAGCTCACATATTGGGAGTCACTTTCAGAACCAATCTGCAACTTCCGGATGGTTTCATGATGGGAGATAAAGAGACTCTAATAAAGATAGGCAAGATTGTGAGATTGGCAAAGCCAAAAATTGTGATTTGCAATGCCATCCATGACAGACATCCGGACCATGGAAGATCGGCCAAAATAGTGTCTGATGCTTGTTTTTATTCCGGTCTGAGTAAGATTGAAATCACTGACGAAGCCGGCAATGCCATTGCACCTCATCGTCCGAAAGCAGTATACCACTATATACAGGACAGAACCTTGAATCCGGATTTTGCGGTAGACATCACTGACTTTTTCGATAAAAAAATGGAAGCCATACTGGCGTTTAAGACGCAGTTTTATGAGCCGGGTATGCAAGGACCTCAAACTCCAATATCAGGAGAAGACTTTCTGGATTTTATAAAATCAAAAAATCGGGTCCACGCCAGAGACATTGGTGCAAAATATGCCGAAGGATTTACGGTAGAGAGGATACCTGGTGTAGAAGATATGGTCAAACTCAGATAGTTTTACCAAAAGCAAAAAAAAAGCTGAAGAGTGATCTTCAGCTTTTTTTATTTTACAATTCTAGCTTCCTAAGTAGTTTTTCAACAATTTGCTCTTACTTGCAGAACGTAGCTTGTTGATGGCTTTGTCTTTGATTTGGCGTACTCTTTCTCTGGTAAGACCAAATTTATCACCGATATCTTCAAGTGACATCGGATGCTCAATACCAATTCCAAAATACAACTTGATGACATCGCATTGTCTGTCGGTCAATGTAGACAATGATCGCTCGATTTCGGTTCGCAAACTCTCTATGTACTCCAATCCTTTATCAGTGTCTGGTGTACTGTTGTTTTCCAAAACATCCAGCAATGAGTTGTCCTCACCTTCTGCAAAAGGAGCATCCATTGAAACGTGTCTAGCTGCAACACCAAGTGTTGTTTCCACCTCTTCAGATGGGATTTCCAGCAGTTCTGCCAATTCTTCAGCAGACGGCTCTCTTTCAAACTCCTGCTCCAATTCTGAGAATGCTCTGTTGATCTTATTGAGTGAGCCTACCTTATTAAGCGGCAGTCTTACGATCCTTGATTGCTCAGCCAATGCCTGCAGAATGGATTGTCTGATCCACCATACCGCATAGGAAATGAATTTGAAACCTCTCGTTTCGTCGAAACGCTGAGCTGCTTTGATCAAACCAAGATTGCCCTCGTTGATCAAGTCAGACAATGACAAACCTTGATTTTGGTATTGCTTGGCCACAGAAACCACAAACCTGAGGTTGGCCTTCGTCAACCTTTCCAGTGCTTCCTGATCTCCTTCTTTAATTCTTTTGGCCAGATCTACCTCCTCTTCAGGCGTCAACAAATCTACTTTTCCAATTTCCTGCAAATATTTCTCTAATGATTGACTTTCGCGGTTAGTGATAGATTTCGTGATCTTTAGTTGCCTCATGAACTTGTAGATATATTTATTTTAAAAAAACGTGCGAAATTATATAAAAATATTTTAATAATTATAAAAAAGTTTGTCTTGCCAAACTTTTAGTGCACTTACCCTTGTCTGAATAAGTCTTACAATATATTTTTTTGAAAAAAAGTTCAATAATTTTGATAAATGGAAAATTTATTTTTTATTTGACCGAAATTACCAAATAATTGGTTGCTACCGACAGAAAATCAAGCACTTACACAAAATAAGAAGTTTTTATGCGAAGAGAAAAGATAGAATTAGAATTTATTTTCAAAGCTTCACCAACCATCGTGTATCAATTTCTTACACAACCGGCCTGTTTGGTCAGATGGTTTTGTGACGAAGTAGACATAAATAGTGAAATTTACAGTTTCAGTTGGAACGGTTCTGATGAGGACGCGGAGATGGTGGATGATATAGAAGAAGAAAGAATCAGATTCAAATGGCTGGACGCTGATGATGAGAATGAATACCTTGAATTCAGGATGTACAAGTCCGATGTTACTTATGAAACCATTTTAGAAATCACAGATTTTTGCGATGCTGATGATGTAGCATCAACAAAAGACCTTTGGAAAAGTCAGGTAGAACAACTCAAAATCGAGTGTGGAGGCTAATCTGCCTCTTCTCATTTGCTTGATAAGTTTAGTCGTGTCAGACATGCTATCAATAGTATGTCTAGTTTGATTTGAGGTAATCTATCACCTTATCAAACACTAGGGGTGATTGAAGACCGTGTCCAAGTCCTTCAGTTTCAACATACTTACAATTTTCCCACTTTGAGGCAATGCTTCGACCATCATTTACTTTATTGATGGTATCTGCAGCATCATGGATGAGCATGCCTTTTACATCAATATTTGCTGCGAAATCTGATGCATTGTAATAATGCTGGGGGAAACCATATTTTTCTACAAATGCGCGATCAAGCCCTTTTTTTAATGAGTTTGAGGCACCAACAGCATCAAAAAAAGCTGAGGCGATGTCCACCCATCGATCTGGAGATGCAAGAATGATCAAATCAGATATGCCCGGATTACCCAGATGACTAAGGCTATACAAAGAAGAATATCCGCCAAAAGAATGCCCGACCAATACATCAACCTGAAATCTTGTCAAAGCCTGGTGAATAAAAGAAGCATAAAGAGGCGTTGTCGCCAAAGGGCTTCCCGATGCACCGTGAGCTGGGCCATCCAAAGCTATGACATAAAAGTTTTCTTTCAAAAGAGCAGCCACCAACTTTCGCCAGCGCCAGGCATTGCTTTCCCATCCGTGACACAAAAGGATTTTTTTACCAGTTCCGCGCCAATGGTAGGTCACCACTTCAAAACCTTCACAATCAAAGCTGATGGTCTCGGCCTTTGCTAAAAACTTTTTCTGATGGGATTCTATTTTTCCTTTGCGTGGCTTAGATATGGCGTTGAGCAGGACTTTGCCGGCGTAATCCTGAGAAAAAAAAGCTAGTACATTTAAGGCCGCACCAATGACTTTGGGCATTTTTTCTTTCCATAGCGATTTTAGCTTATTGCTCATACTTGCCTGCGATTTCGATAAAACTGCCGTAAAAGTAGGAAATCTATGTTAAGACAGACTCAGAACCTGGCTGATTTATCCTACTCAATACTTAAGAAATCCTTATATCTGTTTCAAAATAAATGTTCGTATTATTTTTTTTATAAATTTGACCAACACTGAATTGGGTTTACCATCACCAAAAGTTGGGTCCGGGAGCAAGATTGTTTGAAAAGATATGGTTTGAAAAATAGTTGAATTTGAAATATTTCAAATTAGCATTTGCCTATCAAATCCAATCTGATGCTTCTCAAGTAGGATAAATTCAATTTTGGTAAACTATTGGGAAACAGATTCCGTTTGATTGTAAGATATACCATGACAAAATCTTCGATGTTCAATAAATTGCTTGTTATTGTTTTGCTGTTCGTCACCTCATTTCTTTTTTCTCAGGAATCAAGATTGGCTGATGTTTACTTCAATGATGGCGAATATGAAAAAGCTGCCACTTTATACAAATCATTGTTTGAAAAGAACAGACAAATCGGCCTTTATTTCCAGAGGTATACTGAAAGTTTGCTCAATTTGAAGGAATATGCAGAGGCCGAAGCTGCCATCAAAAAAGAATTAAAAACCAATCCTGACGATCCCATGATGAAAATAAGTCTGGGTAATGTATACGACAGGATGGGCAATGAGGCAGAAGCCAAAAAAATATACGACGATGTCATCAATGATATTGGTAAAAATCCGGACAACATCAATGTCATTGCGAGAAGCTTCACCGGGATGAACATGTATGAATATGCAGCTGCCGCCTATGAGAAAGCTACTGAGAAATTGAAAAACCCAAAAGCTTTTGCCTTCAACCTTGCTGATTTGTACCGAAGAATCGGGGACAGTGAAAAAATGATCCATTATTATCTGTTGTGCACAGATCAGTTCAAAAACAATTTGAATTTTTTGTTTGACACCTTTGAGAGAAACCTGAGCGAAGAAGAAATTCAAAAGCTCCAGGCTAAATTATATGAACGCATCCAGGAGGAGCCCGATGAAATGATCTTCAATGAAATACTTGCCTGGACTTTCATCAATCAAAAGGAATATAAAAAAGCACTTCGCCAGGCTAGGGCCATGGATAGGAAACTGAATGAAAATGGAGGTAGGGTCTTTGAAATAGCCAGAACTGCAAAAGCAGACAATGACTATGACACTGCCATTGAAGGCTTCCAGTATATCATCGACAACAAAAGTGTCAATTCTTCTTACTTTCTCAGCAGCAAAGGAGAACTACTCGATACAAAAAGGAGAAAGGTGACCTTCAATTATAATTATACAGTTGGAGATTTGGCTGATCTGGAACATGAATACAAATCATTTCTGGACTTTTATGGCTATAATACCGAAACCGTCGGTCTTATCATTGAATTTGCAGATTTGGAGGCGCTATATCTCAATAAAATAGATACGGCCATCAGCCTGCTGAGCGATGTCATCCAATTGCAGTCTGTTGCTCCAGATCTTAGGGCCAGGGCAAAACTAAAGCTTGGAGACTTTTACCTGATGGAAGAAAATCAATGGGAAGCCACCCTACTCTACTCTCAGGTAGACAAGGAGTTTAAGGAAGATTTACTCGGAGAAACAGCCCGATTCAGCAACGCTCGTTTGTCTTACTATCTAGGAGATTTTGAATGGGCTCAGGAGCAGTTTGACATACTGAAGTCGGCTACTTCACGGCTTATATCCAATGATGCGATCGACTTATCGGTCTTCATCATAGATAATCTCAATCTCGATACTACGACAGTGCCTATGGAAATGTTTGCCAAAGCGGAGTTGTACATTTTCCAAAATAAGCTGGATGCCGCTTTTGCCTTACTGGATTCCGTTTCAAAAACATATCCTGATCACTCTCTTCAGGATGACATCTTATTTGCAAAAGCTCAAATAGCCCGCAAAAAGCAGCAGCCTGACCAGGAGAAATCTTATTACGAACAAATCATTGAGAAATACCCTGAGGAGATCAAGGCAGATAATGCCATGTTTGCATTGGCTGGTTTGTACGAATACCATTACAAGGATATCGAGAAAGCCATGGAATTGTACCGTAAGATCTTTACAGATTACAATTCCAGTACTTTTGCAATAGATGCCAGGAAGAGATTCCGATTACTCCGTGGAGACAATTTATAAGAATAGATTATGCGCCTTTTATACAATGTGACTACGCATGTAGACCATGAGATTTCTACAGCATGGCAAGATTTTATGGAGAAGTTTTACATTCCAAGGATGATGGACGGTCCATATTTTGAATCCTTCAAAATGATGAAGGTACTTGGTGATGAAAATGAAACAGGAATTACGTTTGCGGTTCAATATGTTGCCACAGATCTCGACCATTTCATGAGTTTTCAGGAAAACGTTTTACCCGAACTCACCCAAATACAAAGATCACTTTTTCAGGATAAGTGCGTAAGCTTTAAAACCCTGATGCAAATATTGGCAGACTGAGCCAGCTGTCTGCAGCATCACTAAAAGTCTAGATTTTTTTATAAGCAATTGGATTGATCTTAGCTGATCAATTGCAACCTGCGTCTATTCTTGACTGTCGGTCATTGTTTGGAAAACAATTTCCCGAAAGAACATGTGTAGGCTTGTACCTCAACAAATCCGGATCTCTTAGGGATTTATCAAGGAAGGAAACGAGGTAAGAAACTTCCTCTGAAGTGAGCGTCACCGGTACAAGTTTTGTAGAAATCCTTTCCTGAGGAACTTCAGGGTTCTCAGACTGGGCCAAAGCCTTGTATTTGATCACGTCTTCCAGAGATCGTTTACTCGCACCATGGAAATAAAAATGGGTATCTCCAACATTGTACAAGCCCGGGACCTTGAACTTGAACATATCTTCATCTCTTTTAGTAAAACCACCTCGACCCAGATTTCTTTTGTCCGTAGGTTTAGCATTATACGAAAGCGTCTGATACATGTCTTTTACTCCTAAAGCATGGAATTCATGCGAACCCAGGTTTGGTTCAAAATGACAGTTAGCGCAGTTGGCCTTGCCAAAGAAAAGTATGGCACCTTTTTTCTCCTGATAGGACAAAGCTGACAAATCACCTTTCAACCATCTCTGGAAAGGTGCTCTTGTACTCAAAATTGATCTGATGTACGCAGATAATGCAAACGAACCTGTCAATAAGGTATAACGCTCGCTTTCTGGTATTTCTGGAAAAGCTTCGTCAAACATTTTGGTATAGCCCAACTGGTCAAGCAGTGTTTTTTCGATTCTGATTCTATGTACTATGAGTCCATCGATATTTTGGGTTTCCATACCTGACATGCCCATATGGTTTCTTGCCGTACCTGATTCGTCATTCCATCTTTCTTCTGTACCTTCATTTACATGTCCGGCACCAAAAGATCCATTCCACATGGTGTTCTTCACAAAGGCAACATTTACCATAGTCAAAGGCCTTGCAGATTGCACATCGATTTCACTTTCTTTGTACTCAGTGTTCATCGCACGTTTCTCACCTGCAACACCGTAGGCTACTCCTCCATCTGCAATACCTTGAAAATTATTGGGTTTAAAACCAGCTTCGGGTACGTGGCATGTTGCACAACTATATGTTCCTTTTCCGGATTCTTTTTTGGCATCCATGGCAAGGCCTGTATCAAAATAAAGCATTTTGCCCAGCTCTACTTTCGCCTTCGTCAATGGGTTGTGAGGATCCTGGGGAATACTTGCCAAATCATTCTCATCCGGTAAAACATAGTACTCCCAGGATTTCTCCGGGCTTGCCTGTTCTACCAAACTTCTTAATTCCATATCAAGTTCAACCAGTGTGGGCATCTGGTCGTTGGTACACGAAAACATACCTATAGATAACAGCAAGATCAGTACTATTGGTTTCGATGTCATGGGAGATAGAGATTTAAAATGTAAAATTAACATGGATATGTGACATCTCAAAAAATTTCATCAAGGTTTTCCATTAATATCCTGATTTTAACTTAATTATGAATTTTAAAAGATTAAAATTAATAGTTATATATACCACCTTGGTAATGAACTTCTACCCTTTGTTCTTGGGTATTATTGGTAGTCACATGGCCAATGACGCCGGCTTCTATGTTGAATCCCTGGCAGATACCAATAATTTCATCGGCTACAGCCTTATCTCTTACATAAAACTCCAATCTTGTACCCATATTAAACACCTGAAACATTTCGCTCAATGAAGCACCTGATTCCGTTCTAATGATTTCAAATAGTGGAGGTACTGACAGGAGCTGATCTTTAATAACAGTAGTACCGGGATGCAGAAATTTTTTGACTTTTGAGTGTGCCCCACCCGTATTGTGAATTATACCAGAAATAGACGATTTATGGCTTTTAATAACTTTTGAAAGTATCGGAAGAAAGGTCCGGGTTGGTGACAAAACGAGTTTACCCAAGTTTATCTCCTGACCGTCAACCATTATTTTTTCGGTCAGAGACCTGGAGCCGGAATAAACCAAATGTTGTGGAGTTGCTGGGTCATAAGTCTCAGGATATTTTTGTCGGTATTCAGACGAAAACACATCATGTCTTGCTGATGTAAGTCCATTGCTGCCCATACCTCCATTGTAGGCATTCTCATAGCTTGCCTGACCATATGAAGCCACACCAACCACCAGATCACCTGGCTGAATGTCTATATCAATGACATCTGATTTTTTTAGACGACCGAAGGCAGTGAATCCTACGTCAGCTGTGCGAACGATATCACCTACATCGGCAGTTTCTCCTCCGGCGCTGTGCATATTGACTCCAAGAGCCTGCATATCTTCAAAAAATCGCTGGGCCCCAAGAATAATGGTTTTGATGACATCTCCGGTAACCAGGTTTTTATTTCTTCCGATTGTAGAGGATACAATGATATTGTCGATGCATCCCGAACAAGCCATGTCGTCGAGGTTCATCACCAGCGCATCCTGGACAATACCTTCCCAAACAGACAGATCACCTGTTTCCTTCCAATACATATACGCAAGTGATGTTTTTGTACCTGCAGTATCGGCATGCATGATGGTGCAGTAGTCTTCATCTGAAGCTACATAATCCGGTAAGATCTTACAGAAAGCATTTGGGAATAAGCCCTTATCAAGCCCCTTGATGGCCTCATGCACTTCCGATTTATCTGCTGAAACCCCTCTTTGGAGGTATCTGTCGGTTGAAGACATAGTTGAGTGTTGGTTAAATTGAAGTGTAAAGGTAAATTATTTTAAAATCTTTCTAGGTCCGGACCATAGATTCGGAAATAGATTACGCCATGTGTCCCACACATTTCCAACTAAAATATTAAAATAAAATGTCAGGAAGATGGCTATTCAAAGCTCAATATGGTATCCGTAATGATCTTACAACACTCCATTACCTGCTCTTCAGTCATTACCAATGGTGGCGCAAACCTGATGATATTACCATGGGTCGGTTTTGCCAAAAGGCCGTTTTCTTTCAACCTTACACAAATGTTCCAGGCTTTGTCACCTTCTTCTGAGTCGTTGATGACCAAAGCGTTCAACAGGCCCTTCCCTCTCACTTTGACCACAAGGTCAGAGCGATCCACCAATTTTTGCATTTCTCTCCTGAAGATAACTCCAAGTCTTTGAGCGTTTCCGGCAAGGTCTTCATCTTCAACAATATTCAATGCTTCCAATGCTACAGCACAAGCCAGAGGATTTCCACCGTAGGTCGATCCATGAGTGCCCGGTTCAATGACCAACATGACATCGTCATTGGCCAACACCGCACTTACTGGCATCATTCCACCACTCAGCGCCTTGCCAAGAATCAATACATCGGGTTTTATTTCAAAATCTTTTTCACATTTTTTACCGCAGGAACAATTACCACAGACAGCCAATAATTTTCCTGTTCTGGCAATACCAGTTTGTACCTCATCAGCAATGAAGAGCACATTTTTCTCTTTACACCAGTCGCGGACTTGTTTCAGGTATCCATCGTTTGGAACAACGATTCCTGCTTCCCCCTGTATGGGTTCTATGATGACTCCGGCTACCATCTCATCCTCCAAAGCCGCTTTCATCGACTCAAGATCATTATAGTCAACCAATACCATTCCCGGCATGTAGGGCCCATAGTTGGTCGTGGCAGAAGGGTCAGTTGATGCTGAAATGATGGTAAGTGTTCTTCCATGAAAATTATTTCTGGCGAAAATGATTTTAGCCTGATTTTCAGGTAAGCCTTTTTTCTTGTAGGCCCATTTTCTGCAAAGCTTGAGCGCAGTCTCCACCGCTTCGGCACCTGAATTCATGGGAAGCACCTTATCAAAGCCAAACATTTCTGACATCTTTTGCTCCAATAATCCCAGCCTGTCGTTGTAAAATGCCCTGGAAGTAAGGGTCAGTCTTTGTACCTGGTCCGTCATCGCTTTGACCAGTCTGGGATGGCAGTGACCCTGATTGACTGCACTGTATGCAGAAAGAAAGTCATAATACCTTTTCCCATTGACATCCCAGACAAATACACCTTTACCCTTACTCAGAACAACAGGAATTGGGTGGTAATTATGAGCGCCATATTTATCTTCAAGCTCCATGAAATATTGAGCCTGTTCTTGTGCTATTTCTAACATAGATTTGAATTTTTGTTAAAAATACGACTTTTTTGATAAGTAGTGGGATACATAATCAGAAATTCCGTCTTCAAGTGAAAAAAAAGGTTGGTTGTATGCTGTGGAAAGAAATTTTTCCATTTTGGCTTCTGTAAAGTATTGGTAAGTGTTACGGATGTCCACCGGTGTGTCTATGAATTCAATCCTGGGCTCCAATCCCAAGGCGGTAAAAACTCCTGCCGCCAAATCATAAAAAGATCGGGCCTTGCCTGTCCCAATATTGTAAATACCGTTTGGAACATCATTCTTCTGCATAAGATGTAACATCATATCTACAACATCCATCACATAGATAAAATCTCTGCTTTGTGCGCCATCCTCAAAATCAGGTCTATGTGATCGAAACAATTCCATTTTACCGGTCAGACTGATTTTATTGAAAGTATGAAAAATGACGGACGCCATCCTCCCCTTGTGATACTCATTGGGACCATAGACATTAAAAAATTTGAGTCCGGCCCAAAATGGAGGAGTCGTTGTTTGCTGTAATACCCAAAGGTCAAAGTTTTGTTTGCTCCACCCATACGGATTCATAGGTAAAAGTTGGGATATTTTGTACTGATCGTCATCAAATCCATTTTCACCATTCCCATAGGTGGCCGCACTTGAGGCATATACCAAGGGGATATCAAAAGCTGCACAACGTTTAAAGACATCTTTGCTGAATTCGAGATTTAAAGTGTTAAATATCGTTTCATCTTGTTCAGTAGTATCAGTTCTCGCACCCAGATGAAATACAAATTCTACATCCAGACCATTGAGAGAAAACCAGTTGATAAATTCAGCTCTGTCTACTTTCAATAAATGATTTTTGTTTTCAAGATTTGGGATCTTATCTGCTCTTGAAAAATCATCCACCAGGACCAGCATATGCCCGTATCCCAATGTTTCCAATTTGCTCACGAGGCAGGATCCTATAAATCCCGCTGCTCCTGTAACGATTATCATATGTTTTATTCTGGTCTTATGATTGCTTTTATGAAAAGGATCAGTGCAGCCCCATTTCCTGGTAATAAATCAACATCCACTCATCTCCAATTTTACTAAATCTTCGGGTCATGATGTATGTCGCTGTGTGATCATGTGTCACTTCAGTGATGATTCCATGAAAGTCAATGAATTCTTGTTTGAAACTTCCTCCCATATCATCAAATGTTCTTTGAAATTTCCAATCTTCCTTTTGCCATTTTACAGAGGTGTCTGCAGACTTTTCTCCATCTTCAAGTGCCCTTTCGCCATCTAGAGGAAATACAATGTGTTCTAATTGGAAGATGCTGTCTTTACCAAATTGGTCATAAAAGCTAAGGAAATCATCTGGCAATTGTTTGGTAGTTTCTTCTGTTGTGGAAGTTTCTTCCATACTTTCAGATGCTTTGTATTTATTCTTACAAGCTCCTCCTGTCAAGAGGACAAGCAACAAGACAGACATTAAAATTCGCGTCATTTCAATTCTTTTCGAAGTGCAAAGTAAGTTAAAATTTTGGCCCAATTTGATGGATTTTTGAGTTTACCATAGAAAATACTCATACGCTGATTATATTTGAAAAGGTATCCAACCAAGGAAAATTCACCAAAATTGTTTAGCGTATGTCAAAGGTAAAATTCAGGTTTCATCTTTTTTTATTAACGGCAGTCTTCGCAATTGCTTCATGTGAGCAGGAAGAATCAGAGAAATTTCCAAATGCACTTAATTACAGTGCCTATGTCAATGATGCATGGGTGAGTACCGCACTCAAACTGGTCAAAGAAACACCAGGCTTCAGTCCTCCTGTGGCGGCCCGTACATTTGGATATATGGGCTTGGTAATGTATGAATCTGTCAGGCCCGGGATGCCGGGATATCAAAGTCTTTCAGGCCAGATCAATGGGTATACCAGCGACATGTTGCCCAACATAGCACCTCAGCCTTATCTATGGGATGTTGTTGCCAATAAGGCGGTATTTGAAGTCCTAAAGGCCTGTTTTGCTGGGGCTAAGCTCGAAAACATTGATATACTGACACAAAAATACGAGGAAATATTGACCACAATCACCAATGGTGATAAAGCTCCAGATGTTGAAGAAGCCTTAGCTCTCGGAGAACAATTTGGTCTGGCAATTGCCGCATATGCAGAATCTGATGGCCAGGTAACCTGTTTCAACACCAATTTTCCTACTGATTATCAGGTTATGGTTGGCCAAGGTCTTTGGGAGCCGACTTCAGGCCAGCTAATACCGTTGCAGCCTTTCTGGGGAAATGTGAGAACTTTTGCACCGGGCTCAGCTTTAGTGTCGGTTGACCCGCCTCTGCCTTACTCAGAAGAAATCACTTCACCGTTTTATCTTGAGGCCAAAGAAGTGTACGATACGTACAAAAACATCAAAGTCAGAGAAAGAGTAATCGCTGAATATTGGAGTGATGACCCCGGGAAAACAGCGACCCCTCCCGGACATTCTTTGAGCATTGCAAGACAAGTTGTAGCCAAAGAAAAATATGGGCTGGGTCTTTCTGCGGCTGTATATGCAAGAATAGGTATGGCCGTCCACGATGCTTTTGTCAATTGCTGGAAATCTAAATACGAATACAACCTGGTAAGACCGGTGACATACATCAAAAAAACTATAGACCCATCTTTCACAACCATACTTGCTACCCCCCCTTTTCCTGAATACACCAGTGGTCATTCTGTTCAATCCGGAGCCACTGCGGCAGTGCTCGAAGGTCTTTTTGGCCTCAATTACAATTTTGTAGACTCCACCCATGCTGAGAGAACAGATATCAATGGTGCTCCAAGGTTTTTTCACTCTTTTGAAGAATTTGCAGACGAAGCAGCGATCAGCAGATTGTATGGCGGTATTCACTATAGAAGGGCTATTGACCTTGGTGTTGATCAGGGAAGAAAAGTAGGAGCAGAAATTATGAAAATAAAATTTACAAGATAGATTTTGGCAATCTTCTAATTACTTAAGGCAAGAACGAGTACAAAATCGTGTATCAAATCTGCGGAGCATTCAAACTCCATAGTATAGGTTTCCCTTTGAAGGAAGCCGCTAAAATTGAAAAAGCTTGAATTGTATGTAAAAGGATCAATTTTTATTTCATTCTTGAAGTCAACCCCTTTTCGACCATAAGCCTTGTATATCGCTTCTTTTGCCCCCCAAATGGTATGTAACTCCATGATGTAATCTTGATCTGCAGGGTTCAGATATTTTTGCTCGTCATCGTTGACAAATCGTTTTGCAATCCTATGAATTTTTTCCACCGGATATTGTACATCGATGCCACAGGGCAGGGCATAAATCACAACCGCAACCAGGTCGCCGGAATGGCTCAAAGATATCTGAAAATGGCTGCCGTTAAGATGAGGTTTTCCGTACCTGTCCTTGAGGCACGGTATCCTGTCTTCTTCGCCCAATAGGATATGCAACAAATACCTCGATGCCAGCCATTCCAATCTTTTCCGCGCCGATAAAAGACTGACTTCAGATTGCTCGGAAGGAAATAACTGGAGCAGACTCAAAAAATATTGCTCGTCTTCACTCACCTTCCAAACCCCATAAACCCCTTCTTCCTTGAGTTCATTTTTTAAAATCAATGGCATAGATCCGTTTTTGATGACGATTTGGGCTTTGATGGGCAATTATCCTTTCCCTGAAGTATACTTGTCGGAAATAGATTTGACATCGACAGAGAGATTGGTATAATTGCCATAACTTTGCAGTCCCAAAAGCGTCTTTAACACAAAGCTAGAAATTGCAATATAAATACAAAATGACATTGGTCGGCCATCGGAGTGCCATATACAAATTGCTTGACATTCCTGGCAGCGATAAGTTTATGTCTTTGGGAGGTGATGGTATGGTCGTGGAATGGCGCACGGATGGTCATCCCGACGGCCTCATGCTGGCAGATGCTGGAGAGCAAATGTTTACAGGCAAGTTTTTGTCCTCAGAAAACTGGTTGATCGCCGGGGGAATGAGTGGCAACATCATCTGGCTGGACCTCAATAAAAAAATCATCATCAGAAAAATGTCTCAGCACAAAAAGTCGGTCTTTGACATCATCAAGCTGGATGAAAAAAGGAGCGTCAGTGCCAGTGGTGACGGATCTATATGCATTTGGAACAATGAAGATCAGCAATTGCTCCTTTCTGTTAAGGTGAGCAGTCAGGGTTTGAGGAAGCTCCTCAGGGTTTCTGATCAATATTTACTGATTGGAAGCAGCGATGGTCACATCTATCAAATCAATGTTTCGACCTGGGAAGTGGAGTGTCGTTATGTGGCCCATGACAATTCGGTTTTTGCACTTGCTTTGGGAGATAATCACATCTATTCAGGAGGAAGAGATGCCTTGCTGAAGTCCTGGTCCTGGGAGAACAATGAACTTGTACCACAAAAAGTGATGAATGCCCATTGGTATACCATCAACGATATTATATGGTCGGGACATGGAGTATTTACCGCCTCCAGGGACAAAAAAATCCGAGCATGGACCAAAGATTTAGACATCAGTGGCTCATTGACCTTTGCAGAAAATGGGCATGTCAATTCTGTAAATACACTGATATTAAAAGAAAATTACCTCATTAGCGCGGGGGATGATCGCAGTATTATTTTATGGGCGAAAGATAGTTACCAATGAGTATTTGTGGATTTGGCATCATAAGAAATGCAATTAAATACGACTATCCCATTGTTGAGAGCATTAAGTCTGCGCTTCCTCTGGTGGATGAGTTCATCCTTCTTGTTGGAAAATCAGATGATGACACCCTTGAATTGGTAAAAACCATTGATTCAAAAGTAAAAATTTATGAAAGCGTCTGGGACGACAATCTCAGGGAAGGGGGTCGGGTTCTAGCCGCAGAGACCGACAAAGCACTCGCACTGGTTCCATCACATTATACCTGGGCGTTGTATCTTCAGGGAGACGAAGTGTTGCATAGCGACGATTATGAAAACATCAAATCTGCATGTGACAGGTGGGCTGAAGACGGGCAATGCGATGGACTGCTTTTCAAGTACAAACATTTTTACGGATCATACGATTATATAGCAACTTCATCCCGCTGGTACAGGCATGAAATCAGAATTATTAGAAACAACCAAAATATTTTTTCCTTCAGAGATGCTCAGGGTTTTCGTAAGAAGCCCAATCAAATATTGAAAGTAAGGACAGCAAATGCCAGCATTTATCATTACGGATGGGTGAAGCCACCGGAAAAAATGCAGCTAAAACAGTACGACTTTCAGAAGTTGTGGCATCCGGATGACTGGATCGAAGAACGTTATGCGCCCGAGGGCAGCTTTGATTACAACGGAATTGATGTCTTACAAAAATTTATGGGCACCCATCCACCTGCAATTGAGGAAAGGATACAGCAATCAAATTGGAAATTTGACCGCGACCTTACGGTTAATAGATATAGCCTGAAGGATATGTTTAAAAATTTTATCGAAAACACTACCGGATGGAGACCGGGGGAATACAAAAACTATAGGCTGCTTTCTTGATTGACTTCGATTGCAGAACTAGACTATATCTAAACATTTAGAGTACCAAGTGGTGATTTAATTTTGAATTTATGCACTTTAATTTGTTTCGAATTTATTTCGAATCACTATGTTTGTCCATTCAATTTTAAAAGCATCACCATTCACATGAAAAAAATAACCATCCTAACATTTCTCGCATTTTTGCTCATTGCTTGTGCTGAGAAAAAAACTGAAGAAACAAGTACAACACCTGCACCTGTAGAATCTACAGAGCCGGCGGCTGAGGAAGAAATGATGGAGGAAGAGGAGCCTGAAGAGGTAGCAGCACCCTCTCCAATCATTGACGGAATAAATGCAGGTAAAATATTCAAAACCAGTTGTGCTGTTTGTCACGGTGCTGATGGTAAACTGGGAGCAAATGGTGCGAAAGATCTTACAGTTTCCACTTTTACACTTGAACAAAGAATCGAAAACATCACCAACGGTAAAGGTCTCATGACTCCATTTGGCAGCATTTTGAAGCCGGAGGAAATTCAGGCTGTCGCAAAATACACCATGCAACTTAAATAATAATAATTTGCCCAGGATACTTGTCATCGGTGCAGGAGGCTTCCTGGGAGAAAATATTGTTGATCGTCTAAGTTCATCTGATGACCGCCATGAGATTGTAGGGCTTGGCAGAAGCAAAGCACCTTCATATTTTGCAGGCAAATGGATTCAGGCTGACGTCACAGACTTACCACTCCTTGAGTCAATATTTGAAGAAGGTGACATTGTCATCAATTGTTCAGGTATCGTGAGTTATCATCCCCGTGATGATCAAAAAATGCTCAAAATCAATGAGGAGGGCACCGCCAATATTGTGGTCGCCTGTCAGAACAAAAAGGTATCTCATCTGATACATATGAGTTCCATTGCGGTTTTTGGACAACGCATACCCGGAGAGACCATGAGCGAAAAAAGCATTTGGGTCAAAAGTCCTGACAATACCCAATATGCCATTTCCAAGTTTAAATCAGAACAGCAAGTTTGGAGGGGAATCCACGATGGGCTTAGGGCCACCATACTCAACCCGGCATTTATTCTTGGCAAGTTCAAAACGATTAAGTCCACCGCTAGCATTATCCCACTCATCCATAAAAACAATATTTATCATCCCAGAGGTGCGAATGGTTTTGTGGATATTGACGATGTTTCTTCAGCTGTCCTCAAGACCTTGAACGGAGATTTTTCAGGACAAAGGTTTATTTTGTGCGGCAGCAACCAGACTTATGAAAACCTATACAGGCAAGTGTGTCTGGCATTGCAAATTCCATTCAGAGCCAAGCCATTGCCCAAATTTCTTGAACCATATCTCCCCTTTCTGGATGGCATCAGGGCCTTAGTGACCGGTAAAAAAAGACAAATATTTGCTGATACCGTAAAAGCTTCCCGCCTTTCCAGGGTATTTGACAACACCAAATCAAAAGAAGTGCTCGGCATATCATACACTCCCTTTGAAACCACAATTCAACAATCCGTAGCATCGTACTTAAAGCAGCAGTAGCATGATCAACATTCACGACGCCTATATCACTGACGCCATTTGTCATTACATACCCGATGCGTCTTCAGGTGCAGATTTGGTGCATGGAAGTTTGCTGGACCTCGAAGCACTTGGAATTACAGGAGACGTGCTTCATCTGACGACTCAAAACTTTAAAGAACCCAGTTTTTTTGCGTTTACCTTCAATGATGATGACTTTATCCTCAATCCATTATACAATTATGCAGGAAACATTTTTGATGAAGACAGCTTTCTTGAAAACAGCATCAAAATAGCGAGATACCTTTTTGACAAATCAAGACATCCCTTTGTAAAGCCCGGAGAATTGCTGATAGCAAGGATAAAGAACATCCTGGTCGATGATGAAATGACCAATGGCCTTGCACTTGTCAAACTTGAAAACCCCAGAGATTTCCTGCATTTTCAGCGTAACCTGTCAGGCTTGCAAATCTCTAAAACAGATGGCTTCGAACTGGACAAAGTTGATAAAGCTTGTCTTATCCTCGAAAGTGACCGCGATGCCGGGTTTAAAATTCTCAATATTGACCAATCCAATAAGAACAACGATGCTAAATATTGGAGGGATGAATTCCTGAGATTGAAGGAAGTCACCAACGACTATCTAGCCACGAAAGAATACATCAGACTGACCGCCAACTTTGTAAAGTCAAAGGATGCGAACAATTTTTTTGAAGGCAAGGCAGAGAAGGCAGGAGTTTTGTCAAAGTCCGAAAAATATTTCTCCTCTCAGGAAAAGTTTGAGGAGGCAGAGTTTATGAATGCCGTTTTTGAAAACGATGTGCAAAAAGAAGCCTTTCAGTCATACAAAAGCCTTACAGAAGAGAACAGTCAGAAGCAATATGAGCCCAATTTTGAGATATCTGAAATGGCCAGCAAAAAGTATGGCAAGGTCTTCAAATCCGTCATAAAGCTGGATAAAAACTTCCACATCTACGTTCACGGAGACCATAAACTGATCAGAAAAGGAGTTGACGAAGAAGGTCGTAAATTCTATCAGCTCTTCTATGAAGATGAAGCATAAACTCCATCCAGCCTTTATTGCCTGATTTTGGAAGGAAAAGATTTAATCGAGTAGGTGACAAAGATAAATGACTTTAGATCAAATTTATCTTTGTCGACCTCTCACACCACCGTATGTACT
>JAGQWX010000057.1 GCA_020436935.1 Saprospiraceae bacterium
AGATAATCATATATTATGATTATCAAGATATGTTTATCAGATTTTTTTCTTAACTAAACGACATTGGTTTATAAACGTTTAAAACGGATATATCACTGATAATCAACCTCTTAAGAATCATTGGCCAGAAAGCTGTCTGACAGCTGTCTGACAGGTGTCTGACAGCTTTCTGACAAGTATCTGACAGAATTATAGCGCCTCTCTGGCTGACTTTGAAGGAGGATATCAAGATCATCATATCTTTTGTCATTTTGTGTCGTCCCCCCCCTTTACACTCAATGATCCAAACAATTACGGGCCCGGCAAATTATTCACCGGACCCGACTCATCATGGGAATTTATTACTTTCTATTCACAAAGCATCAATCGATGGTCAACAAACATGCTAGACTATAGACTTCATGTGCCGTGCTTAAAATGTGAAGGCTGTTGAGAAAATGAATTGCGTGATTCAGCACTTTCGCATTTGCTAAAACTTATGCCATAAAAGTGCCAAATGATGATTTTTCTATATACATTTCTGAGGAAATGTACCATGAAGAATTATCATATATAACAATTATTAATCATATGAAACTAGATATCAATTGATTAAATAATCAGAATATAGAAGAAGCTAAAAATTGTACGAAAAAATTGAGATGAAATTTGTTCAGCGAATGAACGGCTGAAAGTGGAAATGACTAAAATGCGCTAAGAATAGAAAGCTTTTTAGTCAAAACAGTAGATCCTGTTTGGATTTTCAGGACATAAACACCATCAGGAAGACCATCTTTAACAACTGCAAATTGTTTGGAGTTGATGTTGGTATAGTGGCGAACAAGTTGACCTGAATAGTCAAACAAAGTCACTTCTTTTAGTTCGTCCTGACCGTTGATTGCTAAGTTGAAATCTCCCGGACTTGGGTTTGGATACAATGTAAGTTGGTCTTCGGTGCTGATTTGGTCTTTTTTCTTCCTATTGAGTTTGATTGGAATTTGAACAGGGCTTGCATTGAATTGATTGCCTTTGTAGTCCTCCATAACAATCGAAGACGCCAAAATATTTTGCATAACGAAAGGTGCATCGTCTTCTTTGAAACCTTCAAGTTCGTCTTTTACAATTCCAGTTACTTGTCCAAGGATACCTTTCCCAGAGATTCCTCTATTCAACGTTCGGGATACTGCGATGGTCAGTAATCCATCTGCTCTAAGTGAGGCAAAATCTATGAGTGGGCTTTGTGATGCAAACCAGCTATCGTCAGTAAAAGTGGTTTTTACACTTGCCGGGTCTAAAAATCCTGGATTAAATCTGATATTGAAAGATAGACCATAAGCACTCAAAACCGGATTGATGTCGTCACCAACTACTATATCAAATACCATCAAATCACCCGAGTCGACCTCAGTTGTTTGAGGTACAAGATAAAATGGAAAACTCTTGCCGCTACCATATGAAGAAGCAACAAGTTTGGAAAGTTTGCCAAGGTTATCGGCCACAGTAGTAACGTCGTTTCTATCAACTATACCATCTCCGTTAGCATCAACAGCTGGATTACTGCCATTGATCCAATTTGTTTTACTTTCGGGAGACCATTTACCTGAGCTTGAAGGTCTCGCTTTGCCTGTCTCACCAAAGTTTCTGCCTATGGTCAGCAAATCTGAAGGCGAAACAACACCATCTTCATTGGTGTCTCCTGGCCAGATACAGTCTGTTCCGCAATCGCAGTCATCTGCTTCCGAAGCAACAACCTTATATCTTAATTTGTAAATTTTGCAATCATTATTACCCGCACAATACTTTATGGTAAGTTCGTCATTTCCAATATAGCCTGGCATTGGATAATAACTTACAACAGCTTTGCCTTTGATCATTCCACACTCAAGACCAATACCTTCATTTTGGCGGTAACCTGATGCAGAGCCATGAAGAGGATGAGAGTTGATGGTTATTGAATAGGTATCGAATGGCAATTCATAAGTGAAATGGTGACCAATGCCTTCTCGTACAGTAAAAACATATGAATATGCGTCCGAAGGATCTATATTGCCAACGTTGATTTCAATTTCCCCAATTTCTCTGGCAAGTTTTGTACCTGTCTCGTAAAACAGCTTCTTCACTCCTGCAAAGCCCGGTTCTGGCGTGAACGAAAACTTTCCATTACCAAGATAAACAAGCTCTTCTGAATAGGAAATAATATTAGCAAATTTGGTCTCATCATTGTCAAAGACATTGAACTCGGCAGTAGTGTTCACCGGTGTGAATACAACATCATTTTTGACCTGTCCTCCGTCTGATATTGGGTTTTTGATTTCGATGTTATAAACAATGCTGTAATTCTCAGAGATGAAAATAAACTTATCAAAAGCATCGTGTTTACAAACCGCAGTATATCTATAGACCTGGTTGTTTATCTTTTCAAGTTTTCCGTATTTGGGATTCAGACTTACCAGAGTGTTGGCACCTGGCAAGAAAAGTAATTTTGAATCTCCCGAAGCGACAACCTCATAATTGATCTCATTGGAGGAGATAGGCCGATCCTTGTAAATAAATATAGCCGCCTGGTCACTAAGACCCAGGTAGTTCTCGACCGAATATAGAACAACATCAAAGAATTTACCTTCAGGAAGAGTGTAGTTGACGAAGTTGCCATTCAGCTCGGCCGAGCCGTCCTTAACATCAGTCAGATGCAATATTTTATTTTGTACGTCATTGAACTGATCGTTGGCCAGGGGATTGATGCTGATGTTTTGCTGGTTGGGTTCCATTTTGACAATGTCGTCAATAGCATTAACCAATGCGGCCTGTATGTTGAAATGGTATCTGTATCTTTTTGAAATGGTGGGCGTATAAGAGATGGTGTTGATTTCAACATCCTTCATCCCAATAAATCCTGAAGATTCAAAAGAAAACTTTATCTCGTAATAATCTTTAGCGTAGTTATTTACTTTGATATCAACTTCACCAAATGGATCAATGAGTGTGTTGAGTTCTGCAATGTTGTGGGAAGAATAAATGCTATCCACATAAACGTCTCCCTGAATGAGATTCAGGAAAATATCTTCAGCCTGATAACTTCCTTGACCGTATACCTCACTAGTGCTGATGAAGTTGCATAGAACTCCCAACACAAAAAAGGTAAATGCCTTGGCCAAAGCCTTCAAGTTCATGAGTTAGTGGTTATTTATCAACTACAAAAGTAAAAGTTTAATTTGTATAAAAAAATTTTTAATATATAATTTTTCCAATAATACGTTAAAGATTTAGAGCATGGAAATTACAAATAAATCTTTTCTAATTCATTTGCCTCAAGGCCGGAAAAAAAATTTACTTTTGAGGGCCTCAATCTGAGATATGAAAGAAAGGAAAGCACACTATGCATTGCAATTACTTGACGCTTATGAACTCAATGCTTTTCGTAAGTTCCTGCAGTCTCCCTATTTCAATCAAAAAGAATCTATTGTACTGTATTTCAATATTTTAGCGGAAGCTCTTAAGTCGGAAGGAGGTATTGCTGACCTTGACGAGCAGAAGGTTTGGAATGAAATTTTTGGCACACCTTATGATGATTTGAAATTCCGAAAATTTAATTCTGATTTTTTTGCGCTCATAGAGAAATTCCTTGTTCAGAAAGAGTTTGAAGGCGACGCTCAGCTCGTCAATTACTACAAAATAAATGGTTTTAGAAACAGAAACGCGGACAAGCTTTACTCCTCCTTGTTGACAGATATTGAGGTGACGCGGAGGACAGATCCAAACCGCAACGCACAATACTTCCTCAACCAATACAACATCGAAAAAGCCATATTCAGCCTGATCCCTGAAGATGAGAGAAAGAAGGATTTCAGGTCCAATGAATATGGTCTGGATATTGACAAAATCTCCATTAATCTGGACGTCTACTTCATCAGTGAAAAACTGAAGTATTATTCCAACATCCTTAGTTGGAACCAACTCTACCACACAGATCTCAACATCAAGGGGATCGATTTGGTCATGAGGCTGGCCAACAATCCGATCTTCAAAGAGGTACCTGTCATTGCCATTTTCACAAAAATCATTCAGCTGAAAACCGAGCCGGAAAACGAAGAGAATTTTTTTGAACTCAAAGGACTGGTTGATGAGCACCTCCACCTTTTTCCTCCTTTTGAGGGGAAAGAAATCATTGATGCCATGCTCAATTATTGTATAAACAAAGTCAACAAGGGTACTTTTTCATTTGAAAGACAGGTTTTTGAAATTTACCAAAGAGGTCTTGAATCAGAAGCGATTCTTGTCAACAACGTATTAGAAACTTCCGATTACAGGAATATTGCCATGATCGGCCTAAGGTTAGGAGAAATAAACTGGGTGGATAAGTTTATCCATGAGTACGCCCAAAAGCTGGATCCTAAATACCAGGACAACGCTTTTTATTTTTCACTTGCCCGACTTGAGACTTATAAGGCCAATTATGAAAAAGTCATCGAGAACATCAATAAAATCATATTTGATGACGTATGGTACAACCTCAATGCCCGGACGCTATTAATGACCGCATATTTTGAATTGGGTGAAATACAGGTGCTTGAATCATTATTACAGAGTTTTCGTGCTTATGTCTCGAGGGAAAAATCCTTGCCGAAAACGAGGAAAACAAATTACCTCAACCTCATCAGCTTTACCAGGCAATTACTGAATATAGAGGGCGCCTCTCCGGAAAAAATTGAAGAATTGAAACGTAAAATTACCTCCACACAGGGCGTGGTCAACAAACCCTGGCTGCTTGAAAAAATCAACAGCTACCTCCAAAAAAGAAGAAAATGATGAAAGCACTTCATTTGCTATAGTAATTTATCAATATATTTGCTCAAATTGTATTGGTTTTCAGGTCAATAGCTTTCTTTAATGCACATATCCCGTATCCAAAAAATCATTATTTGTCTTTTAGCATTACAATGCTCCAGTGTGAAGGCGCAGAATACCAGTTTTAGTTCCACCGAAATCACCAATATTCCACATTCACAATTTCATTTTGTATATGAGGACAATGATCGTATCATTTGGTTGGGGACTTCAACCGAATTGATCCGCTTTGATGGACAGAATGCTGTTAATATCAGGGACATTTATCCGGAAATTTCTTTCAATGGCCCCGTTTTTAAAATCATAGAAGACCAAAACTATAAATATGTGGCTTGCAAAAACAGTCACTGCATATATGCATTACCAAAGCATAAAATATCAGAAAAGTCAAAATCCATTTGCCTTCAAAGGCAAAACATTGAAGATGTAATTGTTTCAAAAGATGGTTCCTTCAAAGTTTTGAGTTCGAGTAATGATTCGATCTTTATTGATGAATATAAGAATGACAAAAGCAGATCGCTTTGGCAAGGCAAGCTTGAATATCCTTACAGGAGGCCCAATATTATTGAAACCGATGATGGTTTCTTAGTTGTAGATATTAAAAAAATCACCCTTATAAATTCCGATGGGAACCCAAAAGATGAGCTGATTCTTCCCAATACTGTCATTCCATTTGCAGAAAGCAATCTCACAACCGCTGTATACAAGGAAAGAATATTTTTAGCACATCAGGCGCTGGCCGGTATATGGGAAATTAAAATTGAGCAGAATAATATTTGTTTGCTCCCTCCTTCCAGAGCTATTCATGGTCAAGTCGGTGACATGAGGTTTGATCATTTTGGTCACATGGTTGTCGCTTGGAAAGATCCTGAAGGCTTTATGAAAAGGATCTCAGTTTTTCAAGATTTAAACTTTGAAAAAGAGCGAAGCATAGAGCTTAAGGATAAGTCCCTTCAAAGCCTTGATGCATATGACGCCATGTCCAGAATAGGACTTGGCGGATATTTCAATCTCAAAATCATAACATTATCCAACCCATACTTCAAAAATTTTCTTTCTGCGCCCAACTTCATTGAGAACCAAATTCTTGAAGCAGGAATAAGCATGCGTGGGGTGGTCAAATTAGGGGGAAAGCTTTATTTTTTAAGAGAAGTCAATACTGTTTATGAATACGATCCGGAAAAGCAAACGGTACGTCCTTTGGATTTGCGTGAAACAAATGGTCAAAAGGTTGAATTGAGGTGCACCAATGACCTTTTATACTCCCCCACACTTGACAAACTTATTGTCGCGTCGTGCTCAAAAACAGTGGGTGTCAACCACATTTTTATTATTGATTATAAAACGGGAATATGTGAAAAAGTAACCTTTGATATCCGAATTCAGACCATGGCTTTCAATCCAAAAAACAATAATGAGATATTTTTTGGTTACAGTGAGCACAGCAATGGAGTTGGATCATTTGATTTATTTTCCAAAACTTACAAATTGCTGGCAGCTCAAAATTCAAAAGACACTTATTTCCTGAGATTTATTGATAACCGTTTCTGGGTTGGAACAAAAAAAGGTCTGCTTGTTCTGGATAGCAACCTTCAACCCGATAAAAAATTCAATGAATTGAGCGCTTTGATTGGAATCAACGAAATATATCACATATCAGAAAAAAACAATACAGTATTTGTTGGCACTGCGAGCAAGGGACTTTTCATATATGACAAAATCACAGGAAAAACAGACATTTGTGATTCCAAGTCGGGCCTGACCAGCAATGCCATTGCCAGCGCAATAGTTGATGATTATGGATATTTATGGATAGCAACCTTCAATGGGCTTAATGTATTTGATCAAAAAGGAGATTTGATTAAAGTATACACACAAAAAGATGGCACAAACCACAATGAGTACAATCGATATTCTTTTTTTGACGCAGGCGATAAAATCTATTTTGGGTCCATCAATGGCATGCTTGAAGTGGACCTCAATGGTTTTTTAAAAGATGTCAAATATAACCCCAAAACTGTTTATGTGCAAAAAATTGTCTATCAGCTCAGTGATAACAAAACCAATGTAAATCAATATTATCAGGCTACTCCGGAAGTTATAAGCTATCCTAAAAACAGCATTGATCTCAGAATTCAGATGTCTGACCGCATTTCTTTGTCAAAAGATCCGGTTTTTCGTGGCAAGCTGGTAGGATATGACAATAATTGGCGTTATGAGGATGGCGAAGGATACATCAGTTTGAGCGATGCCCCCGAAGGAGAATTTCCAATCCTTGTACAAACTAAAAACCTTGCTGGAGAATGGAAGGATACTGGCATAAGAACCAGGGTTTTGCGTCAAAAAGTTTTTACCCAAACAGCACTTTTCCAGGTTTTAATTTATTCTTCTCTTGGCATAGCCATCTTTCTTTACCTCTGGAATGTATATCATCAGCGAACCCGATATTATCAACTTCGGGAAGGCATTGCCAATGACTTGCATGATCAGGTTGGATCTGCCTTAACCAGCATAAGCATGAAAGCCAGAATGCTGTCCGATGCCAATGAATCTCAGGAAATGAAAAGCATTTCGCATGAGGCCACTAATGCGCTCCAGCTTATCAGAGACACTATTTGGTCTGTGGATCCTGAAAATGACACCCTCGAGCACCTTATTGACAGATGTAAAGATTTTGCCTATAAAGCTTTCGAGTCAAGATATGTCGAAATCAGGTTTGTTCACAATATGGATCTGAAACAAAAGATCAAAATAGACTTGCGAAAAGAGTTGTACCTTATTTTTAAAGAAGCAATCACCAACTCATTAAAACATGCATCACCTACCTACATTGATGTGAAGTTAAGTTACAAAAAAGGACAACTTGAAATGACCATTGAAAATGATGGGGTCGTGAACGTTAATAACGGCGGAAATACAAAAGATGGATTGAGTCTTGGTTTGAAAAGTATGCAAAGGCGAGCTCTGAACCTGGGCGGTATCCTGGAGTACAAAACAGAAGGGAATACTTTTGAAGTATCGCTATTGGCTCCAATAAATGATTATTTGTAAGAAATTAAGGCCGGGGTTTTGTCACCAAAACAGAATCAATGCCATACTTTTCTTTTAATTCCTGTCGATAAATTTTGTCCCTAGCCTCCTGATATGATTTTGCAGTTTTCTCAGCATCGAGTGGTTTATTGTTGAGATATCTATGGTACATCCTCAACATGAAATCTATCATATCATCTGTATACCTGAGACCAAGTGAAGTAAGATAGTGAGACATTCTTGATCCTTCTTCAAAATTCCAGTTGACTGCCATCCACCTGCCCAGTCCAAAGTGCAATTTTTTTGCAACCACATCCTCTTCGCCAAGTCGGAACTTTGTTTTGCCTTCCTGATCTGACAAAGTATTCAGTTCCAAAAAAGCATCATTGAGATCTTTCGGTATGTATACCCCATTTATTCTTGTCTTTTTTATGTTGGACTGGTATATGCTATCCTGGAGCCTAATGGATTCCTCCTTAGATTGACTTTGTCCTGCTACAATAAAAGATGCCAATAAGGCGAGTGTTATGATTTGTCTGAGCATTTTTATTTACCTTTTGCTATACGGAACCAAATAATTCAAGAGATGACTCCATTAAAACGAGAATACAAATATGATAAATTGTAATTTTATGTTAAACTTAATATCTATCAATCATTAATATGAAAAACGGTTCAGTTTCCTCTATCCTAATTTTATCTGAATTGCTCATTCTGCTGTTGCTTTGGTTAAATAATGAGTTTCTGGCATCGTTGGTGTCGGCCATTATCGTTGTAGTTTCACTAGCGATCTGGATTGTTGCTGTTATTTCAGAAAAAATTGAAAGATCTAAAGTATCGAGGTCTTTTTTTAAAACAATACTTATGATAGCACTGATTCCGGTTGTTTTAGCCATATTTTTCTTCTATATTAATGGAGGTATTGAATGGAAATAACAATAAATTATATATTAACAAAATATTACATATATTTGCTACCAGTATAGCTATATGTAAAATGAACAGTACTAGGATAAAATTGAGTAAAGCTCTATTGAGCATTTTTTTGGGATTTGGACTGGTGACAGCATCAGCCCAAAATCAAGGTTGTATTACTGATAAGTTGATGAAGGACCCGACAAGGGTTTCACCAACTTTGATACAAGCCATTGAAAAAGGTTTACAAGATTTTTCTACCAGATCGGATACCAAAAGAGGCTTTCTGAAGGAAATTACCATTCCTATTCATGTTGTAGTGGTTCATACTCCGAGGCAGTCGGTGGGCACTGGTGACAACATATCTTTAGATGTAATTAAGGGTCAAATTGAAGTTTTAAATCGCGACTTCAACCGGTTCAACAGGGACTCCACCAAAACACCTGCACAATTCTCAAGATCTGGCATGGACATCTATTTTTGCCTGGCACAAAAAGATCCATTTGGTGAACCTACGGATGGGGTTACACGCTACCCGTCGTCTATTTCATTTACACAAAATGAATTTGCCATTAAGGAGGCAACAGGATGGCCAAGATCAGAATATCTGAACATCTATGTCACAAAACTCGACGAAGGGAATGCAGGATTTGCCTATATTCCCTCAACAGAAACTTTGCCAGACGAAATTCTGGATGGAGTTGTTATCAATGTTGAAAATTTTGGAGGCAATGATCAGACCTATACCAAAGGCAGAACTTTGGTGCACGAAGTGGGGCACTTTCTTGGATTAAAACACATTTGGGGTGAAGATGGATGCGATACTGACGACGGCATCGCTGACACCCCACAACAAGATACTGCAAATATTGGTTGCCCGGTTCATCCCAAAATAAGTTGCAACAATACCGGAGACATGTTCATGAACTACATGGATTACTCTGCCGATTCGTGTTTGAATGCCTTTACAAAAGAGCAGGTAGCTTATATGACTGAAATCCTTAACACTTCACGGTTTACACTGAGCACTTCAAACAAAGCCCCGGAATGCACAAAAATATCACCCTTGATTATTGTAGGAGTTTCAAGGATAGTCCCTAAGTGTGCCAACTCAAAAACCGGTAGTCTGGAATTATTGATCAATGGAGGTCTTCCGCCATACAAATATTATTTGAATGGATCGGGACAAGATTCTGCACTTTTTAAAGGACTTGTTGGAGGTAATTACAGATTGAAAGTGGAAGACTCCTCAGGAAGGAAAGACTCTTTAAACTTTTTCCTTTTTGAACCAGAGGCTTTGAAGATAAAAAATCCTGACATCAAGTATTTTGGGTGTGATGTTGCAACTGATTCAATTGCAGCTCAGCTTACTGCCACAGGTGGTACCATTGGACCCAATGGTTACACTTTTACTTTTGGAAATATGGGCGAAAACAGAACAGGAACATTTGTGAACGTGAGACCCGGAAATTATAAGCTTAAGGTGCAGGATTTCAACCAATGCGCTGACTCTATGCAAATCAATGTTTATCAGCGAAAATTTTTACAGAAAATCCCTGAAACACTGATTCAGCCCTCATGCAACAATATCAGCGATGGCAGATACAAAATCACTGTTGTAGATAGTTTAAAAACCTATAGTTATCAGTTGGGTAACCTATTTACCACTGTTCCTGACTTCAGTAACTTGTCGCCTAATGTGTATAATTTTCAGATAAAGGATTCTTTGGGTTGTATTTTTCAAAGGACCATTGAAATCAAAAATCCACCCCTACTCAAAATAGACAGCGTAGTTTCCACCGAAATGCCTTGCTTCTTTCCGGATACAGGTAAGATAGTTATTTATGCCAATGGAGGCACCCCACCCTACCAATATTCAGTTGGCAAAGGTTTTAGAACCAGTTCATCCTTTATAGGAAATGGTACAGGGAGGTTTTCAGGCATTGTTAAAGACAGCAGAAATTGTACCGCAGAATTTGACAAGCCAATCATCATAAAACAGGTCGGAGGCATGGAAATTTCCACTTTAAAAATTGACGCATATTGCGAAAACAATCCATCAGGCCGCATCGTGATGAATGCTATAGGTGGGTCGGGGAAATATAATTACTATCTCAATGGTACCAGAACAGCCAATGACATCGCCAATCTATTACCTGGATTTTACCTCGCTACCATCGAAGACGACGTTTCAAAATGTAGCCAGACCGTGGATATGATTGTCGGGCTCCAACCGCCAATGCAGGCTGTTATTGACACAATTGTTAGAAAAGAAAATGGACTTCTGCAGGTTTCCTTCAATGTTTCTGGCGGTAAGCCTCCGTATCAATATTCTCTTGATGGCGGCAACACATTCAAAACCATTCCCATTTTTGACAATGTGAAAGATGGCAACTTCAATTTGCTAGTATTTGATGCAAGCAATTGTCAGATATCGAAGGCCTTTTTCCTCACATCAACAAAGGAAATAGAGGACTTCGGGGTCAATGTGTTTCCCAATCCTGTCAATGGCCAACTTTTCATTCAAACCGAAAATGAGCCGGTAAATGAGTTCAAAGTTGAGCTATACAACCAGAATGGGCAAATAGTACCAGAAAATAAGTATTTTAAATATACAAAAGAAAAATATATGTTGCAATTGGACCTGGATGGGTTACCAAATTCGATATATTTTATTAAACTTGCATATAGAAATAAAGCCCTTGTGCATAAAATTATAAAAATTTAAGTTTTGTAATTCTCTTGATTTTACCCTGGCTCTCCAAAAGCGTCAGGGTTTTTTATTTTAAAACAAAATATTGAAAATCAAAGGCTTGTCAAAGTGAGGCACCCAATCACTTTCATTGGACGTTTTTGGCAGGACATTGATCGAAACTTTATGGTTTATATTGTATGATTCCATACTTTTAGGCACAATAAACGCCTGAATCAAATGTCATTTTTCAGTGGAATATTTGCCTATTTAAATGCTCTTCGGGGCATATCATCCTATCGTCTTGGAACGCAAGTACTCATCGCAGGTTTAATAAGCCTGGTTTTAGGAGCAGCCACATACTTCATAGTTTTTTATTTTGGAGATGACCTGGGCCAACAACTGATTGATTTGTACCCATTCGAGAAAGGTAAAAATATAATGTCAGGCATCGCCGGATGGCTTTCCAGAATTTTACTCGGACTTTTGGTTTTTTTCATTTACAAGTATTTGCTGCTCATCGTATTGAGTCCCATTTTGAGCATCATATCAGAAAAAGTCGAGGTAAGTCTGACAGGAGATCGGGGCAAAAGATTTTCTCTTTTTGGAGAAATTTTCAGGGCCATAAGATTCAACGCCAGGAATTTGTACAAAGAAATATTCTACACCATAATATTGTTGCTAGTTGGTTTTATACCCGCGTTTTCTCCATTTGCTCCAATAGCCATTTTTCTCGTCCAGGGTTACTATCTGGGATTGGGATTTATGGATTTTTTTATGGAACGTCACTTCACATACAGGGAAAGTATTAGGCTGGGAAAAGACAACCGCCTTTGGCTCTCAGGATTGGGTGCAGCAACCGGACTTACACTATTGCTTCCCGTTCTTGGATTTTTCATCGCTCCAATTCTGGCAACTATAGCAGCTACAGAATTTGGTATCAAAAAATATTGACCTGTAATAAAAATCATAGTAGACAAAGCAAACTTCAGCCATCAAAATTGGTTTACTTTGTATTATGATAAGAGAATTGATTGCTTTAGAGCCGGATTCCCGATTATGGATTTATACCGCAGACCGCTATTTTTCTGAGGAAGAAACCGAATTGGTCAGGGATGACTTGTATGAATTTCTTGAAAAGTGGACCAGTCACAGTCAACATCTACTGACCTACGGGAATGTTTTTCACCATAGATTTCTCACCATTTTTGTTGATGAAAATGCAGCAGGAAGTGCCTCAGGTTGTTCTTTGGACGCCTGTACTCATTTTCTTGAAAGCCTGGGAAAAAAATGGGATACCCATTTCTTTGACAGAAGCAAGGTTCATTTTTTGATTGATAACCAAGTAATTGAATACGAATACACCGCTCTTCCCCGGTTGATTGCTGATGGTATCATCACAAAAGACACGCTCGTATTTGACCATACCGTAAATACCAAATTAAGTTTCATCAAAAGGTGGATACACCCTATCGGAGAAACCTGGATGAAAAGATTTTTTAAATAACCTATTTCCACCATCAAAAATAGATAATGCTTGATAATAATGCTATAGTAAACGCACTCAGGTCCGTTAAAGACCCCAAATCAGGACAAAATATATTAACCGCCAAAATGGTTGAAGATCTCCGAATTGAGGGAAACAACGTCTTTTTTTCCATCGTGCTGAAAAGCAATGATCAGGAAATGAAAACCTCTCTCAACTTTGCCTGCATGGAGGCCATTGCGAAAGTCTATCCTGACGCAAATGTAAACATACACCTCAAGCTGAAGTCTGATTTTTCTGAAGACGATCAAAGCATTTTGCCACAGGTCAAAAATGTGATAGCTGTCGCTTCAGGTAAAGGCGGAGTTGGAAAAAGTACAGTTTCAGCCAACATTGCAACCTCTCTTGCCCAACTCGGAGCGAAAGTTGGTTTGCTGGACGCTGACATCTATGGACCTTCTATTCCAACGATGATGGGAGCTGAGGGTAAAAGGCCAAAAATAGAAATCTTGTATGGCAAACACAAAATAGTGCCTGTAGAAGCTCACGGCGTGCATCTGATGTCTGTGGGTTTTGTGGTCGAGCCGGAACAGGCAATTGTGCTGAGAGGACCAAGACTTGGAGGCTTGATCAGGCAGTTTCTGCAAGAATGCCTTTGGCCCGAATTGGATTATCTCATCATTGATCTTCCTCCCGGCACAGGAGATGTGCAATTGACCTTGGTACAAATGATTCCGGTGACGGGAGTAGTTATGGTAACCACTCCTCAGAAAGTGGCTTTGATCGATGCGGTTAAAGCCATGAACATGTTTTTAATGCCCAATGTAGCAGTGCCCATTGTAGGCGTAGTTGAAAACATGTCCTGGTTTACTCCCGAGGAATTGCCCGATAACAAGTATTTTATCTTTGGCCAAGGAGGAGGAAAATCACTGGCGGCGCAATCCAACAGTGTTCTATTGGGGCAAATTCCTCTGGTACAGAGTGTCAGAGAAGCCGGAGATTCTGGTGCTCCCATTTCATTGACCAAGGGTCACCCTTCACAAATTGCCTTTGAAAATGTTGCGAAAAATTTGATGCGGCAGGTTTATATCAGAAATGAAACCTTAGAGCCTACCAGAATTGTAAAAATGCAAACTTAATGGAAGACGGACTTTATAAAAGACTGCTCGATCTATTCAACAAGGCTGATAAAACACCACCGGATTCCAGACCAACTTTGCATGAAGTTTGGGAATATGATGATTTCTTGAAGGAATTATCTATGCAACAAATTGCAGAGATCAATGAATTCGTAAATTACATTTCATCTGAATTTGAAAACTGGAGGGAAAATGCTGCATCAATATCGTCCTTTTCATTCATAGACAACAGCAAAGTATCAGGCTTTGCAATGAGTACATCTAATTCTTTTTTAAATCGCGAATTTTGTCTTCGTTTTATGGCTGTGAGCGCCAACAGACTCCGTAGCCAGCATTATGTGCTCAAGCTTTCTGAGGTTAAGACACAAAAAAGAGGTGAAAAAATAGAAACTGTATATAAAATTTATCTCAAGCCATCACACAAGGACCTCACCAGTGGAAAGGCGAATCAGCGTTATGGCAACATCTCCATGGAAACAATTATTGTGAATGATGCCATCAACAAGCTGGTTGTAAAACTTTCTAAATACTGTGATGCAAACTTCAATGAACCACAGGAATTTGAGGACTTTCTTAAGTCAATGAACAGTTTTAATTACTGATCAGGATTTTCTTCTTCTTTCTTCAATCCATCTATGGTCTCCAGCGTAATATCCCAAAATTTTGAAAATATAGGTTTAAGATTTGTCAAAACTTTCTGAGACATGTCCGGTACTTGAACCAAGTATGGATAGGTAAAGGATTCCTGCTTTGTTTGATCAGAAATCAACTTCACCTTATCTACGAGCCCAATGCCCAAAGCGAGAATAATGGCAAAGAAGAGGCCCTGTAAAGACGCCCCTGCAGCCTTGTTGATGATGTTGAGATGCACCACTTCCAGAAGTTGTTCCAATTTTTTTCCAATAAATCTGATAACGACCATTACACCTATGAACGTAATGGCAATACCAAGGATAAAAGTTATAGCCGGATTGACGCTGATGGATTTTTGCAGAAACTCAATAACAATTGGGGAAAGCTTGAGTGCGGCAATAATGCCAATGACAAGTGATAAGGTATCAAAAACAGTCTTGATGATGCCCCTTTTAAAACCAAGGTACATGCCGAGAGAAATAATAATTGCAGCAAGGATATCTATAATCATTGATCTATATTTATAAAGTCAAATATATGACATCACAAATTAGCAAAGTGCAAAACATAGATTAACTGGGGCTGTGCATCGGCAAAAAATTATTATAGCCTGCCCTTGGAATCATTAACTTTGATATAATAAATTAATTTTCCATGTTTAGATTGGTTTTGATGCTGTTTTTTAGTGTATGGGCTTTTGCCTCATTCAGTCAGCAAGGTGGGTGGATGGTTCAGCATACAGATGAAGGGCTGTTTGATTATTATTCCAATTCCAATGACGGTTTTCAATTAAAACTTTTTGATGAACACCAACAAAAAGAAAGGGGCTCCATCATCACTTTTTTTAAAACCTGGGTAGCGGATGAAGGCGAATTTATGATCAGGTTTGCGAAACAACCACCCGGTATCACCTATCTCAATGAACAATGGGGACTTGAGCAACACCTTAACGAACTGCTTGTCATTTACAAAGGAACAATGGTGGAAAAACATTTTTTGCAACAATCCGGTTACAATGCATTGGACGCTACGTTTGTCAACGACAAGTACCACATTTTTACGAGAACCATCATCAGAGGCAGTCAGATGGTACTCCTTTTTCAAGCTCTGGATATCAAAAGTGACATCAAAAAATTCGAACCATTTTTTGACAAGTTTAGCTTTACTGTCCCAAAATCACCAGAACTGTATCCCTATGCCTTTAATGCATCTCTTTTTGAAATGCTATTGCCTGAAAACTACTATGTTGTTCCACAAGATGACAAACAAGTCATGGAAAACCTCAGCTTTTCTGAATATCAAACCTGGTCAACGATAGATCTGGAAATCAACAGGATAGACCCATACACCGGTTTTGATTTTTCAGACAATTATTTCACGTACGATAACCTTGTTGATACTCAGGCAGTGGATAGTCTTTTGCTGTTTAAAACTGGCAAGTATAAAAATGCTTGCCCTATGTTCAGATTGGAGCACATGGTTCCCGGAAATAAAAAATACATCTCGGAGATGTATGTCTATTGCAATGGATACAAACACGATCTTATTCTGACCATTCCACTTGCATACAGAGGCTCAAGATTGATCGATACCATATTCGAAAGCGTAAATATTCAATTGGATGAAAAAGCCAACCGACAAATGCTCTCAGGAAAAAAGGATGTCACCCAAATGCTGTTGAACGATTTGTGGAGTTCTGACAGAGACATCTATGACAGAGCAATGGATAAGTTATATGATTACGAGGGCATTACAGAGAAAGATATTCCAGCTATATTGAATGCGTTAAAAAAACCAACCCATTACGAAGAAGATGAGTTCAATGCCCGATATTACCTGGTGACAGCTATACATCAATTTGAAAGTCCTGCCATTGAGAAAACTTTGGAAACTATATTTAATACAAGCACCAGTTATAATCTCAGAAGCAGGATACTGGAAAGCCTGAGTTTAAGGCAAAGTTCCGGATCAAAGGAAGTGATGCTGAACATATTAAAAAGCGCACCTACTGAATCTTATGAGCTAAAAATGAGCGCTTTCGATGGTTTTGCTGATTCTCTTCAACTCTTTTCATTGTATAAGTCCAGGTTGATTGATCTTGCTCAAAATAATATAGGGAGAAAAGAAATCATTGATGCCTATGGTTCAGCGATCGGCTACTATGGCAAAAACAATGCGATTGGAGTTGATTCATTAGCTTACGAAAAGATGGTGAACTCAGATCTGGAGGCATGGTTTGAAGCAATAAAAAATGACAATGAAGCAAGCATTCCTATGCATGTGATCAATTACTTTGTGGTCTTTGACAGGCCAGCTGTCGAGAGTAAAATTGAATCACTTTTGAGATCAAGCAATTCTACTTTCAACCATTATCGACTGGTCTATAATGGTGTTTCTAAAGGCAAGATACCCTCCAATGAAGACCTTGGCAAGGTGTATAAAGACAATTATTACTGGTACTATGTACTTTCTACGCTAATAAGAAAAGATATGCTCAAGTCAATTCCTGCTGCATACAAGCCGCTTGAAAAGAATGTGTCCACTTTGATGCATCATTACTTTTATGACAACCATGGTGTTGATTGTCAGGAGTTTGAGATCAAAAGAATGGTGGATACAAAATATGGTAAAATGGCATTGACCAGTTGTAAAGATGGTAGTACAGAAGGAGATTTTTTAGGCATCGTTGGCCCAATTGCTACTGACGGTACGCCAGATCTTACCAATGAACAATCTTTGTACTTTGAAGAGAAACAAATAGGGTACGATCTGGAAGAACGATTGAAGATACTTTTGGACAATTTGACGGATTAATTCATAGCATCAACATTATTTACTGAAGCCTGAGATTCTGCCTTTAAAAATCTATGATTTTTGATCATTGACCACATGTAAGTTATTTAAAATTATATACATTTGTGGGCCTTAAGAAAAAGCCGCAGTGGCGAAATTGGTAGACGCGCACGTTTCAGGGGCGTGTGTTTAACAACGTGTGGGTTCGAGTCCCACCTGCGGCACTTTACAATCATCTGCATTTCATCTTATCCACTTTTTTTTCTTTCTTTCTTAAGATAAATATTTCTTTTAAGTCATTGACCCCGACATTCAGTTTTAAAGTTAAAGTAATTCCTGAAGGAGAAGAAAGACCTAAATACCATGTCAGCATTAAAAGCAGCCAATGCCCTATCAAAAAATGATGAATTTGCCACTCCATTTTGACTTCCATCTGTCAGATTAGAAAGAATAGTTCAGTTCTTGCCTATTTTTGCTCCTCACAAGATTTTCAAAGTGAAAGAAAAAATACTTTGTATTGAAACCAGCACCAGTGTTTGCTCAGTGGCACTGAGCATTGCTGGCGAAGCTATTGAAGTAGCAGAATTGAGCTCGGGCATGCAACATGGAGAACAAATCACTTTGCTTATAAGGCAGTGTATGGATCAAGCAGGATTGAAACTTGCACAGTTGGATGCCATTGCAGTATCTTCCGGCCCTGGATCATATACAGGTTTGAGAATAGGTGTGAGCACTGCTAAAGGCTTGTGTATGGCTTTAGCAAAACCATTGATTGCCATAAGTTCTTTGGAGATATTGGCATATGGTGTTCAAAATACATTCAAAGATGGCATCATCATGCCCATGATAGATGCCAGAAGGATGGAAGTTTACACTGCTACCTTTGACCATCATTATCAGCGATTGACATCTGAAGAAGCAATAATCATCGATGATAAGTATGCAGATTTGTTTATTGACGAGCGAATTGTACTGATCGGAGACGGATATGAGAAAACCCTACCCTACTGGTCAAAGTCCAAAATAATTGCCGGAAGCAATAGAACTTCAGCTGCATTTATGGCTCTTCCGGCACAAAAAATGTATCAAATCAAAAATTTTTCTAATTTTTTAAACTTTTCTCCATTTTATCTCAAGTCACCGAATATAACGGCGTCCGGAAATTCAGGAAGAAAAATTGAGAACTAAAATTATTCATAATACGTTATTTATATATATACAATTTTAAATGTATTGCGCAACGTATTAAAATAAAATCACACACATAAAGAATTTTGAATCTGGCAACTATAGATCGCTTCGAATATGGCACGTTTTATGCTTTTATCATATTATGAATTGCGTGAAACTATAATAGTTAATTATGAGGAACAAAAAGAATGAGACAGTAACCCTCAAAAAAGGGAACAAGGAAGTACAGCTGGATTATGCAGATCTGAGGAAGGCAGTACTTGTACTTAGAGCTGTAAATCACAAATTACGCCAGAGAATGATTGATCTACTGGAGGATGGCGATCCTATGACTGTAACAGATATCTATATCAAGTTGAGACTTGAACAATCTGTGGCATCACAGCATTTGGCCATTTTAAGACGTGCCGGTGTTGTAATTACAGAAAGACAAGGGAAGTTTATTTATTATTCAATCAACAAAGATCGTTTGGCACAAATCTCTACATTAGTTGAAGACCTCGCTGGTTAAAATACCAACAGCTGATCATATATCAAAAAAGCTTGTTGCTTAAGTTGCTCAAAATAAGACCATACTCCAGAAAAAAAGCAATGCAAGAGCATCGATCTCAAATCTTAATTAAATTATAAATTTTTTTAATATTTATTTTTGAGATTAATTATTTTTCTACATCTTTGTCTCTAGGTCGGAAAAATAAGGAAGCAAATGAAAAGCACTAAGGTCGTTTTCAGTAGCGAAAAGCTAAACTATTCGTGTGAGCTTATGAGAGCTCTTGCACACCCACTAAGATTGAAGATTTTGGAACAAATCGACACTCATGGTGAGATTCATGTCAACAACATTTATAACCAACTACAGATTGAGCAGTCTATCACTTCTCAACACCTAAAGGTTTTAAGATTGGCTGGAGTCGTGAATCAGGAAAAAAATGGTAAGTTCATGAACTATACCATTAACTACGATATACTAGAAAAAGCAGAGCTTGCTGTAAATCGTTTTTTAAAGAAATAAGAGGGCGTCTTTTGAGCAATCGAAAGACGCTTTCTGCGTTAATCCACATTCTAGCCGTATACGTGTGGCATTTTCAATGGCCATAAAAGACAATACGAATGAACAGGATATTAAAAATATTATTTTTAGCTATAGTTTTCTTCATGGGATATCTATGGTTTGGGCAGATATTCAAGTCCTGCAACAAGCCAAAATCTGATATAGGGCAATATGCAACAGACATGGAAGAATCTCAAGAGTTGCCTGCAAGTGACTTTTTTGAAGATGATAGTCTTGATGGTATTGAAGAGGCTGTAGATCAAAATGCAGATTCCGGGGAGAAACCCAATGGAAAGAATGAGCCTATTGATTACAATAAGCTGGATGAAATCATTGACAATAAAAACCAAATGGCAGGTTCTTCAGAAAAGGAGGAAAAGCCAACGGTGGTAAGTCAGCCTAGCACCCCTGCTAAAGCTGCAGAAAAAACTGAAACCAAAGCTGCGCCTTCACCTGCAGTATCATATGAGACTTCCGGAAGTGACTTTATGGTCATTGCGGGAAGTTATCTTGTTGAGTCTAATGCAAATGAAATGGTGCAAACCCTTAAGAAAATGGGGTTTTCAGGAGCAGAGAAAGTGGTATTTGATCTTTCTAAATTTTATTCTGTCTCTGCAGGCAGATATCCTGATCATGAAGCCGCTTCCAAAGCAGCATCCAAACTAAAGACTAACGGTATTGATTGTTACGTGCATAAAAAGAAGTAATTTTATGTGTGTCAAACATTGATAAAGCCTCGTTTTATCAATTTACCTATCATCAATACATCAAATCATGTGCGGAAGATCAAGTCTAACCAAAACAGAAAAGGAACTCGAGGAACGCTTCAACGCAACTTTTTACAGTGAAGATTTAGAACGATACAATCCCTTACCCAATTACAATGTTGCGCCAACACACTACATGCCTGTCATTACCAATAAAGATCCCATTCATTTTAATGTTTACCGGTGGGGCTTAATCCCTTTTTGGGCGAAGGATGAAAAGATAGGCAGTTCTATGATCAATGCACGCATTGAGACTATTCAAGAAAAAGCTACTTACAAAAACACTTTTCAGCACAAGAGATGCCTTGTTCCAATGGATGGCTTCTATGAATGGAAAAAAGATGGCAAACAAAAAGTCCCGTTCAGGATCATTACCAAAGATCAGGAAGTATTTTCTGTTGCCGGAATGTGGGAGCACTGGAGGAACCCATCCGGACTTGACATTTACACCTATACTGTTATCACACTTCCTGCTAACGAAAAAATGAGTGAGCTGCACGATAGAATGCCCGCAATTCTACACAAGGAGCATGAATCACTGTGGATCAATGAAGATATGACAAGGGAGGATGCATTATCATTGCTACAGCCCTACCCTTCGGACTTGATAGATTTTTATGAAGTTTCCAACAAGGTCAATAGTGTAAGGGAAAACGAGGTGTCTCTGATCAAACCGGTCCAAAGCACAATCCAAACAAAACTGTTTTAAAGCCACTCAGGCTGTAAATAAAAATTGTTTAACCAGTACTGTCAATATTACTGCTAAAAGTATCCAGTAGGCTGCTACAGAAGCATATTTGGAATTGACTGCGTACTTTCCACCCAAATATCCTCCCAAAGCCTGGCCTGAGGCAATGAAAAAGCCCGCCTTCCAATCTACCATACCGTTTGATATAAATATCAGAAGTGCGATGCCTGTAAAAATTCCAACTACAAAGTTCTTCAGAATATTGGACACTTTCATTCCAAGGTTGCCGATGAGTACAAGAGTTGCCAGGTAAAAGATGCCCATTCCCAGCTGAATAAAACCACCATAAATGCCAATAATAAACGTAAGCGGAAACAAAATCCATGGATTCTGTACGGTAGTTGAGGATGCAGATTCTCTGATCCATTTGGCAGGTTTTACAAGTATAAGGATGAGCATCACTAGCATGATGTACTTATACACAAACTTGAACTGTTCATTGCTCACAAGGGTTGCTATTACTACACCGATTACTGCCCCAGCAACAGTAAGAACCACAATCCATTTGTGTTTTGTAACAACATCCCGATTTTTTGAAACCATTTGGTAAGAGGACGCAATGCTCTGCGCAAATACGCCTATCCTGTTGGTACCATTGGCAATATTGGCAGGTAAGCCCATTAAATCTGTCAATATACCAAGAGTGATTGCACTACCATTGCCTGCAAGTGTATTGATAACTCCGGCGACTAGCCCCCCCACAAATCCAATGACAGCTATCAAAACTTCCCCCATATGCTGGTTTTTATAATCAAGTGTAATAAAATAAAAAGCGGGGTAAAGATTAGCACTTTACCCCGCTTTTTTATTTCATTCAGGAAATATTAGTATTCCCAAAGGTCATGCTCAAAATTGAACAACTCCTGTTTGATTTTTTCTGACTGCAATAAGATATCCATATTTGCTGTGTCGGATTTTGGATCGAAGTAATCTTCTACCTTATAATCCAGGACGTTGGATCTCTTATAGATGATGCTGTTGAAGAATCTGTTGTCAATGAGGTCGGCCCATGACATTGGAGCGATATCATTATCGTCGTTCTTCACCCTTTTCTTACCCAGGTACTGTCTGGCTTCAGGATAGTAGACCCAGAATAATGGATAAACCAACGGTCTGTCAAGTCCTTCTACTTCTTCCTCCATGATTGGAGCAATTCCGAGGATCCTGTTTTTCATCATTGAAGCTTCTTCATCAAAATACCAGATTTCTTTGATTCTGTATTTTTTGATGCTTCTCCAGTCTAATGTATTCTTTACAACCTCGATTTTTTCCTGATAGGTCTCGTAGTCGAAACTTGGGATGGTATCAATCTTATAAAGTTTACTTTCAACTTCTTCCCCTGTCAATGGTGTTTTGAATTTTTCATCTTCAAAAGCTGTGATATCACCATTCAGAATCATTTCTTTCAGGATATTGAAAAAAGGCTCCTCTTCAGCTCTCCAAACGAGGTTGATTTTTTCTCTGGTGTCAATGATTCTCCACATTCTTTTCTCCCAGGCGATGTCAGCTTCGCGGACAGGTTCGTAAGGAAGCACTATATTTTCTGAGATCATTCTTCTTGGAACAATATCATCTATATAAATATCTTCAGAAGGTATGCTTGACTCCGTCATTTGAGTTGGGTCTGTTTGAGCATTCAAACTTACAGATCCCAGAGTCACGATACTCAACAAGCCTGTTTTTATCCACTTTATATTCATGTGAATCGAAATTTTTTATTTAATGTTTACAATGACATCGCCTATGGGCCTTGAGGCACCATCACCAGGACATCTTGCTTTGATATCTTTAAAAAGGTAGGTATCTCCTGATTGGGCCTTAGCTACCAAAGCAGAACTTTTACCATTGTATCTTGCACCTTGATTTGGACTTATTTCTGCATCTTCTCTTCTTGCCTGTCTTATCAACAGGTAATCCGTTATATCGCATCTTGCATCAAAATCAAATTGATCCAGGACTGCAATTAAGGCCGAATAAGCTTTAAACTGACCGTCACCCATAACTCCACCACCTTGAGAAGGGGTAAATCTAGGTGCCGGGTTAGGAATTCTTTTAACCCTGAACTTCTTGGAAGCATTCATTCCAGGTGCTGATACAGAAACATTTGCTTCTGCTCCTCCCGAAACTTTTACTGTGTACGTACCATCAGAATTTCTGCTGATAGAACCATTATCAATGTTTACTCTGATTTCATTACTATTGACACCCGCTGCAGACACCTCAATTGGGTTATCAACACCCATATAAAACACGTTCATTTTTGTTGCTGAGATTGCCACAGATTTTTCACCAACTTCATATTCAAAATCTGAAGTGTAGGTTTTCTTTTCATTGTTGACCGGGTTGGTAACTGTAATAGAAGCCTTGTAAGTTTTCTTACCCAATGTTCCCGCAGTAGCAGAAAACTTTGCTATACCGTCACTGTTGGTGCTCACCGGTGTACCATTTACGTTTACGCTGATTCCGGTATTTGTATTACCCGCAGCTGCAGACAAGAAAATCTCAGTTTCAAAGGTTTCTCCTCTTGTCAAGTATGTTTTCTTTGGCGCAGATACAACTCTATACTCGTCAAAAACGACTTCAGTTGTCGTTCCTACTTTACTGGCGAGGTAGTTTAATACTGAGGCTTCAGATGCTTTCAAGTCATTCTGAAACTTTGTAAAAATGGGCATTGTCGCACCAATTGGCATGTGACCAAAAGTAAAGTCAGCCCAGTTTTTCTTCTCATTTACTGACTTCGTCCACTTTTCTTCATCAATCTCGATTGGTAAAGAGAAGTTCTTTCTATCATCCGGATCTATCAATTCGAGCATTTTCTGCTTGTACTCAAGCATTTTGTCTTTCAATTCTTCGCCCTTGCCCTCATCAACCATGATTCGGGTAGTAGCGTCGTAGTTTCTTTTACCTCTTAGTTCCTTCTCACCATTGTTGAGTACAACATAGTCGCCATCATCAACCTTTCCACTTCTGTCACCTCCCTCATCAATTAAATGATCAACAAGGTCAGAGATATAGTTTGAACCTTCTTTTGACAGGTTACGCACGACATCAACCCTATCGGCATATTTTTGTAATTCATCTTTTTTCTTAGCCCCGTCCTTGATCACAGTCGGAAGTTTATCATTAGAATTGTCCAGGGTCTTGTTGGCTGTTTTCAAACCTTCATTGACCATGTCGAATGCATTAAAGATCTCCGCAGAAACATTGAGCGCAAGTAATGCCGTAAGTACAAGGTACATTACGTTGATCATTAACTGCCGGGGTTCCTTAGGTATAGACATATTTTTCTAGTTTAATTTTTTAGCAATAAATGACTATACTTCAATTAGTTTTGTCTAACCTGAAACGCGTTCAAAACATTACCGTACACTGAGTTCAAAGAAGTAAGGTTTTTGTTGAGAGAAACCATTTGTTCTTTGTACAACTTTGTATCTTCTACAGTGTCATTGAGTGTTTTCATTGCTTCACCCATTCTGGTGTAGAAGTTGTGCATGGTTTTGAGCTGTTCAGAAGTTTCTGAAAAATCTACCTCCTGAAGGGCTTTCAATGAACTCAGACTTTTAGACATGTTTTGTAATTCGCTCAACATTCCACCCAATTTGTTCTCAACTACTTCTCCATTAAGAGGGGTTCCAGTTGAAGATGCTGAAATGCCTGAAGCACCTGCAACACCTCCTCCGTACTGATCCAATCCAGGGTATAGTTTCTCCCAATAGTAATCTTTCTCTGGAGGAAGTACACCTAGCATCAAGAAAAGAAATGCCTCAGTCATTAGTCCAATTGTGATCATTGTTCCCCCCCAAGGTTCACTGTTGATTTTACCTAAGGCACCAATCATTACCACTGCCGCACCAACACCAATAATCAAGTTCTTGGCATATTTGAACATAGGTGATTTTACAAAACTCATCGTATTCTAAATTTTAAATTTTACAAAATAATGTTAGCACAAAAATATTAAATAGCCTGAAGTAGACTTAGAGATATAAAAGCTTCAATTAAAAGTCATTGATGGATCTACCAAGGAAGGTGATTGCACATCTAAATCCTATGTATGATTTAGCAGTATCCTGATATTCCCAATGTCTTGTTCCAGTCTGGAGGAAGTAAGAAATGTCTTTCCAGCTACCGCCTCTGATGACCTTTCTCTTCATGATTTCAGGATCGTCTGCAGCTGCATTGTACCTGTAATCTGGGTTGAGGTCGTGCTCTGAATTGTATGCATTCTCAGCATATGCAGAACTTGTCCATTCTGCAACATTGCCTGCCATACAATAAAGACCGTAATCGTTAGGGAAATATTCATCTGCTTTTACTGTGTACAAGCCACCATCCTCAGGATAGTTTCCTCTGCCTGGTTTGAAGTTGGCAAGGAGGCATCCTTTGGCGTTTCTGGCGTAGTAACCACCCCATGGATAAGGAGCAAGGTCTCTGCCACCGCGGGCTGCATATTCCCATTCTGCTTCAGATGGAAGCCTAAATTCTTCTGTTTGTATTTCGTCTTCTCCTTTGAATGTATTGTAAAGTTGGGTTCTCCACTTACAGAAAGCTGTAGCCTGTACCCAGGTAAGACCAACTACAGGATAATCATCAAAAGCCGGGTGTGAGAAGTAGTTTCTCGTGTAGGGCTCATTGTATGAATAAGAGAAGTCTCTGATCCAGCACAAAGTATCGGGATAAATTTTTACTTCATAAGTTTTGATCAAATCTCTTCTGGATGCTGTTTTGTCATTTGCAGCTCTTACCCAGTCAAAATCAGAATATTTGAAAGTGAGCAATTCATTGTTGAATTCTCTTCCATTGATGGCCATGTCGCCTTGATAGAACATCTCATCCAATGTGGGATCGGAATAGTCAAGCTCCAATTCCCAATCAATCAGATCATTGCCATAATCATCCTGATAAACATCACCCATGATCACGTGAGCGATGGAATCCCTCACATAGTCCACAAACTGGCGATATTCATTGTTGGTAATCTCCGTGTCATCCATAAAGAATCCCTGGAGTGAGATCGATTTTGGCTTTTGCAGATATGTATTAAATACATCCTGATCAGATTGGCCAATGTGTACTTGTCCTGAAGGAACATACACCATACCATACGGATTCGTTACTTTCCACTTAGGTCGATTGGTCACCCCGGTAAGGTAACCGTTCTGCTTGGAAGAAGATCCACATGATGTAATCAATAGCAAGCCGGCTAATACGGCAATAGAATAGATAGTTTTTTTCATCCTCAATCGAACGCAATATTATTTAACACACAAAAACACTCAAAATTACATCTGTTATTGAAACAGTCTATATAATTTTTTCTAATATTTAAAATATTAACTTGAATGGCACTCTATTTATTGTATCGTACCAACAATCATATCAGGAAATTTTAATTTTCCCAATTTGATCTCAAGTTCAAAACAATTAAATCAATAATCGCTCCAAAATTGCCTGCCTTTTAAAAAAAACCAAACATTTTGCTTCATAACGCCTCACACCCTCATTTAGTATGTACACAAGGCTTTGATATTCAAACACTCTTTGTATTAAGAGGTTCATATTTTTTTATACAACGATATTGATCATCCTCCCCGGAACGACAATAACTTTCTTAATGGGTTTGTCGAGCCATTTCTCCAGTCCATCCATTCCCAATACTAATTTTTCTACTTCAGCAGGTGGCATTCCATTTGGAACTGTAAGCTCGTCTCTCTTCTTCCCGTTGATACAAACCGGATAAACCACACTGTCTTCCACCAAATAAGCTTCATTGACTACGGGATATTGTGTTTTGTGGACACTACCCTCTCCTCCCAGTCTAGCGTGCAGTTCTTCTGTTATAAATGGAGCAAATGGTGCCATCAGTTTTACCAATTCGTGGATGATTTCTCTCTTGTTGCAATTGATGCGCTTGAGCTCATTGACACAAACCATAAAATTGCTGATGGTGGTGTTGAGAGAAAACCGCTCAATATCATCGCTTACTTTTTTGATGGCTGTATGAAGGATTTTATACTCCTCTGCTGTAGGTTTTTCATCGGATATCTTAAGTACACCTTCAAAGTGGATGAGGTTCCAGAATTTTCTTATAAATTTTGAAACTCCATCGATCCCCTTGGTGTCCCAAGGCTTTGATTGTTCGATTGGTCCAAGGAACATTTCGTACATTCTAAAACAGTCTGCTCCATATCTGTCCACCATGTCATCAGGATTGACAACATTAAAATATCTCTTGGACATTTTGCCAACCTCCGACTTTGTCATTAATTTGAAATCCTGAGGAAGTTGGGCAACAGTCCCAGAGCCTGCCGATCCGTGAAAAATGGCATCTTTATATTCTGGTCTCCACTCACAAAACGAAGCTATTCCCTGAGGATTCAAATGGCTGTCGGGGCTACCATATTTTGCTACATAGTCAACGTGGACCGGAATCTTGGCAAATTCTGCTTCTGGCATGCTCTCCGTCAACTCCTCAGAATAAAAGTGGTGCTGATTTGCTTCTCCTGATTTAAGCAGGTATATGGATTCTATCACCCCTTGAATCATACCCTGGTTAACCAATTTTTTGAAAGGCTCCTCAGTGGGTACCAAACCTTTATCATAGAGGAATTTATGCCAAAAACGTGAATACATCAGGTGACCGACCGCATGCTCGGCACCACCAATGTAAAAGTCTACTTCTTTCCAATAATCTACAGCCTGTGCAGATGCAAATTCTTCTTCATTGCCGGCGTCCATATACCTTAAAAAATACCAGCTACTTCCGGCGAATCCAGGCATGGTGTCGGTCTCTCTTTCAAATGTGCCATCAGAAACCCATGATGTGAGTCTGGACAACGGAGATTTTCCATCTGCTGTTGGCTTGAAGTCGTCGAGATCCGGCAATTCCAGCGGCAATTCGTCTAGTCCAAGGGCTGATGGGATTCCTTTTTCATCGTATTTGATCGGGAAAGGCTCTCCCCAATATCTTTGTCTTGAAAAGTTAGCATCTCTTAATTTATAATTGACGCGCTTTTTACCGATGCCCATGGCTTCAATCTTTTCAAACATCAGCTGAATGGCTTCCGGTACTTCCATTCCATTCAGAAAGTCAGAATTGATGATGATGCCAAGTTTGTCATGCAGGGTTGCTCCCGGATATTTGGACTTATCTACGACGTCTATAATGGGTAACTGATATTTTTTAGCAAAATTCATGTCTCGCTCATCATCGCTTGGAACGGCCATGATGGCACCTGTACCGTAATCTTTCAATACATAATCCCCAATCCAAATTGGAATTCTTTCCTGATTGAAAGGATTGATGGCGTAGGCTCCTGTGAAGGCTCCGTTCATTTCTTTAACTTCTGCCATCCGCTCTCTTTCGGATTTGTTTTTTACATAGGTGATACAGGCTTCTATTTCTGTCTTTTGTCCAGGAGTAGTGAGTAATTCTACAAGATCATGTTCTGGGGCAATCACCATATAAGTGGCACCAAAAATGGTATCAGGTCTGGTGGTAAATATTTCGAGCTGGATGTCATGGCCGTCAATGTCAAAGAACATTTGAGCTCCCTCGGACCTTCCAATCCAGTTTTGTTGCATGGCCTTGAGTGCATCAGGCCAATCTAGAGTGTCGAGGTTGGAAAGCAATCGCTCAGCATATGCTGTAATCCTAAGTGACCACTGCATCATTGGTCGTCTTTCAACAGGGTGCCCTCCCCTTTCAGAAACTCCATCCTTGACCTCATCATTGGCCAATACAGTTCCCAAGGCCTCACACCAGTTGACATATCCGATTTTTCTGTATGCCAACCTGTAGTTCATTAATATTTCTGCCTTCTCTACCTCATCCTTTTCATGCCATTGGTCGGCTGTGAAGAATTCTGTCTGTGAAGTAACAGCCTGGATATTGACATTGCCTTCAGCATTGAATTTTTCAATCAAGGCCTCAACAAGCACAGCTTTGTCAAATTCAGTATCATAATAATGCTCAAAAAGCTGGATAAAAATCCATTGGGTCCACTTGTAATATGAAGGGTCACAAGTCCTCACTTCTCTTGACCAATCGTAGTTGAAGCCCAGATTATCTAACTGAGATCTGTATCGTTGTATGTTTTCATTGGTGCTTACTGCAGGGTGCACTCCAGTAGAAATCGCATACTGTTCTGCAGGCAGTCCGAATGCATCATATCCCATGGGATGAAGCACATTGAAACCTTTTTGTGTCTTGTACCTTGCTACAATGTCAGATGCAATGTATCCCAGTGGGTGACCTACGTGCAAACCAGCCCCTGAAGGATAAGGGAACATGTCAAGAACATAGTATTTTGGTTTTGAGACATCGTTGGTAACTTTATATAAACCTGATGATGCCCATTGCTCACGCCATTTGGGTTCAATTTCCCTATGATTATAGTCCATAAACTTTGTTGTACTGATACATTATCGTTGTAAATACAAGGCTTTCACTGGCCTTCTTCTGATTGAAGGCGCAAAATTAAGAAAACTCGCCATACATGTGGCGTTGTTAATCAAATTATTGTTTTCCGCCCTTCAGGTTGTTGACGGCGGCAAATGTTCTGTCGAGATCTTTTTGATTGACGACAATGGTAAATTCGTTTGATGTTGAAATGACTTCAACAACATTGATATCCTGCCAAGCCAATTCTTTCAAAATAAAATAATAAATTCCGGAGAGCACCCTATTCTCTGCAGGCAAGAGTAATGTCAGCGCCGCCAGATTGGTTTCTTTGGTAATGAGTGTTTCATTTTTAAAGATTTTCTCCAAATCTTCTACAATGCTTTCAGTGACTATGATGGTACATTCAGCCACCCCCTGGCAGTAAGTACAAAAAACGTCTTGCTTCTGAGCAACCATATTGAGTAAGTCACGAAGAGCAACAGGAACAGTATTGCTATATTTATATGTATAATCCACAAGGCTTGTTCTGACAAGCATGTCCCTGAGCTTAGTAAAAAAAGTGATGAGGCGCTTTCGCTCATAATCGAGACTACCCATGTTCATCCTGTTGATGGCCATGATGATAGAGCCTTGTTTTACCTTCCTGCCCAACTTGGATTCAACTTCATCCTGGTAAAGCCTTGCCAGTGCAGAAGTATTCACCAGACCTTCTTTTAAAGCTTCAGCAATGAATGGGGTTTTTTTGACTAAATCGTAGACGATATCAGATACCTTAAGCATATACAGTGAAATTTAACACAAAATGTGAAATAGTGTGGAAATATCCTTACTTATTTCAAAGTTTTTTTTGTTAGACCTAATTTTGTGCCTTAAATCTATGTAAAAACTCATGTTGGTACAAAAATTTGGTGGAACATCCGTTGGCAGTCCTGAGAGGATGCGACAAGTTGCTGATCTTATCACTGATGGAGAACAAAAGGTTGTTGTACTATCAGCCGTTGCAGGTACTACCAATAAGTTGGTGGCTCTTTCTGCAGACTTATTGAACGGAGATAAAGAGGGTGTCAAAGCCAAATTAAAGGCTTTTTATGAGGAATATTATCCATTTGTAGATGAACTTTTGCCTGATGCTGATTTCAATAAGGAAGGCCGTCTGGTGGTTGAACAACAATTTGGAGAGATTGAGGCTCTACTTGCTGTAGCCAGTCCATCTGATAGAGAAGAAAAAATCATTTTGGCCCAGGGAGAATTGATTTCGACCAGGCTTTTCACATTATACATGCAGTCCACAGGCAGATCAACCACTTTATTACCAGCTTTGGACTTCATGACCACCAACCAGATTGGGGACCCTGATGTGCCTTTGATCAGAAGAGAACTGGATAAATTGATCCAGAGTGCACCATCTGCGACCTACTATATTACACAAGGTTATATCTGCAGAAATTTTGATGGTGAGGTTGATAATCTTCAAAGAGGAGGTTCAGACTACACAGCCACAATTATTGGCGCAGCCTTATACAGTCCGGAAATACAGATTTGGACAGATATTGATGGGCTCCATAACAACGATCCGAGAATTGTAAAAGGGACTACCCCCGTCAGAGAGATTTCTTATAGAGAGGCTGCAGAGCTGGCTTATTTTGGCGCAAAAATCCTGCATCCCACTTGTGTCATTCCTGCTGAAAATGACGAAGTTCCGGTTCGATTGAAAAATACTTTTGAACCTGATGCACCTGGAACATTGATTTCTGCTAAGTCAAGTGGTATGAATATTACCGCCATTGCAGCAAAGGACAATATTACAGCGATCAAAATCAGGTCCGGAAGGATGTTGAATGCCTATGGTTTTCTGAGAAGGGTGTTTGAAATTTTTGAAAAATATCAAACACCTATAGATATGATTACTACTTCAGAGGTATCTGTTTCTTTAACCATAGATCAGACCAGCAATCTTGAAAAAATTGTTGCTGCACTCAATGCTTTTGGCGAGGTGTCCATTGAGGCCAATCAAACCATTATATGCATTGTAGGTGATAATCTAGGGAAGGAAATTGGCACACCAACACAAGTTCTAAGTGCTTTGTCAGATGTACCCCTTAGGATGGTAAGTTATGGTGGAAGCAACAACAATATCTCTCTTTTGGTGAGCAGTGATTATAAGTCAATGGCTTTAAAAGCGCTCCATGCCCAATTGTTTGGTGCTTCAGTTACTGTCTAATGCGGCTCACTTGCTGAGCTCTATCAAATTACTTTAATTCAAATCGATATAGAGGGGTGGATTTTCCGCCCCTTTTTTTCTGAAAGTCCCAGCGAATAGATAGTAGAAAGGAAAACAAAAGTTGCTAATTTTTTCTACGTACTCAAGCT
>JAGQWX010000058.1 GCA_020436935.1 Saprospiraceae bacterium
GGGGTGTGGGGGAGGGAAGGAGGGGGGATTGGGCTGTATTGAGTCAGAAAGCTGTCAGAAAGCTGTCAGACACCTGTCTGACAGCTTTCTGACAGGCTTATTTTCTTTTCAAATTTCATTTTTATAACTTCCTGTAAATCAATTACAAAAGCGTTTATAAACGTCTATAAACGTTTATAAACGCTTATAAACGTTTAAAAACGGATAGCCCAACCCCCACACTCTATTTTTACAAAAAAAATTATCATGAGCTTGATCGTTCCCGCCAATGTGGTTTGCCATCTCACCAACCAGTGCAATAAAAGTCCCCTATTTGTGGATACTCGAGATTATTATGAATTCCTCAATAAATTCAGAAAGTATGTGTTGCCCTATTGTGATGTGCTGGCATGGTGCCTCGTTCCTGACCAGTATCACTTTCTTTTGGTGGTCAATCAAAAAGGTGCTGAAGTGCATCAGCTGGGAGGTATTCGTATTTCAAATTTTGGGAACGGGGTCAGATTGTTGCAGTCCAAATACGCTCAGAATGTCAATTTACGTGATGATTCTTCTGGAAATCTATTTAAACAAAAGGCCAAATTGAGGTGCTGTGATCTGTCACCCAGTCAACATATTGATGTTATTTTTAAGTGTATTCATACCATTCCATATGAGTTGGGTTATACTGAAGACTTAAAATTTTGGCCATTTTCTTCTTACCCGGATTATTTTGGATATCGCGGTGGGACTTTGATCAACAGACCTCTAGCTCAGACTTGCCTGGGCAGCGAATACGAAACCTTTGCTTTTTGATTTCTGTTGAATTGGATACCTTTAAGCTTTACATCAATAGAAATATATCATATGGATAACAATACAGACCTTCATCATCAGTTCATGTCAAGGGCCATAGCATTGGCAAGGATAGGGGTCCAAAAAAATGCGGGTGGTCCTTTTGGTGCTGTCATTGTGAAAGATGGCGAAATTATAGCGGAGGGGCATAATGAGGTTTTGGTCAACAATGACCCCAGTGCGCATGCTGAGATTACTGCCATCAGAAGGGCCTGTGCCGCTTTGGGCGATTTTCAGTTGACAGGTTGCACCCTATATACCTCTTGCGAACCATGCCCTATGTGTCTTGGTGCTATTTATTGGGCGAGACCTGATAAGGTATATTTTGCATGTACTAAAAAAGATGCAGCTACGGCAGGCTTTGATGATGACTTCATTTATAGAGAACTCGACTTACCCATGGATCAACGATCTATCGATATGGAGCACCTGCCCCACGATCACAGCACAACTCCATTTGAAGACTGGGGTAAAAAGGAAGATAAAATTCCTTATTAACCATACTAAAAATTATCGAAAAAAGCCTTTATTAACTTGTCTACCGTTTTGTTTGGGTTGACAGAAAATACTTTTGAGCTTCTGTTGGCCAGAATGGCATTCAAGGATAAAGCGTTGTGGCCCAGTGCCGAAGCCAGGTAGTAAATGCCCGATGTTTCCATTTCAATATTGGTAACGAAATAACCTCTGTAAGAAATGGAGGCTACCAGGTCTATGAAGTTGACGCTCTGAGCACCACCCCGGAGTAACCTTCCTTGTGGGCCATAAAAACCTGGTAATGTGAGTGTTATTCCTTTTTTAAACTTTGAGATTTTGCTGAATTTTGCAAAAGCTTCTTCTCCTGCCGGACTGGCATACACCCTTACCTCGGGCAATTCCTGTCCAACAACATTATTGATGGTGTCTTCCAATTCTTTCGACCTGGTACCAATATTGTAGAAAAAAGCAAGCCCGTCAAATCCCACCCCGTATGAAGAGATGATCATTTCATCTACATTTATGTCTGGCCGAACCGTTCCAGATGTGCCCAATCGGTAGATGTTCAATCTTCGTTTCTGTTTTTTGGGGATTCTTGAACTGAAATCTATGTTGGCAAGGGCATCGAGTTCATTGATGACAATGTCTATGTTGTCTGTGCCAATGCCTGTGGAAATACACATGATGTTATTGTCCCCGAGACGTCCTATATGGCTGACAAACTCTCGTCTTTGAACTTTTTTAGTGATCTGATCGAAGTGTTTAGACACATGTTCAACTCTGTCAGGATCACCGACAGTGATGATGTGATCGGGTAAATCTTCGGGCAAAAGGCCAAGATGATAGATGCTCCCATCGGGTTTAATGATGAGTTCTGATGGCTCAAACTGCATAATGGTCATATAGACTTTTTTTGGTTTCGCGAGGAAGAAACATTATTACCTTCCTTAAAAATTAAGATCGCCAGCACGTATCAGCTCCATAAAGATCTGTTGTGCTGTCTTTTGCATATCGTGGTGTAAAGTTATACAATTCCAAGCCCAATTTGTTTGATTTGAATCATGCTTTGTGATGTCCAAAAGGTGATTTACACGTGCTTTTACCTTTGAAATTAAAGGAAAACACGAAATATTGGTGTTGTTTTTATGATGATTTTATTATATATATCATGAATTAAAGATTGAGCATATCAAAACTATCAAACCAAAAGAATATACAAGACCAGAGGCAAAGCCAACAGCCCGTCCATAAAAAATGAATAGTAATAATCATTCCTCTCCAGACTTGCGTACCAGGAGAAAATAATGCCTGTAATACATGAAATTGAAAAGGCAAGCGTAGGAATACTAAAACCTGCCAGAAACAAAAAAAACGTAGCGGAAAAGGCAAGCAAAGCAATCGAAATCAACCTGCTTTTTTCTATACCTGCTGCTGTGACCAGGGTAGGGACGTGGTCGGCTTGATCCAGACTAAAATCTCTTATATCAAAAGGAATAGTGATTCCTAAAACAAAGAAGAATGATATGATGGTGAAAAGTAATGCCCTTCCAATAGAAACTCCCTCATAAAACAACGGATTGAATGTGCACAACAATGAAAAGGAAAGGGCGATGAGAAAGATTTTGATGTAGGAATAATCCCGCAACCTCTTTTTGGATTTGAAAATGGGCGCCACATACAAAAATGCAATGATGCCAGGTGGAAGCATGAGCATTACTTCATGCCATTCCATTTGCAATAAAATGTAGATGGACACCAGGAGTGAGCAACATATATATACAATGATGTGGCTTTGATGACCCAGCACAATTTTGAACCTCGTTTCCTGATAGTTTTCTATCCTTTCCCGTGCAAGCACCTTGTGGAGAGAATAGATGATGTGTGTACCCAGAAAAATAAGTGCAACATAATTCCAATCCGGAATCATGTCCATGGCAAAGTAGAAAAAAGCTGCATATGCCGCAGTACACACCGCAATATGAAAAGACCCGTACACATACCATTCTCTGATGTGTTTTAGCAGTGTGAGAATGGTTATATGCTTTGGTCCACCGGTCAAGATTTCAACTAAAAGTATTTGAAATTGTGGCCGTCTTCGATTTTCAAAATGGTTTCGTAAATGAGCTTGATGACATTTTCTATATCATCGACATGAGCCATTTCTACGGTGGTATGCATGTATCTCAGCGGAAGCGATATAAGGGCACTGGGCACCCCTCCATTGCTATAGGCGAATGCATCAGTATCTGTACCGGTACTTCTGCTGGACGCACTGAGCTGTATTGGAATGTTTTTTTCCGCAGCTACATCCCTGATGAGTCTCAGCAATTTGTTGTGAACAGCAGGAGCGAAGGTAAGTGAAGGTCCACTGCCGCATTTCGTATCACCCTGGCGCTTTGCATCAAGAAGAGGTGTGCTGGTATCATGGCAAACATCTGTGACAATGGCCACATTGGGTTTGATGGTGTGGGCAATCATTTCCGCACCCCTCAATCCAACTTCCTCCTGGACTGCATTCACAATGTATAGAGAAAAAGGAAGTTCAACCTTGTTTTCCTTGAGCATCCTCGCGACTTCCGCAATACAAAAACCACCAATCCTGTTGTCCAGCGCTCGACCGGCGTAGAACTTATCGTTGAGTTTCAGCAGATTGTCATCAAAAGTCACAACACAGCCTACATGGACGCCAAGTTCTTCTACTTCTTTTTTGCTCGAAGCTCCAATGTCAATGAAAATGTTTTCAAGCGTTGGAGATAAACTTGCATCTTTACCCGTGCGCACATGGATAGCAGGCCAGCCAAAAACACCCTTTACAATGCCTTTGTCAGTATGAATATTGACCCTTTTGGAAGGAGCAATCATATGGTCGCTGCCACCATTTTTGATCACATGGATAAAACCATTGTCGGAAATGTGGTTGACAAACCATGAGATTTCGTCTGCATGTCCTTCAATCACCACTTTGAATGGCTTGCCGGGATTGACAATGGCATACATGGTGCCATAGTTGTCTATTTGCCATTCGTCGATGTACGGTTTGATATAATCCAGCCATATTTTTTGTCCTTCTGCTTCGAAGCCGGTTGGGCTGGTATTGTTCAGATATTTATATAAAAACTGTTCGGAAGTTTCGTTCATTACCTTCATTAGTTCCAGGTGGATTTTACTTTATTGTCGTGTGTTTCTGACCATGCATTGGGATCCTCATTCCAGTTATTGAGAATGCGCAGCTGGTCATTGGTGATGTAATCTTCAGCGATGGCTTCTTCAAGTAACGCCGTGTAATTGGATAAGGTTTTATAAACGCACTTTGCATTTTTGAAGTTGTCTTTTGCTTTTTTGAGCTCATAGTCAAAAATGGCTAAAACGCCAACAACTTCATAACCTTCCTGTCTCAACACTTCAACGACCTGAATGCTTGAGCCGCCCGTCGAGATAAGGTCTTCGATCACCAGGATTTTCTGTCCGGCTTTCAAATCACCTTCAATCTGGTTTTGTCTGCCATGGGACTTGGCTTCAGACCTGACATAACAAAAAGGGAGATTCATATAATCAGCCATAAGTGCACCATGGGCTATTCCCGCGGTAGCCACTCCGGCAATCATATCAAATTCTCCAAAAGATTTTGAAAGTTCCGCAAGTCCTTTCTTTATAGCGTTTCTGGCTTCCGGATGGGAAAGAGAAATCCTGTTATCGCAATAAATAGGTGATTTAATACCAGACGCCCAGGTGAACGGGCTTTGAGGATTTAACTTAATTGCTTTTATTTGCAGCAGTTTTGAAGCGATTTCTTTGCTCAAATTCATACGTCGTATTAATGCTTTTAAGAATAAAGAGCTGCAAATGTACAAAATCTATATAAATGAGATTCCCCTAATTTTGAAGCCCAGGGATCTCGTGAGGAAGGTAGAAAAAGAGGAGAAGACCACGCTGGTGGCCAAGTATGCCGGCAAGTCCCGCCACCTTCTTCAATACATAGATTTGTGCGAAAAAGGTACAGATTATGAAAAAGTGGTCATATTCAGTGACGACTACAAACAACTCAAAAAAGACCTGCTCTCTCTCTTTGTGGTAAACGAAGCCGCGGGTGGCCTGATACGCAATGAAATGAATGAATACCTCTTTATCTATCGGAGAGGATTCTGGGATCTTCCCAAAGGGAAACTGGAAAAAGGGGAGACCAAAAAGGAAACAGCCATCAGAGAAGTCATCGAAGAAGTTGGCATCAAAAAACCTTTGATTAAAAGAAAGCTCACTATAACCAATCACGTGTTCCGCAACAAGTCCGGACAAAGGATTCTCAAAAAATCGCACTGGTATCTGATGGAGGTTGCCAAACAAAAACTCAAGCCTCAGACTACCGAAGACATCGACCAGGCGGTTTGGCTTGAGGAAGAAGTTTTCCTAAGAGAATGCAAGCCCATTTACAAAAACATTCTGGACGTTTTACACATGAATGCAGCCCTCGAACTCATCTATACGAAGATCATTCCACCAGCCACCTAAGTGTTAAAATTTCAAAATTATTGACTGAAGTCTTGACTGTTATTTGTATTGTATTTATTTTTGACTGAACATTCGGTCAATCAATGTCGCCAAGAACAAAAAAGCAGTTTGAAGAGATAAGAAAGTCATCAATGGAAATCATTGAGCAGGCTGCCATGGAACTTTTTGCACACAAAGGATACTCCAATACTTCCATAGCACAAATCGCTTCAGCCGCAGGAGTGAGCAAGGGGCTTTTGTACAACTATTATACAGGGAAGGATGATTTGCTCAAGGCGATCATCAACAAAGCCATGGGCAGTGCCGACCATTTTTTCAATGAAGACTTTTTGTCTCAAATGTCAGCAGCGGAAACAATCAGCATCATTGTCAATGGGAGTCTTGAACTCTACAAAGCCAATCCTGCCTATTGGAAGTTATTGACCAGCCTAATGTTCCAGGAAGAAGTGCTCAAAGAATTGCAACCCATGATTGCCCAAAAGTCACAAATGAGCTATGGTCTGATGATACCAATATTTGAGAAATTAGGCTATCCGGATCCCAAATCCCAGGCTCTTTTATTCGGAGCAGCCATGGATGGAATATTCCTTTATTCTTTTTCTGTCCAGGAAGAGAACCACTTCGAACACATGATGAACTATATTATTGAAACATTTAGCAAACCTTATCATAATGAATAAAAGATTTTTTTATACGCTGATGATTATGATGTTTATGTCCTTTCTGAATGCACAATCTGCAAAGGACATTATAGCCAAATCAGAACAAAACATGAACGGTGACGGCGGTTATTCTGAAATGAAGATGACCATCGTAAGGCCCACCTGGACCCGCGAAATGACCATGAAATCCTGGTCATTGGGTACTGATTACAGCCTGATTGTGATAACAGGACCTGCCAGAGATAAGGGTACCGGTTTTCTAAAAAGGAAAAAGGAAATATGGAACTGGCAGCCGAAGATCGACAGAGTCATCAAAATGCCACCTTCAATGATGACCCAGAGTTGGATGGGCTCGGATTTTAGCAATGATGACCTCGTTAACCAGACTTCGCCAGTCAATGACTACACTCATACCATGATGGGAGAAGAACTTGTGGAGGGACAAAAGTGCTGGAAAATCAAGATGGTTCCCAAGCCCAATGTGGCTGTGGTCTGGGGCAGTGTCATCGTGTGGGTGGATCAAAAAAACTATCTCCAGTTGAAAACTGAGTTTTACGATGAAGATGATTTTTTGGTCAATACGATGCTGGGCAAAAACATCAAAACTTTCGGAAAGCGTATGCTGCCTTCGAGACTGGAGGTCATTCCTGCAGATAAGCCCGGTGAGAAAACCATTATAGAACAGATGGTCATCGACTTTGACAAAAAGCAAAATGCAGAGTTTTTTAGTATTCAAAACATGAAAAAACTCAACTAATGGTATTTAAACTGGCCTGGCGCAATTTGTGGCGCAACAAACGGAGAACACTGATCACGATTTCTGCTGTAGCTTTTGCTGTGCTATGGTCGGCTGTCCTCCAGTCCATTCAGACGGGAACATGGGACAAAATGATCGACAATATGTCGAGATTTTACATGGGTTATGCTCAGGTGCATTCCAAGGGATATTGGGGAGAACAATCGCTGGACCTGGGATTCGAACCCAATGAGGTCATGTCGGCAGTAGAAGGAAAACTTCCGGAAAATGTGGATATGGTCCCGCGACTCGAAAGCTTTGCCCTTGCGAGCTATGGACTACAAACACAGGGTGTCCTCATCATGGGCATTGATTTGGAAGAAGAAAACAAGCTGACCGGCATTGGCAATAAAATAACCGAAGGGACATTTCTGAAGGTTGCAACATCTTCAGTCATCATCGGTGATAAGCTGGCAGAAAAACTCAACATGGCTGTTGGCGATACTCTGGTACTTTTGAGCCAGGGTTATCATGGTCAAAATGCAGTGGGCAAATATCCGGTTGTCGGTCTGGTACATCTCAATAGTCCCGACCTCAATAAAAGGCTTGTTGCGCTCTCACTTCCCGATGCGCAAAACTTCTTTGGCATGCCAGACCTGATCACCACCTATGCCATAAATCTGCCTTCCAAAAAATATCTGCCGCAAACCATGGCTGTCCTCAAAACCCAACTAGACACCTCCCTGTATGAAGTGATGGATTACAATGATCTGATCCCGGAACTACTGGAAGCTGCCAAGTTGGACCAGGCCAGCGGAAGTCTGATCCACTTTATTTTGTTTCTGCTCATTGGATTTGGATTGCTGGGCACCATCATCATGATGACCAAGGAAAGGAGTTACGAATTTGGTGTCCTGACTGCCATCGGCACCGAACGATTGAAACTAGCGGGCATTTTGTGGATAGAATCAGTTTTACTGGGAGTCGTTGGAGCCCTTGCAGGCATTGCTTTGTGTCTGCCCATTGTTTATTATCTGCACAGCAGTCCCATCCAGCTTACAGGCAATATGGCGGATCAATATGAAAGATTTGGTATGGAAGCGGTCATAAGCACGGCTTTCAATCCCGGCATCTTCATCAATCAGGCCATCATCATGTTTGTCATATCCACAGTCCTGAGTCTTTACCCGGTAATCAAGTCTTTGACTTTGAAGCCGATAGAAGCGATGAAATCATAATCATATAGATAAAAAATATAATATGTTGACCTTAAAACTTGCCTGGAAAAATATATGGAGGAGCCGCACGAGAAGTCTTGTTGTTGTGGCCTCAATCATCATAGGCGTATGGTCTGTGATCTTTCTGATGAGCTTTTCATTGGGCATGGGCGATAGTTATCTGCAGAGTGCACTCAAAAACGAATATGGTCATATGCAGGTGCACCATCCAAATTATAAAGATGATCAGGAAGCCAAATTCACTTTCGAAGAAGGAGCCAATGTTGGTTCAATTGCCGGCGTGAAAGCTTATTCTCCCAGGGTCTTGTCCAATGGAATGCTCAGCACCGGCCATGGCGCCAGAGGGGTTATCATCAAAGGGATAGATCCGGAATTAGAAGATGGTGTATCAGGCATAAAAGCCTTTGTCAAAGAAGGAGAATACCTGGAAACCGGAGATCAAAGAAGCATCCTGGTCTCTCAGAAACTGACAGAAAAATTTAAGCTGGGGCTCAGGTCTAAGGTAGTATTGACCTTTCAGGATGAGAACGGAGACATGCAGTCTTCTGCCTATAGGGTCAAAGGAATTTATAATTCGGGTAACGCTATGGTGGATGAGATGCGGGTCTTTGTTGACAAACAAAGTCTTGCTCAATTGATGTTCAAGAATGACTCGTTGGGCAACAGAATCCACGAGATGGCATTTATGCTTACTGGTACAGATCAGATGGACACCGTTCAAAGCCAGCTGGCAGCTCTATTTCCGGGAGAACTGGTAGAAAACTACAAACAACTTGCTCCTGATTTGGCGCTGATGGAAACCCAGATCAAAACCAGCGGCTATATATTCATCTTCATTTTCATGCTGGCGCTGATCTTTGGAATCATCAATACCATGCTCATGGCTGTGCTTGAGAGATACCGGGAGCTGGGAATGTTGCAGGCCATCGGAATGGGAAAACCCAGGGTCTTTTCAATGGTAGTCATGGAGACTTTTCTTTTGAGCATGGTAGGAGTACCAATTGGCTATTTATTGGGATATATTTCTGTGAAATCTTTTGGGACGAATGGTCTTGACCTCACCGCATTTTCAAAAGGGAATGAAATGTTTGGCATGTCCAGCACAGTTTATCCGATCATGGATATCAACCTATTCATTCAATTGGGAGTGGCGGTGGCGATTACTTCACTGGTAGCGTCCATTTATCCTGCGCTGAAAGCCATAAGGTTGAAACCTGTTGAGGCAATAAGAAAATTATAATTTAATATAATATATAAACTTCAAATAATGAAAGTAATAGAAGTAAAAGGCATTACTAAAACATACAACCCCGACAAAGTGCCTGTAGAGGCACTGCGAGGTGTGGATCTGACAATAGAAGCAGGCGAGTTTACGGCAATCGTTGGTCCGTCGGGAAGCGGAAAAACCACCCTGCTCAACATCATTGGTGGCCTTGACCGGCCAACTTCAGGTGACATCTGGATAGGCGGCACAAAGCTCAACGACATGAGCGAAAACCAGCTGATCAAATTTCGCCAGAAAGAAATCGGTTTTGTTTTCCAATCTTACAACCTGATCCCCGTGCTTACTACTGCTGAAAACACGGAGTTTGTCATGTTGCTCCAGGGGAGAAGCAAATCAGAACGGGACACTCGGGTCAAAGAACTTTTGGCTGAAGTGGGCCTGAGCGATAAGCTTGATAAACGCCCTTCTGAACTGAGTGGAGGCCAACAACAAAGGGTAGCTGTAGCCAGGGCACTGGCTGCCAAACCTAAATTCATTCTCGCGGATGAACCTACCGCCAACCTCGACAGTGCCTCAACGTCCAATTTGCTCGATATTATGGAAAAACTCAACCATGTTGAGCATATGACCTTTGTGTTTTCAACCCATGATCAAAGGGTAATAGACAGGGCCAGAAGGGTAGTGGTCCTCGAGGATGGCATGATCAAGAGTGACGACAGGAAATGAGATCAAATGTTTACATCATTGTGATCTGTCTCTGGTTCGGAGTAGGCCAAATCTTTTCACAGGATACCATAAGGCCCAAAATCGAAGTCCATGGCTATCTGAAAACGCTTCAAACGGCCTACGTCCTGAACAATAACCAACTCATTACCGATCAGCTCATCCACAACAGACTCAACTTTACCATACCCGTCAATGCAAACAACCAAATCATTGCCCAAGTGCGGAATCGTTTATTTTATGGACAGGCTGTGCAATTCACACAAGCTCTAAACGGCAACTACCTCGACGGTGTAAATCCTGATAAGGACAGGTGGCTCAATCTTTCTGTGGGTGGGGAATCGAAAACCGGACTTGCATTTTTAAGTACGCTTGACCGTGCTTATTGGGAATGGACTCCGGAAAATTGGGAGTTCAGAATAGGACGGCAGCGGGTCAATTGGGGCATCAGCACCATCTGGAATCCCAATGATATTTTCAACGCTTATGGGTTTACCGATTTTGATTATGAAGAGCGGCCTGCTGTAGATGCAGTCAGACTCAAAAGGTTTATCGGGTACAGCGGCAGCGTTGAACTGGTGGGTGCCGTTGGCCGGGATTTTAAAGACTTTTCAATTGGCGCGATGTACAAAACCAACATTAAAACTTATGATTTGCAAGTTCTGACGGGTTTTACGGATAAAAACTACGTCATCGGAGCTGGAACTGCAGGCAACCTTGGTCTTGCCGGACTGAAGGCTGAGACGTCGGTTTTTATTCCGCAGAATATCAATGAAGAAGTAGCTGTTTCTGCGACTTTTGCAGTGGATTATACTTTTAGTGGAGGGCTTTATCTCAGTGGCGGTGGCCTTTATAATAGTCTGGGGTCAACCACCGGGAGTCTGGCCAGTTTATTCAATTTCGAACTTTCAGCCAGAAACCTTTATCCATACAGATGGTCGGCACTTTTGGCGGCAAATTACCAAATCACAGAACTGATGGGAGGAGGATTGGTGGCCGTTTATTCTCCCGGGCCATCGCATGCATTGTTCCTCAGTCCAAGTCTTACCTATTCCATTGCACAGAGCTGGGACCTTGATTTCATTGGACAATTGGCTTTCAATCGCGACAATGGCTCGTACAAAAGTCCCGTTCAGGGATTGTTTCTCAGATTAAAATGGAGTTTTTGATCATCTGCTAAATATCGCAGACAAATTGCTTCAACCTTAGGAATTTTGTCATATTTGTTGTTTCCAAAATTGAGATATGAAGATAGATACGGTAATCAGCGGTTATTTCAAACTGGATGGGGGTGCTATGTTTGGAATCGTCCCCAAAAGGATGTGGGAAAAGATATATCCTGCTGACGAGCAAAATCTATGCACCTGGGCGATGCGGAGTTTGCTGATCGAAAACCAGGACAAAAAGATAATTATTGATTGTGGTATTGGGATGAAACAGGACGAAAAGTTCCGGTCTCATTTTTACCCTCATGGCGATGATGTTTGCGCAAGCCTGGCCCAAAAGAAGATAATGCCCGAGGAGATCACCGACGTTTTCCTGACCCACTTACACTTTGACCACGTGGGAGGTGCTTTTTATCGTGAAGGAGATCAGATCTTGCCCACATTTCCAAATGCCAGGTATTGGAGCAGCGAAGAACATTTCCAATGGGCGATTGAACCCAATCTTAGAGAAAAAGCTTCTTTCCTTTCAGAGAACATTTTACCTCTGAATGAAAAAGGGAGAACCACCTTCATAGAGACTGAAAGAGATGACTTCAAAATATTTGATTTTTTCTCCATACGCTTCCTGAACGGGCACACCAAAGCGATGATGATGCCCATCATTCACCGTCCCAATTTACCGGATCTGGTGTTTTGTTCGGATCTGATTCCATCATCGGCCCACCTGGGTTTGCCTTACGGTTTATCTTATGACATCGATCCTCTAACCACCATTGAAGAAAAAGAAAGGCTTCTGGAGGAGGCTATTTTGGCCAATTATGATCTGGTGCTCGAGCACGACGCACATATTGGCGCCATTCAGGTCAATAAAGACGCGAAAGGGAAATACGGCTTCACAACCTTAGAAAGTCTACCCACATGAAAATGTAGGATTTAATAACATAGAATAAGTGTGAAATATGCGTTTGATTTTTTACGTTTGTGATAAAGCAGTTAAAGAATTTGCGAATTTATCAGCGAAACGGGTAAACAGGGGTAGGCTTGTTTACCCATTTTCTTTTTAAGAATATACTTATCGGAATATGGAATGTCCATTTTAGCAGCATGGAAGTGGACAACTCTATTTCTGATAAGTATAACTCAATTTGTTACTTGTTGCCCTGTACGATGTTGTTTTTGAAATACTCTGCAAGATCGGCCTCAGTATCGAGCATCGATCCGAACTCAGTTCTGAACCTGACTCCTGTACCATATTTCTGCCTTCTTGATGTAAATTGTATTTCATCAAAATCATACTTTCCATACACCTTGAGGCTCAGTTTCCTGTCAGCAGTCAATGCATATTGTATGGCAAGATCTGGAACGACATAATTGACTTGTCCAAGGCTGTTTTGCCTGATGTAGTTTCCTCCCACGTTGAACTCCAATCTTTCATTGAGCAATCTGAATCTGGGATTGAGCCGTACTTCAATTTCTGAAGGTAATATACCTTGTTGAACCGTTGTGCCGGTTCCCCCCAATGGGTCAAAACTGACGTTATTGCGAAGGTTGAGGTTGAAATCTACACTCGAAATCAAACCATTTTCAGTCAGCGCATCATTGATCAGACTGGTCACAAATAAGGACAGTTGACTGGATAAAAACTCGCTGAGCGTATTGATGGTTGCACTTCCTATGATGCCTCCTCCGCTCGATACTACATCTGACAACGTATTGGAAGGAAGGAATGAATTCCAAATGATGAGACTGAATACCTGACCGTTGAAGTCTGTAATATTGTTCCGCAACAATCGGGTTTTTGTATCCGCGTAGTTTTTCAATTCTCCAGTCAATTCAGGAAATTCCAGGTCAAATTGTACTGAAGGGTTGAAAAGTGTATTGCCCAGCAAAAGCTTTAGATTGACTGAGGTCCTGTTGGACGCTGCATTTTTGATGGCAGTGGAATACAGGAACTCTTGCAGGAAGTTTTGGAGCGATGTTCTTATCACATAATCCGCCTCAAGGTTGATCTCTGCATTGATGGGGTCACCTGACCATCTCAGCGTACTTCCTCTCCTAACAACAAAAGGTTTGGCAATTATTTTCCTGGCTGTAAACAGGTATTCACCTTGTTCGATTTCATAGTCGCCATAAATTTGTAGTGATTCGTTCCTCGGTGAAACAATGCGCAGATTACCCGTACCACGTCCGCGAATGACATCACCTACTGATTCATCATAAATCAGGTTGACCTGAGCATCTGGGGTCATATTCAAATTCATCTCAATGCTCAAGCCGGAAGAAGTGAACACAGAATCCTTTTTATAAGCATTTTTTGCAGCGAAATAGCTGGAGCTGTCAATGAAAGTGATGATGCTGGAAGTGGTCGAGGATGCAGATTCACTGATGGGGATATTCAGAACTGTGGATGCTTTGGTGGTGGCATTGATGATCATATTCACCTTATTGATGGGGCCTATGATGTCGACCTCCACTTGACCCTGACCTCTACCATAATATGTTGGATTGTCTCTCGCTGTGGTTTTCAGCGCAATGACATTGTCTCCGGTTATGCTGGCATTGATGGCAAATTGTTTGAAAAGTCGGTGTGTAAATCCTCCTGTGACCTGCCCCTGGTTGCCCTCACTATCGAACATAATATCCCCGGTAAGGTCGATCGACCTGTCTGTCAGCGTAAATGGCTGATCATCAAACCTATAAGTTTCGCCCAGATATACTACTTTGACAGTACCTTCATGGAGACTTCCTTCTGCTTCGATCACCGGGTTTTTGGTGGTGCCGCCAAGCGTGCCATCAATGTCAACGTATCCCCCCACATTAGATACTCCTCCCACTAAAATATATTCCAGAAACTTAAGAGGGACCCTTCGACCTTTGAGCAGTGAACTGATGTTGCCAGTTTCCGGGTCATAGTTGAAATTGGCTTTGATGGTCTGACCGGTTGCAGCGTTTTCTATGGATAAAATCGACTCCAACGGTTGATTCAGCGGCTTGCTGATGTCCAGGTTTAAATTGCCATAACTATCACCATTAATGGTTAGCTGATCTATCAGGAAGGTGCCATAAATATCTGGTGATTTTATAAAAATATCATTGATTCTCAGAGAACTGACTACTTCTCCGTCGAAGTAAAATTTCTTGTCCTTGTTGAAGGCATTGATGGCATCAAACCTGAACCTGTTGACATTGAGCAAAATACCTTTGTTGAGGATGTCCTTGGCTTCAATGGTCCTGGTACCATCGGTGATACTGAAGTTTTCCATATCAATGAAGCCTTTACCAAAAGCAATTGAATTGTCTGGATTGAGCTTCCACCTCTTATTGTATATTCTCAAATCATTGTTGAGCACTTTGACTTCATAACCCTCGGGATGTGGTGCCAATAAACCTCTCAAAGAAAATTTTTCAATCGAATCCAATAAGTAATCAGACGAAACAGACCAAAGTATAGAGTCCCCACTAACCGTACCACCGGCATCGATGGTGCCCAGCCTTATGTTGCTGATGATGCTGCTGTCCGAGTGAATGCTCAGATAGCCCGATTTGTTTTTGAGGTTGATGTATGCGTTATTGTTGAATAAACTGTTCTTTTCAAGTGCAAGATAGGGGAAGGTGGAGGCAAGCTGGAGTTCGTTGCTCGCCGAATTGATGTATCCCTTTGCCTTGAAATTGGTCAACTGGTATTTTTCCAGGCCAAGCAGCGAGGCATAAGGTGTGAGGTCTCCCAATGAAACGTCAAATCTGAAGTCTTGCTGATTTGATTTTGGCTTTTCAGGTGTCTTCCAGTTTTTGGCATAGTAGTCCAGGTTGCTTTTCAAAACCCAGTTGACGTCGTTAATGATGGTCCGTAGGTCCATTTTACCATCAAACCTTGCATTGATGTCATTGTTGGAAATGCTGATGGTTTTTTCTCCGTTGGGGTTGACGATAGAAGAAGCAACGATGTCATTGATATTGTAGGTGGTATCGGCCCGTTCAATCACCAAACCAGTTCCCTTAAAATCACCTATGAAGCTGTTGAGGTCCTGACCGGAACCATTGATGCTCATGTCTCCTTTGATGGCCAGGGGCTGGCCGTTGAGGTTGAGTTTGAATAAGTCAATCTTTCTGATGTCTGCATCAAAATTTACCTGGTAAATGGATTCCTTGTATGCTATTTTTCCATTAAAATCTATATCAAAATTTGGGTCAGTACTTTTGAAATCTCCTTCAAAATTGCCCTGACTGGTTGTGCCATCAAGGAGCAAATCTTTGTAGGCATAACCCTTGTATTCGAGGCGGTCGATTTTTCCATCAATAACTACTGATGCTTTATCGAGGTCAAAACTAAAACCATTGATCAAATTAAGGCTTGCGGTAATCTTGCCAAGGTCTTTAATGCCCAATAGTTCTCCAACTTTAAAATCATTGAATAAAACATCACCACTGTATTTTGCTTTAGAAGAACCATTGCGAATATCCAGGCCCATGGCCACATCCGCGCTGCCCAATTCGGAAAGTAGTTTACCAGACACTGTAAACACCTTCGGCGTACCACTGTACTTACCGGAGAACTGAATTTGACCGAGTTTTTTAAAATTGGGTGGCAAATTGAGTTTTGGAAATAATTTGACAATATCCGGTGAGGTACTGACCAGCCTATCCGCATCGATTTCCAGATTAAAGCTGTTTTTGTCTCTGACATTATTCAGGACCAGAGTGCCGTCAAACTCTTTGTCTCCGGATACCAACTCCAGGTTATTGATGGTGATTTGATCCAAATTACCACTGACATAACCACTTACGTAAAGTTTATCTTTTGCCAATTCACGGAGAAGGTCATTGCTTCTCAAGTTTGGGATAAAATACAGGAGTTCATTCAAATCTATTTCAGAAGCATTGAGATACCCGTCAAGTTTGATGTCTTCAGGTGCATTTCTGAAGTCACTCCATGTGTTGAAAGTGATCTTTACATTTTCAGCGATGTGACTGTTACCTGTATTGAGATTAAATGGTTCAATCCTGATTTCTCCGTCTCCAATGACGAGTTCGGTGGCGTCAAAATTTTTGATGGCAAATCCTTTATTGTCTTCAAAACTAGCGCCCCTCACTATGGCAGAGAACCCGTTTTTTTGAGTGAACATCAAATCAGAGGCTTCAAAATTGAGTTCGTTTAAGGTGAAATGAGCAGGGTCGAATGTATTGGAAGGTCCGATTGATTTAAGCTTGTTCTCAATCCTGAATGTTCCAGATTGAATGTTGAGGTTATTGAGGCTGAACACTAGCGGTGTTACAACAGCTGTGGTGTCAGTTGAGAAGCTTTCTGCAACAGGCAAAGGCACTGCGTCTGCAAACTTTTCGTAATAAATGCTGGGTTTGTAAAGATGTAGGTCGTTGATAATGAATTTGTTTTGCTTGAGATTGATCGAATCAATGTCAGTCTCAAAGCTGGAGGTCTGGAGCGCAAGAAGATAGCCGTTGTTCTCATCTTTCAACGAAAATTTGAGCTCACTCACGTTTATTTTTCTCACCACGATGTCCAGTGGATCTTTTTTTTCTCCAGTGCCGTCAGAGGTAAAAAGCTTTGAAATCAATAAGGCCAGATTGCTTGTATTGTTGCCTTTTTTGATGGTAAGGTTTACCACCGGATCATGGAGGTGGATTTTTTCAAGGAGCAGCTTGTTGTGCCTCAATGACAAGAGATTGTTGAGCAGAGAAACTTCCAGCTGGCCACATTTGATGACGGTGTCTCCATCCTGGGCAATGTAAAATCCATCCAGTTCCAGCCCATAGCCAAAATCAATGTCAATATGGTCCAAACCGACATCGGCTTCCATTTTTTCAGAAAGGTATTCGGTGAGCTGATTTGCTACGTAATTCTGTACCGATTTAAGATTTAAAAGCACAGAGAGCAGGATTGGCAGCAAAAGAAAAAACAGAAGGATGTAGAGGAAAATCTTCCACCCCTTTCTTTTTTTCTTTATTGCTTTTTTTGCTTCCTCTTGCTCCATATAGAGTTATAACGTATTTGTTCGCAATCGTACTACACACCCAGACATTAAGGTTTAGTTAATGGATTGCTGTATTTTTTAAACATTTTGATGCATTCTTTTGCTGGTCTGACATCATGCACTCTGAGTATGTGTGCGCCGTTCTGCAGGGCCATCATGTGTAAAGCAGTAGTAGCATTCAAAGCCTCTTCCGGACTGATATCCAGATATTTATAAATCATCGATTTGCGTGACAAACCCACCAATACAGGCGCATCGAGGGTGTTACAAAATTTCAGTTTGTTGAGCAATTCATAATTTTGATCAATACTTTTACCAAAACCAAATCCCGGGTCAACAACCACATCTATGATGCCTGCTTCACGGGCAGCCTTCTTTCTTTCTGCCAGGTAATAAACGACGTCAAGCACAACATCTTCATAAGTGGTATCCTCTTGCATATTTTCCGGCAAGCCCTTCATGTGCATGATGCAATAAGGGACCTTATATTTTGAAACTGTCGACAACATATTTTCATCATAAGTGCCGGCAGAAATGTCATTGATCATGCGGGCACCTAATGCAATTGAATGTTCTGCAACTGCACTGTGCAAGGTATCAACCGACAAAATGGTGTCAGGAAAATGTTGTAAAACGACATCAATGGCTTTGCCTATATTTTCTGCTTCTTCACCAGGATCAGAAACTTTGGCTCCTGGCCTTGACGACATAAATCCCAGGTCAATGATATCCGCTCCTTCCGCCAATTGTTGCTCCACTTTTTGGAGCAGGTCTGATTCATTCCTGGCCCTGCTGCCCGGGAAAAAGGAGTCATGATTTAAGTTGATGATGCCCATGACCAAAATCTGGCTCGCGTCTACCAACTTCCCGGCAAAATTTAATGTCATATTTTCCTGAAATAAAAACCAAATATAGGTTTAAACGGTTTAAAGAATATCATGAATACTAAAAAACTATCGGAGTCCTACTGGGACAAACGCCATCAATTGGGCGACACTCCTTGGGACATTGGCGAAGCTGCTCCGGCTTTGATTTCCTATTTTTCTAAAAACAGTCTGGAAGGCAAAACTTTATTGATACCGGGAGCAGGTCTGGCACACGAAGCCAAAGCGCTCTCAAAAATTTATCCGAATACCAGAATAACTGTCCTGGACATCAGTCAAAGCCTGGTCCATTATCTTCAGGATGCTTTTGCAGGTCAGGGCAATGTGACCATTATCTGCGAAGATTTTTTTGACCATGATGGTAAGTACGATTTCATCATGGAACAAACGTTTTTCTGTGCTTTAGATCCAAGCTTGCGAAAAGCATATTTCAGTAAAATGTTTGAATTGCTGAGACCTGGAGGTAGGTTGGCTGGTTTATGGTTTCACTGCGTTTTTGATAAAATCGGGCCTCCTTTCGGCGGTGATGTGGAAGACTATGTGCAGGATGCAAAAACTTTTTTCAAAGAATTTACCATCGATTACCATCCGGATTCCATTCCACCCAGAAAAGACCGTGAAGTGTTTCTTGAGTTCATCAAGGACTCTCATTCTCAATGACTTATTTGAAAAAGTTTTATAAACAATTTTCCACTTTCGCAGTATATTATTCCTTTCTTATTACGTTTTTTTGCGCTATGTTTTCTAACATTTTTGTGTTAATAATTTATTTTCATAGTAATATTTTTTTGCTCGCTCCCGTTAATTTCACATCTTTGTTGAGTTAAGATAGTATTAGGGTAATTGGTTTAAAAATTTTAGAAATGGCGATAGACTCTCAGCCTAAAAAAAGACTGATAGGGAAGGATATATTAATATCATGTTCACTAGCTGTAACGCTCATCTTCATCTACAATAAATTATCGGTGTATCAGCAATCCGCTGAATTAGAGCAGATAACATATCAGGAAAAAACATCAGAAGAAAAATTTGGCTTCAATCTTGGCAGTTTTGTCATGGAAGCTGTAGACCTCAAGAAAGGAGATATACTCGGAAGTTTACTGTTTTATCAGGGACTGGAATCCAACCTCATCAGAGAAATTGAACTCAAAAGCAAAGAGGTAGCTTTCGATACGAGGAGCATGAGACCCGGAAAAAAATTATATTACGTTAAAGAAGATCCATGTGAAGAGCCCATCGCTTTGGTGTACGAGCCATCCAATATGGAATATGTTGTCTACGATCTTAGAGAAGGTGTAGATATCAAATTGGTAGAAAAAGAAGTACAGTCTTGTATCGAAGTAGCTACCGGAAAAGTAACCGGATCTCTTTGGAACTCTCTGAAAGACAACAATATAGATACCAGAATGATCACTAAATTGGAAGATGCCCTGGCATCAAGTGTGGATTTTTACCACACCCAGAAAGGAGATGAATTCAAATTGATTTATGAGAAAAAGGTAGTGGATGGTCAGGAGATCGGTATTGGCAATTTGCTGGCAGCTTACTACAAGAACAATCAGGGCGAATTCTATTCTTATTATTATGAAAATGGTGACTTCAAAGGATATTATGACGAGCAGGGCAGACCTTCCAAAGCAGGATTCCTGAAAGCACCTGTAAAGCACGTAAGAATTTCTTCTTCCTATAACCTCACCCGTTTCCATCCGGTTTTAAAGAAAACCATCCCGCACCTGGGAACAGATTATGCTGCTCCTTATGGCACTCCGATCATTGCTGTTGCTGATGGTGTTGTTGAAGCGGCCGCTTATACAGGAGGAAATGGCAAGTACGTCAAAATCAAACACGATAAAACTTATCAGACTCAATATTTGCACATGCAGGCATTTGCTGCCGGCATAAGAAAGGGAGCAAGAGTAAAACAAGGCCAGACCATCGGTTATGTTGGTTCAACAGGCTTGGCCACAGGTCCTCACGTTTGCTTCAGATTTTGGAAAGACGGCAGACAAGTGAACCCGTTGAGACACAAGTTTGATCCGCCAAAACCAATGAACGCCAGCGAGTTACCAAAGTTTGACATCGCCAAAGGTGAATTGATGTCGTACTTCGAGCAGTTGCCCAATACCAACGTACAATACGCAAGGAACGCAGCACCTTAATTGTTAGGCAAAACTTAAAATGTCGTTTTCTTTACATATCTGACATTTTACTGAAACCAAAGTGGATAAATCTCCGTTACTTTGGTATTGAAATTATTTTTATAACGAATTTAAAAGGACAATAAAATGGCATTTACTTTCACAGATGCTAACTTCAGCGAAACCGCCAACAATGGATTATCAGTAGTAGACTTTTGGGCTGAGTGGTGTGGACCATGTAGAATCATTGCTCCGGTCATCGAGCAATTGGCAACAGATTATGACGGTCAGGTTACTATTGGTAAGTTGGATGTTGACAACAATCCTGAGGTTACCATGAAGTATGGAATCAGATCTATACCCACCATTTTATTTTTGAAAGATGGTGAGGTAGTAGGAAAACACGTAGGGACAGCGACTAAGGCTACCCTGGAGGATATGATCAAGACACATATGTAATATTATAAGTACAAATCATACCATGGCCATCCCAGAAGGGTGGCCATTTTTTTTATATGGAATATAAATACGAAGTTCTGGAACTCAAGGTCGGCAAATTAGAGCTCAGTCTCTACCAGGTGACCAATATTGATGAGGCTTTTGATGAGCTTATCTCGAGAAGTGAGTCCGACCCTGACAAGGCCGATGAGCGGATACCGTACTGGACAGAACTGTGGCCCAGCGCCATTGCCATGTCGCAATGCTTGGTGGAGAATCCAGAATTGGTGACCAATAAAAATGTGCTGGAAATTGGGTGCGGGCTGGGACTTCCTTCTCTGGTTTCAGCTAAATTGGGCGCAAGTAGAGTAATTGCATCTGATTACCTACCGGATTCCCTTGACTTTGTTCAGAAAAATGCACAACTCAACGGTTTGCATCAACAGATTTTACAAGCCCGACAAGTCGACTGGAGAATGCTGGATGAAGACCCTAACTTCAAAAACTACGACCTCATTCTGGCTGCAGACATTTTGTATGAACAACGATACGTTGACGCATTTCATCTGTTGCTGCAGAGTTTGCGATCCGGACAACGACTGGTCATCGCCGAACCTGGCCGGGAAGTTGCAGCTTCGTTCATCACTGCCCTGATCTCAGGCTCTGACTTTACTACTTCCATCGAAAAGGTAAAAGTAGATTTCAGAGGTACTGAATTTGAGGTGACAGTTGTAGTGGTTTTTTGTGGATGAGGCAATATTAATGGTCAGAGGAAGGTCTGATAAGTGGTGTGGGGTTTGGTTCTATACTGTTGATTATCATGGAAATATATGGTGTTACCTACATCAACTTTTTGCTAGATTTTACCTTGATTCCAAATAGTTTTTAGCACTTGTGAACTCAAATTCAACCGTCTTGATCTGGCTATTTCCCTGTGCCAAAGCAGAAGACAGTCCTTTGATATTGCTTTCTGCGACATCATTTTGGTCGGCTCCACCCCTGTAGATTTCTCCGCTAAAAAGACACATTCGTATGGTTTCTATGATTTCGAGCCCGTTTGCATTTCCTGGATTTGCAAATTTTGAATTGTACAGATCTACGGCTGCTACAACAGTGGCGCTTGTCACGACGACAGCTTTAAGAAAATCACTGTCATTGGCATAGTTGGATGCATACTTTTGGTTATTGGGCGGCGTGACATAAACCATTCCATAATTGAGTTGATTCTGGTGAGGAAATTGTCCTTTCTGAAAAACGTCTATGAATATGATGCCATCATATTTGGGCAATGCTGCTGCGGGATCCGGCTTTACCATCAGCACAAACTGAACAGGATCAGTCGTAGTAAAGCCATCTTTTGAGGCGGTCGTATCATTTCCTGATTCATCATACAGTGCTTGATGGATGGCCTGATATCTGGCAGTATTCTGCCCGGATGAAGTCAGTGCGCGATCAATGGCCAGGTTAATGCCACCAAGACCGACGGCAAAAACATAACCGGCATTGCTGGTTCCTGCGTTAACCGAGGCCATATTATGACCATTTCCCTGATCGTGCTGTGACATGAAAAGTGAAGCGTATCCACCGGATTGTGGTAAAATGACTGCCTCTACGTTTGAGTTGGGTATAAAAAGTTGCATCATTTGTTTTTTAGAGTGATGGATGATTTTCTGATTGACTGGTAATATACAGTCATTGTGATGTCAGTTTTGCGGGTAGTAATACGTGTTTTGTAAGCTGGTGATGACGAATTGTGGATGTTTTAGCACTTGGAACTTGAAATGACATCGTCGAGCACATTCAACACCTTCGGAGTTGGAGGCTTTTTTTCTTCTGTGGCCCCAAACTGCACTTCGTTTGTATGGGTAATTCATATTCAAGCCCATCCGGGGTATTGCAAATTTTCTTTCAAATCCATACTCCAACTTTCAACCAACTTCCAGCTAATTTCAGTGCAACTTCAAGCGATTTAAGTGGGAAACCATTGGGGTATGCAAGAAAGCGAATTGGCGTATTGGCTTGTTAGCCTGTTGAAGTTGGAGTAATTTTAAAGCAGAAAAACTGAGATGAAGATTCCCGAAATTCAGCGCCACTTCTATTGGTAAACTGTAGGTTTGGTGAATTTTTACCAGACAAACTACTTGCGTATTTTCTCCTTTCACAAAGCGAAAATACCTCCCCTAACAAGGCTAATCGCTAAAAGCTAACAGCTAAAAGCCTTCATCCTCCAACTTTTAACCATCTTCCAGCGATTTCAAATAACATTATTTTCTCCAAGCAATTGTCCACATATTTTTGCCAAGTAATGGAAATGACGTATTTTGCCTATGCCATAAATGCGTTTTATTCCAGGTTATTTTTAAGAAATATCAAGGTTGAAACACACGGCTAAATCGTTATCACATACTTACTCAGTCACATCATTTGTCCATGAATATTCAAAACATTATTATGGCCTTGTGCCTTTTCTGTCTGGCGTTTCCAAAAGTTTACAGCCAGGATATGTCACCGACCACCTCGAAAGTTTTTCCCGGAGCGAACGGTAAGTTGATGTACATTCCGGATTCTGCGGGCAACGTCATTCCTGACTTTTCCAACGCTGGATATATGGGTGGGGGAGTGCCTTTGCCTTTCGTAGCAGTAAAAGAAACAGTATGGCCAGTATTGGGGGACAATTCAGCACTAATTCAGGCGGCCATTGATAAAGTTTCTGCCCTGCCTTTGGATGAATTTGGATTCAGAGGGGCAGTTTTATTGAAGATGGGCAGATATCAGCTGGACAAGCCGATTTTAATTAAGGCATCAGGAGTTGTCCTTCGTGGTGAAGGCAGGTCTGATTTGGGCACGGTGTTGTTCGGGAAAATAGTGCCGCCTGAGCCCAACCAGGATGGCAGGAGGCGATTCCGAAGACCAGCGCTCATTGACATCAAAGGTGATGAGGCAACCATGATCGTTGAAAATTCACGTCAGGCCATAAAAGATAAATTTGTACCTGTTGGGGCCAAAAGCTTTGTTGTAAACTCAGCAGCTGGTTTTAAAGTTGGGGATAAAGTCATCGTGCGAAGGTTTGGAAATGAAGACTGGATAAAGGCCATTGGACTGGACAGCCTTACAGTGGGCAACAACAGGTGGCGCCCTTTTGACATCGACTATGACCGTACGGTGGTGGCTGTCAAAGCAAATACCATAACCATCGATGCTCCCATTTTTACAGCCATTGATACAAGATGGGGAGGTGGAGAAATCATGAAGTATGAAGAGAAGCGCATCAATAATGTTGGAATTGAAAACCTGAGGGGTGTTTCTGAATACGACCCCGCTGTGCGAACTTCGGCTTATGGCAACATGGATCGCGGAGGTATGGATGGTCCAAACGCCTACAAAGGAGAGGAATATTTTTCTGATGAAAACCATTATTTCAACTTTATAGACATCACGAATGCCACCAATGTGTGGGTAAGAAATATGACTGCGCTGCATTTTGGAAGCAGTGTAGTCCAGGCCAATGCGGGAACCAAATATATTACTGTCCAGGATTGTGAATCGTGGGAACCCGTTTCTATCCGGCTGGGTGCAAGACGATTTACCTATCAGATGAATGGCCAGTTTTGTCTTGTCCAGCGTTGTTTTTCACAGAAGGGCAGGCACTCTTTTGTACTTCAGGGACACGGAGCGAGTGGCAATGTGTTTTTGGAATGTGAAGCTACCCATCCATATTCGTCGAGTGAGCCACACAACCACTGGGCGAACGGAGTGCTTTATGACAATGTAAAAGCGCCTCTTACTGCCCGATTTTGGGATTTTATCATTGGTTGGGCTGGTGCCAATATTGTTTTCTGGAATTGTGAGGGTGATTTTCTGGTGCAGAGTCCCCCAACAGCAGAAAACTATTCATTCGGCCATATTGGAGTAAATGCGGTGATTTTCAATCAGGATTTGCAGGATCTGACAAAGCCACGAGGTTACATAGAATCTCTGGATAAACACGTAAGCCCAAGGAGTCTGTATCTTACACAATTGAAGGATAGGTTGGGAGTGGAGGCGGTGAACAATATTCAAAGGCCTTAATAAGATTCAAGACATCAAGTCTTCAAACTTAGAATTCACTAAATAAAGTGGCATTTTCCTAGGACCTGCATTGTGTTGACTTTATAAGTCGCCAGATAATTTTTCCCCTTTAGAGGGGCCAGGTGTGGTAAAGGTTTGGATCAGATTAATGTGATGGTTGTGGATAACTCAATTTAGCTTTTTCTTTATGAATACATTCCTATTTGGACTATTCAGGAATACTTGCGTAACCTACAATAAAGCCATTGCCTTAAATCTTGCATAGTGCTAACTTTTGTTCATTTGCCAAAAAAAAAAAGTTACAAAAAAGGCTTGGTTCAGATTAAGGTGATTGCTTCGCATCGTTCACTCTGGTATGAACATGTGTGGTAAATACAATATACTTTAATCGTCTTCTCTATCATAGTGAGTCGCTGCGATGCCGTAGCTCGCAGTTCGCTCAGTTTGGAGTGATTCCGTATCACTCCAATGCTGCGCACCCTTCACTCATAGGCTATGTCTTTTGACTATTCTCCGATTTTTGTTTTTTCATAATTTGAGATGTTGAGCACAAATTATCTATTTACGATGTCAAAAGCCGCCATTCCATAGCTTCGTTCACTATCACTGAAATCTGAACCATTAAAATTTGAATAAAAGTGGCTTTGGACCTCATTTCAATCACTCCTAAAAACCCTAGAATTTTTTTTAAATTATTAAAACATCAATCCATTTTGAAGTCATGAAATACGAACGAAGACCTGATATGTTGTATCCAACACTCGATACAAGTGCAGATCATTTAAAAATATATGAGCAACGCCTTTTTGGCAACTCCGAAGCGCAACCAGGTATTTTACAGATAATTGATGTATCCTTTTTTGTTGGTATCAATGGTATAAACCCAGCTGTAACTCACCATGTACAAGGTTTTCATGTCATCTCCACCAAAACAAAGACTTACAGGAAAATGCGGCAGGTTGATCATGCCAACATACTTTCCTTCTTTATTGAAAATTTGAACACCATAGTAAGTCGCAACGTACAAGTTTCCGTCGGTGTCTATGGCCATTCCATCTGCGCTGGTAGACTTTCCTTTTCTATCCAAAACATTCGCAGTCAGAAACAATTCTGCAAACTTTCTTCCATTGCTGATGGTGCCGTCCTCGTTGACATCGTATGCCCAGATGAAGTTGTCTTTATCGCTGTCAACCGGATACCATGACTCATTGTCGTAAGTATTGTTGATGTAAAGTGTTTTTCCATCAGGAGATAAAATGATACCATTTGGCATGGCAAACGCATTGGGTTCCAATAGCCTGGTGAGCTTTCCTTCAGGTGATAAATAATAAACAGCTCTGCCCGGTTGAAACTTCTCCGCCTCCAGTGTAAATTGAGGATCTGTAAAATAGATGCCTCCTTTGGCATCTGTGATCACATCATTGGGGCCGTCCAAAGATTTTCCTTCATAACTGTCAGCCAACACATTCACTACCTTACCCTGAGGTGTCATTTCTACCACACGGTGGCCCATCATATCACAAACTACAAGGTTTCCATTCTTGTAAGGATACAAGCCATTGGTTTGCAGGCCTGTGCTAATGTTTTTATAAGTACCATCTGGAGAGAGCTCTACTGTAGTGCTTTTTTTAGGATCCCCGTTCCAGCTTTGATCAAAATACATGTTGGAAAAATACACTTTGCCATTCATCCATTTTGGTCCCTCGCTAAAAGTGAGGCTCGGTTTTGATACCGTGCCATCAACAAGCAGTTTTACTTTTGCATCCTTTGGGATGATGTCATGATATGCTTTTAATGCAGCTTCCTCTTTTTCGAGATAGTCTTTTCTGGCCGGCCAAAAAATATCCAAAGCATCGCAGCCAACCTCACCCATTTTGGCTCCATGTACCATGTTGCCCGGGATCACGACTACGCTCTGAGGATTCATGGTCTGGGTGCCGTCGAGAAGTATCTCTTCGCATTCTCCTCTGAGTGCAAACATCATCTGCTCTTCTGGGTGGATGTGGTGCGGGAACTCAGAGCCCGGTGCCATTGAAATAAAACTCATTTGGGTATTGGTGCCGGAAACAAGTCTGGAATAAGCACCCTTGGCCAGCTCGGTCAACTGGATGTCATACAAATTGTAAGGCTTATTAGGCGATACATTGGGGCTCATGGGTTCAGGAACATCAGCCATGGTTTCCGGAAGTGATTCCACTCCGGCTTTGGTCAAATAATCCAACCTCAATGGACTGCTGATGGTGAGAATTTTTGCACCTTCAGGTCCAGCCTTGAGCGCATTTTTACTGCCTTTTTGTAAGTATACAAAATGGGTTACCGGTGTTGCGCTGTGTGTGCCGTCCGGTTCTTCCCGTTTTTTACCCATCAATTCAACCATTTCACCATTGACCAATTGCATCACAGAGCCTTCCTGCACAAAAACAAAATGATCGCCAGCCAGGGTTTCTTCAGGAATTTCAGCATTTGCTTCCAGTTGCAGCGTAGCAGCCATTGTGCCCCTGCCCCAGAAAATATCCCCACTCACTCCAGGGTAGAGAGTAATGTCTTCCACCTTTTCTAAATCGTTGACATGCATTGCGTCAAATCTTGATGCTACTGAAGATTCTGGAAGATTTGGAATTTCCCTGACCGTAAGATTGTGTTCCTTGATCAATTGCTGATTGACCTTCTGATCTTCAGGAATGGACGTACATTGCATCATCGATATGCAAAAGAAGGCTAAAAAGAGGCCCTGGCCTTGTGTTTTTGTGTATTTGAATTTCATATTCTAAAATGCGTTTTTTAACAGGGTGGAAAAATACTTATTTCTTCAGGTAATTGGGTGTGTTTTGGTATGAAATGATATAGAAATGTAATTTATACACTAAAAACCCTATTTCTGGTTTTGTATTTTTCAATCGTTTTTTATTTCTATGGCTGAAAAGTAATCGACATATTGTTGAGATAAACTCAATGCCTTTATTGATTGATTTTACCATTAGATTTTGATATATTTTACCCCCTTAGATCATCAATCAGACCAAAAGTTTCAAACAACAATCCTTCAATACTCATGAAACTTTTACCTTTAGAACCAAAATCTTCTATATGCAATACACGGTAAAAGACAGATTCATCAAATATGTACAAATTGACACCCAGGCAGATCCGGGCTCAGAGACATTTCCTTCTTCAATGAAGCAATTGGACATGACCGATGTGCTCGAAAAAGAATTGCAAGCCATGGGTGTAGAATATAAGCGAAATGAGGCAGGGTATCTTTATGCTTTTCTGCCGGGAAATACACCTTCGGCCAGGAAAGTATTCTTCTGTGCTCATATCGATACAGCACCTGACTGCAGTGGGACGGATGTCAAACCCATCGTGCATGAAAATTATCGGGGTGGAAGTCTTGTTCTGCCGGATGATCCTTCGCAAGTCATTGGTGAAGCTAAATTTCCGATGCTCAAGAATAAAATCGGTCATGACATCATCTCTGCCAGCGGTTTTACCCTTTTGGGCGCTGATGACAAAGCAGGAGTGGCCATCATCATGGATGCCTTGTATCAATTGACCTCCAATCCGTCATTGCCCCATGGTCCGGTTCGGGCTTTGATTACCACCGATGAGGAAATCGGCAAAGGTGTGGCTAAGGTAGACCTCTCGGTGCTGGATGCAGATTTCGGATTCACGCTTGATGGTGGTGATATAGGACACTTGGAAGATGAAAATTTTTCTGCTGATGCTGCCGTCATTGAGATTACAGGAGTTGCCTCCCATCCGGCATATGGCAAAGGCAAAATGGAGAATGCCATCAAAATTGCAAGTGACATCATTGCGGCCTTGCCCAGAACCAGCCGGTCTCCTGAGACTACAGAAGGCAAGGAAGGTTTTATCCACCCCACTAAAATCAGTGGTGGGCTGGAGTCGGCCAGACTGGAGTTTATCCTGAGGGACTTCGTTACCGAAAAATTGACTGAACACGCAGCTGTTCTGGACGAAGTGGCCACCAAAGTTTTAGAACAATATCCTGGTAGCTCCTACAACCTCACTACCAGAAAACAATACCGCAATATGAAAGATGTGCTGGATCAACATCCATACATCGTCGAGATAGCTACACAAGCCATGAAAAACATCGGCGTTGAGCCGGTCATCAAAAGCATCCGTGGCGGAACAGACGGTGCTCAGCTTTCACATTTGGGTCTGCCATGTCCCAATCTGTTTGCTGGGCAGCAGGGCATACACAGTAAGCTGGAGTGGGTGAGTGTGCAGGACATGCAAAAAGCAGTGGACACCGTACTGGAGATTTGTAAGTTAACGACAACGCTCGATTGACCTTTTGAAGCATATGAGCATGGATATTCCCGGTGGTGAGACTGATTTGTCAAAACTGATTGCAGGCATGGAAGCTAAGTTGCATGACGGAGAGTATGTATTTCTGACCTTCAAAAATAAAGTGCAACTCCCTGAAGAAGAAGTCATTGCCATGGTGAAAGAGGAGGAAGGAGTGACCTATGTCGTCTCGAGGGACTTTGCCAATCAATCGTCATATGCATACCAATTTGTCGCCTCCCGGATTACATTGGAGGTGCATTCATCGCTGGAGGCCGTTGGTTTGACGGCTGCTTTTTCAAATGCACTTGCCAGGAGCGGCATATCTTGTAATGTCATAGCCGGGTATTACCATGACCACATCTTTGTAGATAGCAGGCAGGCCTCGGAAGCAATGACTGCATTGAAAAAATTACAACTGGGCAAGAAATGAGAAATGGTGATGAGTAGTGAATAGTGAGTAGTGAATGGTGAGTGAGTGTAGGAGCGCCGTTGGCGCACTACTGCGCCTACTCACTACTGCCTACTCACTACTGCCTACTCACTATTGCCTATTGCCTACTCACAACTGCATACTCACGATTATCCTCACAAACCTTGATCAGACCCGAAAGCAATTTAAATGTTTCAATCATAGCGCTCCCTAAAGGATTCATATCATACGATTCTAAATAACCTAAGTCGTTTGCAACATCTAAAGCTGCATCAATTTCGATTAAGGAGCCGCGGGAAATTTCATAAAACCTTTTTCTTTCCTTACTTGATTTTCTACTTGCCCCTTCTGAAATATTCAGATGTACGGATAAGGCGGCTCTTCTTATTTGAGATGTCATACCGAATCGTTCTTGATTTGGCAAATGATTGGTTATCCTGTATGACTCAACAACAAACTTCCTGCTAATAGAATAAATGTTGAGTTTTGTGTGGCTTAATTTTAGAAACATAGGATTGTCTTTACATTTTATAATAATTATTTAGTGGGCGGTGAATAGTGATTGGTGAATAGTGAGTTGTGAGTTGGAGGGGATAGTTCATTAAAGTGTGTCTGAGTTAAAAAATAATTCATTGAACAGCCAAGATAGAGTTCGGATACTTGAACTTGTAAACGCCAACTATTCTTTGTGGAGAATCTGTCAAGGCTGGCGACGCAGGAGCCATTCATTTTAGCCTTTACTGATTCGAAACAAAGGATACCTTTGTTTGCCAGTTCAAGCATCGTGATCTGTTCTTTTACCTCCATACCTTAGGCTTATCTGATATGTTTATTGACTAAATCTGGATATAAATACAATATCTCTCGTTGGATAGATTTCCAGTTGTATGCTGTTCTTTTCCAGGACTTTTCGTTGTGCATCAGTGCAAGGTAAATCTGTTTGAGCAATGCATTTTCAGACACCCAAGCTGCTTTACCTTTCACTATTTTTCTTATTATTCTGTGTAGGGCTTCTACAGGATTTGTGGTGTATATCATCCTACGAATATGAGTGCCAAAGTTCATAAAGGCCATGAGCTCCTCCCAACCTTGTTCCCATTGCTCCACTACATATCCGTAAGTTTTACCCCATTGTTGTTTGAATAATTCGAAGGCTGCTACGGCTGCCTGTTCTGTGGAAGCACTGTATACTTTTCTTAGCGCAGCTGCCACTTTTTTTGCGTCTTTATCATCCACATATTTCATTGAACTCCTTACCTGGTGAACGATACATTTCTGTACAATGGCTCTTGGATATTCTTCTTGTAT
>JAGQWX010000059.1 GCA_020436935.1 Saprospiraceae bacterium
AGCAGGTAGCAGCTTTTTTTTTTTTTTTAATAACTTTTCGATGTTTCATCTTAATTTTGTTTACTGTCAACCTATTTCAGGACAAGACAAATAAAAACAATTTTTCGATTTCAAACTTTTACCCGATCTCCATATTTTTGTCTGCATATGCAAAAAATCAAAACCAAAATTTTACAGTATCTGATCGAAGTCCTGGTGATCATTATCGGTATACTGATTGCTTTTTCACTTGACAACTGGAATCAAAGCAGAAACGAAAGAAAACTGGAAAAAGAAATTCTTTCACAGATTAAGGAAGATCTGACATTCACATTGGAGGACATGAAAAATGATTTTATCATTCACCAGATCGCCTTACAAAGTCATGTAAAAATTGATTCCTTTCTTGAAAACCAAGCTTACAACACTAAAGACTTAACTTTTGACTTTTTTTGGATCAAGGAAGATGAATACATTTTTCCAAACAAGACCGGATACGAAATGCTTGAATCTTTTGGTACCAACCTCATCACAAGCAAGGAAATCAGGACCACCATTTCCTACATTTACAACCATGACTTTCCCCGGATAACCAAAGGAAATAATTTATTTCCCGACATCAATCTTTTCCTGGCTCCCTACTTCCAGAAGAACTTTAAAATCAATAGCGATACAAGCTTGGAATACATTTTAAAACTTGATGACAACTACACAATCAAGTATCCCAGAGAAGTAAAACTAGGTGATGTGTCATACAAGGAACTGATTGGTTATCAACCCATTGATGCTGAAGCCTTGGCAACCGATGAAGAATTTAAATTCTTAATGTCAGAGGCAAAAAGATTCAGAGGCTATAAGTATCGAATCTACAGTAATGCCATCCATCACATAGAGGAATTATTGGTCATGATGGAACTGGATGAAAATCATAAAGAAGAGCGGTAATATTATCTCTCCAAAGCTGCCTGGTCTATATTTGATTTGGCCTGATATAAGCGTTCTATTGCAGAAAGTTTATCCAAATAATGTTGCTCCAGATTGAGTTTACTCGACAATAAAGATTCATACGATACCCTACCCTTGTCGTATTCAATTTTATCCTGGTTATAAATTTTTTGTGACAATTGTAAGAGTTCTTCTATTTGATCCAATTCCTGTTTTGTCAAAAGATAGATATCCCTTAACCCGGCAATATCCTCCTTCAATTCATCATCATACTGGCTTTGCTTCAAGTCAGAGATCACCATTTCCTGCCTTAGCCTTTCCATCTTTCTTTGATTCAGCCTTCCATCATATAATGGTACGGAGAGTCTAACGCCGATGAAGCTGTAGGGAAACCAAGTATCCCTGGTAAAAGGGTTGAAAGTATTGTTTTGCTGGAAAGCTGTATAGTTGCCATAGGCACTTATTTTAGGCATGGCCTCCTGCCGCTGTATCAAGACATCATTGGCAAGATCTTCGTATTTGAGCTTCTCCAGCGTAGCTTTGCTGCTTTGAAGTTCTGATTTTTCAGGATCCATCATCGTAAATTCATCCAGGGATCCTGGCACAATATTCACTTCATTTGAAACTTTCATGGCCTTTGCCAGCGCATTTTTGGCATTCTGCAAAGAGCCATTCTCTTTGTCGAGTTGGAATTTGCTCTTTTTCAAATCGTATTCTGCTTTCAAAAGTTCACTTTCTTTTCGGGAACCAATGTTGGCCAAATTGCCGATGGTTTCAAACCATTCTTTCCTGATGTTTGTCAACTCTTCCTGAGCATCTACCCTGGACCTGGCATAGACTACATCAAAATACTTGTCCCTGATTTCGTTGGCCATGCTCTGCCGGGCTATGTCGATTTCTGCCAACTTCAGCAAGTTTTGATTGGCGTATCTGATTTTTTTGAATTTAAAACCGGGATTCCAGATGGTCTGCTCTACGTCCAGGGAAAAGTAATTGTTGAAATTTCTTCCGAAGGGTATGATGGTCTCACCGTCCTCAACTCCATTGGGGCCAAATTGAAAAGGCAAAACACTTTTTTGAAGCAATAGATTTGCCCTGATATCTCCATTGAAGGTGATCCTTGGCAATTGTTCTGTTCTTAATATCGATAAGTCAATATCTGCAAGCCCTGCTTCGCTTTCCAACACTTTCAATTCCATATTATTCTTAAGGCCCTCTGCAATAGCCTGCTCCAGTGAGTACTCCTGGCTGAAAGACCCTGTGGCCAGGCTCAATGCAATGAAGAGCAAATAAAAATCTTTCATGCTTTAATTTGATTTTAGATTCTAAATATGGCTGCCGGCTCGAGTTTGAGGATTTTCCTCATGGCAAACAAACTGCTGGCCATAGCGATAAAAAATGTGACCCCAATCAGCGAATAAATGATTTCAGGTATCAACTGCAATTCCAGACTGTCTTTCGTTGCATTGATGAATCCAACCAGGCAAACATAGGCGATGATAAATGCAACTATCGAATACAGCGCAGCCTGAGTCAGCACCAATTGTCTGACGACGGCATTTGTACCCCCAATTGCCTTCAAAGTGCCATAGTCTTTGATCCTGTCATTGACCGCAGAATAAAGCGTCAGGCCCACGATGGCAAATCCGGTAATGACTGCAAAAACTACGAGGAGACCAAATGATGCGACAATACCACTGTTGCCGGCAAAATACCTGATCGATTTCATCCTCATGTCCGGCCCTGTATATGCCTTGACATTAGGTATCTGTGTATTGATGGCATTGACCACTTGATTGGCGCTGTATTTTTTATCCCAGTTGATGAGAAATGCACTCGCCTGAGTGGTTGGAACATTGCCTAGATACCTTGCCATCGTGATTGAAGTAAATGCGTAGGAAGTGCCCAGTCCCTCGGTTCTTCGCGTAAGTCCCCTTACTTTGACTTGTTTTCCGTTGAATTCAAAGGTCTCACCTATGCGCAGATCCTTTCCCAATTCAGGGTTGGAAATGTCCAGGAAGATGGCATTGGTAGAAAGAAGGTCGCTCTTTTGGCCTTCAATCACATTCCACGGACCTCCTGCAAATTCCGGAGGTGTTGTTCCAATAATGTTCAAAGCCACCTTGCTGCCATCTGTTTTTTTAAGATTTCCTGCCGTCAGCACCATAGGGCTTACCGTCTCCACCCCTTCAACAGAAAACAAATTTCTTCCTACCCTCATGTCTAGAGATGGAAGGTCAATGACCTGATTACATTTGGTATTGACTACCCATATGTATTTCTGGTTGAAAGTTGCGAGTGAGACCGAACTCCCGAGAAGGGCAAGGCAAATCATCACTTGTTGGCCAACCAAAAACAGCGACAAGACCATGCCAAACAAGATGCCGAACATTTTGGGTTTGTCATACCATATAAACTTGAGGGACTCTTTCAGCATCTCAATTGTCTTTTAAATAGATGATGCAATCCACTCTTGAGCCTATCAATTGATCCGGGTTATCAAGACTGATGATGACTTCTCTGACTCTTCGGTCCTCCGGTTCGGTGGCTTTGTCATTGAAGATGGATTTTGAGCGCAAATAATTGGACATTTCGATCACTTTACCTTTTGACAAAACTTCTCCTGTACTCTGTGAGAGGATCTCCGCGTCTAATCCGATTTTTATTTTATCAGCAAATAATTCATCTACTTCCGTTTTTGCAATGGTGGATCCGGAGGCGATTTCAAACAATGTGGTTTGAGGAGTAACATAATTGCCCAAATCAACCAGCCTTTGTAATACCAGTCCCTTATTGCCTGAATGAATGGATTTTTGGGCCAAAAGCACTGCGTAATAATTGATCTCAGTACTGTTGTCATTCAGCTTTTTTTCGGCTGCTTTTAAGTTGGCTTCTGCCAATTTCAAGTCATTTTCTGCAATGGTTTTATCGTTCTTCTTATCATCCAATTCCTGGAGCGTGGCTCCTTTGGAATCATATAAGCTCTGGTAAAACTCCAGATTCTTACGGGCTATGGACAATTTGTTTTTTGCCGCAGCCACTTGTTCCTTTTCGTAATCAATGCTCGCTGCCTGACTGTTCTTTCTGCTTTTAACTTGCTGCAATTGAGCACTTTCTACTTCATTTTCCAGTTGGACGAGTACCTGTCCTACTTCGATCTGGTCGCCTTCATCGACCAAAATTCTATCGACGATGCCACTGCTCCCCGCCATCACTTCAATGATTCCATCCTCTGGCTCAATCTTGGCCACTCCCATGATTTTGTTGTTCAATGCCAGGCTGTCTGCATTGGCTGTGCCGGACCCGGCGTCCGGGTTTTGACCCTCATCGTTTCCACAGGAAATAAAAACGACCATCATCAATATGTAAATGTATTTATGCATGCTACTCCAATTTTAAATCTTTCAAATCCAATTCTGTTACCTTTCCATTTTTTACCTCTACTGCCCGGTCCGCATATTTCAAGAGGCGCGGGTCGTGGGTTACCACTGCCACTGCTTTGCCTTCATTTGCCAGTTCCTTGATCTCTTTCATGACTATCTCAAAGGAAGTCTGATCCAAAGAGGCTGTGGGTTCATCACAGAGTACAATTTTGGGGTTGCCCACCAATGCTCTTGCTATGGCCACTCTTTGTTGCTGACCGCCCGATAATTGCTTCGGAAGGGCGTTTTTTCTCTCCCACATTCCTACTGTCTCCAGTGCTTTTTTTGCTCTTTCGGTGATTTCAGCTGATGGTGTTCCTTTGAGTTTCAGTGGAATGGAGACATTGTCAAACACGTTGAGCGGGGCAAGCAGATTGAATTGCTGGAAAACAAATCCTATTTTTTCGAGTCTCAACCTCGCCAGTTTCTTTGGGCTCAAAGTGCTCAGATTCACCCCATCCACCCAAACTGTACCTTCATTTGGGTAGATGACGCAACCCATCAATGACAACAAGGTCGTTTTCCCGGAACCCGAAGGACCAATGATCAATAGCAGCTCGTTTTCGTACACATCCATCGTTGTAGTATCGAGTGCGATGATTTGTTGGTCGCCGGATTGATATGTCTTTCTTACATTTTGTATGCTGATAATCGGCTTCAATACTATGTTTTTGAACTTTATGAACACAAAACTATGTTCAAATGTTGGATAAATCATATTAAATCGTCATAATTTTTTAAAATTTAATATGAAATAATAATAAATCATATCTTTGAATGAAATTTAGAAATATCATTGCCCTTGAGGCAAAGCCTTGGTTTGTATGAATGAATTGGTAAAATTGGTAAATGCTTTTGCTCAATATGAAGAAGAGCAAGCCCATCTGACGGCAGAGGATTTTTGCAAAAAATACCTTGCTGACCATGCCCGAAAGGTCAAACATGAGTCTGATAATTATGGTATGAGCCAGCAGACCCAATTGCTGGGCCTGGTCATCAGGCTTTATAAATTTGCTGGTGTCTACGCTAAAAAAGCGCTGAAGAAAATCAATTTTAATACTGAAGATTGGTTCTATCTCATATCGCTGATAGATGGCAGCACACCCAAAAAAAGCGAACTTATCCACCAGCATCTTTCAGAGTTTCCTTCAGGTATCGAGATCATCAAACGCCTTTTGAAAGGAGGTTTCATCGAGGAAATCCCCGATGAAACAGACAAACGAAGCAAAAGGGTTAAAATCACGCCAACAGGCATTCAACTTCTTGTAGAAAGCCTGGATGAGATGAATCAAATAGGTCCTATGGCATTCAGCACCATGTCTGCAACAGAAATGGAGATGGTTTCCAACCTGCTAAAAAGGCTCGACAATTTCCATGAAGGCCACATCAAAACCATCAGGGATTCGAGTTTTGAAGAAGCATGTGAAATCCTGATTCAACAATAATGGGTATCAAAAGGGTCTTTCCCTTACGCGTTTATGATTTCATTTTCGTAAAAACCTTCTGAAAGACCCAATGTGCCTTCTGGTGTTTCAAGAGAATGAAATTTCTCAGGCAACATACCTGTGAACAATTGATAGTCCTTCGCCAAATGCTGGTAATCGTGGAAGCCAACTTCGTAGGCGATGTTGGTCCAGGTCGATGCAGGTTTGATATTTTTAAGCCTGAAAGCCCTGTCAAAGCGCAAAATCCTCTGAAAGGTTACAGGATTCACTCCAGTGCGGGCTTTGAAATTTCTTTCAAAAGCCCTGATGCTGTAGCATGAGGACTTTGCCAGTTTATCGAGCGTCCATTTATCATCTCCACTCTGCATGACCTGACAAATGTGATCGATGGGTTGGATATCCATTTTGGCTTTTTGAATGAGTTTGGTGACAAAAGCTGATGCTATCCTTACCATCTCACTATAATCTCTGGCAAAGTACAGCTGCTCATTGACCTCATCGAGTTTGCCAATATCGAGTTCGTTTGCATCCAGATACTGGTTACTCAGGTAATGCAGGGGAATTTTTGTAAGCCTGAACAGTGCTCCAGGTTGAAAAATAATTTGCAACACCATAAAATGTCTGCCTATGGTTCTGTTGGTGACAGTGGTTTGCTGGCCAATCAAAGCCACATTGACGTCTTTTATGATTTTCCCATCCTCGTAAGTGACGGTTTCTTTGTCGTATGGATAAAAGGCCAAACAAATTTCAGGCCTTGGCGTATATGGCTTAGGAGGTGGAAGTGCGGACGCAGTAAAGTCAAAATGAACGATCCTAAAACAGCGCACATATTCGCTCATCCATTTTTGAGGCAAATAATCTTTTAAAATCATAGCATTTGTAATCCTGTTTTATCCATGTATGGTCTCAAAAATGCTTTGTTTCCGTTTTCCCGATTTTCAGAAACAAACTTGTCCAATTCCAAGAAAATTCTGCTTTAAGAATTGGCTTTCTCAATAGTATAAAGATCGAAAATAGATTCGACCATTTTCCAACTTTATTTCGAAATTGGAGGTCCCATTATTTTCATACCATGCTCCAGGTGAATGGCCTGAACCAATTCTTCGGTTGGAGGGGCTTGCAAATTACCCATTTTCTCAAAAAAAGCCTCCATTTTTCCTGCTGGATTTACCCAGTATATGAGTTTCCCGGTATCAGAAAGCTGCAACCAGGTATGCGCTACATTGCGGGGCAAAAAGATGGAGTCACCAGCCTGGAGTGTATGTTTTTCCTCACCAACGACAAAATAATATTCGCCTGAAATCACAAAGAAAAATTCATCCTGATCAAAATGAATATGGAGGGGCGGTCCGATTTTTTCCATTCCTTCGTACACCCAACAAGAAATCTGGGCTCCACTGTCAGAAGTGGAAACCTTGAGATTATTGGGATTGATGCCTCTGTACGGTGTCGCCTTGTCGTGTCGGGCTTTGCCACTTTTCACCACAAATGGGTCGATACTTTTGTACCCATCAGGCAAGGTAGCAGTATTGCTCATCAAAATTGGAGTGAACGCTACAGATGTAAAAACAAAATCTCTTCTTTTCATATTTATAGTATTTTTATTTTCTTTCTGTAAAATTATGACCGGGGTCATGTATTAAAGTGGTAAAAAAACGTCAATCAAAAAGACAAAATCATAAATACACAGTTGCCAACGCATACTGGTTGGCACTTGTACTTATCATCGGAATTTCGAAGCTTCAGGCTCAAGCATTTCTCAATGGAGGCCTCGAAGCAAAGACGGGTACAGCTTGCAGCGTTGATGTCACCAATGCCATATTCAACAATCGCATCGAACATGTCATCGGTCTCGGCGTGGTATCAAAGCTTGATCTCCTGACCGACCAATGTGGGCTGGGAGTACCGAGAGAGGGCAATTATTTTGTCGGTTTACAAGCTGAAGACGGCAAAACCGACGCCATTGCCATCAGAGTAGACCAGACACTGCAGTCCAGAAAATACTACTACCTCGAATTTTTTGCCCGTCTGGGAGAGTCTGACACTCCGGATTACAATCTGGCCCTCGGCATCAACAGCAATCCCAATTTTCACGGAGAACTTTTGTACACCACCAGAGACATCCCCCAGGGCTGGAGGCGATACGAAGTATTCTTCCGGGCTCCCGGCAATGGCGAATACATCACTGTGCTCATTGAATCCAAGGGCAAAACCAGAATTTTTGTTGATGGATTCAAAATGATATGTCCAGGCCTTGATATCGGGAGAGATACTGTCTTTTGTGAAGATGTAAGGAAGGAAATTGTGCTGCCGGAATACTTCAGTGACGCAAGCTGGAGCGATGGTCAAACAGGCAACAAAGCACTATTTACCCGCCCCGGGACCTACGGCATTTCTGCCAACTTTGGTTCGTGTGCACTTTTTGACTCTATCACGATTGATCTCGATCCCAGCCTGTGCACCTGCATCTTTGACTTGCCCAACATCATTTCTAATTCTTCTGCTACAAATGGCCAGTTGATGGTCAAAAGCAATTGTAAGTTCAAAAGTTTTGACCTATCGATTTTCGACCGCTGGGGCAATCTTGTTTTTGCGGCAAATGATCCTGAGTCCATCTGGAGCGGTCAGGGGGCTGGGGGAAGGCCATTGGAAACTGGTGTGTATCAGGTTTTGGTCGAATATGCATTGCAAGATACGGGGAATGAGCAAATTCGTTATAAGTACCAAGAATTGGTATTGGTGGATTGATCGGTCGATTTTGATTTGATTTAGAACGTTGAGACTTGAAGTCAGTTGACCAGAAATACGCTGCTTTAATTTAGACTTTCATTATACATAACAAGTTCAAAAATCTATCCCACTCAAATTGGGTGATTTGTCCTATACTTTGGGCTGTTTGTACTATTCGGTCCATTTATTCCTCACTTTATTTGCCATTGGATGTAAGAACTCAATGCTGCTTTTTACACGAGTATCCATATTACATCGCCAACAATCAATATGCTGTATATCAAGGGATAGCAGCAGATAATTTTTTTTGAAACTACATCAAATTCTTTAAAAATGTTACAACGTTACTTTCTGGCCATGGCAAGTTCTAGGGCATGCCCAGTTAGCAAAGCAATAACTGCTTTAACTACATTTTCGATGATTAAATCCATGGAATGAAAGAAAGTTCCTTTAAAATGGCAAATTCTTATTTTCTGCAAATGCATCCGTTCCTCTTGCTTTGGACTCGAATCATTTTAAAAAATAATTTACAATTTCAGGTTATGAGTCAAAGGATGTGTACACTAATGTGCGCAGGTCCAAAACAACTTCAACTAAAGGTCTGTACAATTTTCGAAACAACTACAAATTTTAAAACATGTTATTAGGTTACATTCACTTCGATACAAAATCGATTGTCCGGTTTATTGCTTTGTTTCTATTCGTAGCAACCTTGATAGGGATAACATCAAATAATTCCCATGCTCAGGCTACCCTCAGTCTTCAGGGAATCCTCAAAAAGTCTAATGGTGCTGCACTTGAAGATGGCACATACAATATCATTTTTAAAATTTATCCGGCAAACTCGGCGCCCAATGCTACCCCATTATGGACCGAACAAAATCCAAATGTCGAATTGAATGGAGGAATCTACAGTGTTATACTTGGCGAAATTGAGGATTTGGATTTGCCTTTTGATCAGGATTATGAGCTTGGGGTTCAGCTTGGATCTCAGGAAATGTCACCTCGTATAAGGCTTACGTCAGCTCCTTATGCATTGGCTTTGAGAGGAAGTTCCAACCAATTCCCTAGTTCAGGGCCAGTATTGGCTGATCGAATTACGGTGGCTGAAGGCATCATAGCCAATCAGGGCGCACCACTGGTAAATGATGTTGATGGCAGCAAAGGATATTCATTCAAAAATGACAATGACAGTGGCTTATTTTCCACAGGAAGTGGCGAAGCTTCTTTGTATGTTAATGGAGTGGAGAAGTTGGAAGTAACCGGATCAGGAATCAATTTATTGGGAAATACCACTGTGCATGGCTCATTAGGTACAAATAATATCAATATCTACAATAATGGAGGTATTAATTATTCCAGCGGACAAGGCAGTTTTCAGGGATGGCGATTGGCTGCCGTAGATGAATTTAACACCGGAAATCAGGGTTGGCAGTCTTACGCTCCATTAAGTGGATATTGGACAGCAATAAATCAAGGATCTCCCAACGGCGGTATAAATAACACCAACTTTGGAATATTTGCAGGTTACGCCTTAGCCCCAACATCAAACAGACAAACCCTAAAAAAACAATTTTCGATTGCTGGTAATTTCTCTCAAGTGAAGGTAAAATTCAGATATTATTTTCTTGACACCTGGGACCAAGGTCTCGGAGATCAGGCGTATGCCGGTTTTGCAACTGACAGCCAGGGTAGCAATTTTAGGGTTGCCTGGAGAACAAGACAAGAATTTATAAGTTATCCGCAACAAATGAGCCAATTTGCCACTGCACTGAGTTTTCAAGGTCAGACAAATATTTCTGACCACTGGATAGATGCAGAAATGACGGCTCTAGTCAGCAGCAATAGTTTTTGGGTATATATCGGGGCTGCATTGGATAGCAATGGAGATGTGAATGATGAAAATTATGCAATTGGCTATGTAGAAATCTGGGTGAAGTAATCATTGAGTCTATTCATAGATCATATTGAAATTACTGGGAATGTTTCCAATTCACTTACTTAATTGTCCAATCATGCAAGTCAAACATATATTACTCCTTTTGATCTTTTGTAGTGGCTACATCCTGGTTTCTGCACAAAACGATGTGTGCAATCCCACAACAGAAGTCGATACAGGAGGTTATGAAGGTGTAGCCTTTTTCAATTATGCCAGCACCTCCAAAACAAAAAGCCAGCGATACCAGACGGCATTTGCACTGGGTCAGGTTTTTACCGGATACATTGATAATTCAACTTATAACTCAACGGTTGGCTTTTATGGCAGATACCTCTTGCCCCCATTTGGATTAAAAGTTGAAGCTACTCAGGGCGACCTGCTGGACCGCATCCAGCTTTCCTGGGAAATAGACGCACTGGGGCCTTTGTCCACCGAAGGCTTCAACATTTACCGCGATGGCATTTTCCTGGCAACAGTCGGGCCCAATATCCGCAACTACAATGACTTCAATGTCATTGCAGGTGTTGCCTATCAATATTCGGTAAGAGGGGTAAATGCGTATGGTGAAGGAGCCGAGAGTTTTGCCCTTGGCTTCCAGGTTCCCAATGGGGTGGTGACCGGCTGGATCAATACCCTGAGTGGTAGCCCTGTGCCCAATGCATTGGTTACCTTGATGCCAATGCAAGGATATTCAGCTAAATTTGGCTCAGATGATCAGGCTGTTGCAGAAGACAGTACTTTTATACCAGAAAATGGAGACTGGACCATCACCTTCTGGTCAAAAACAGAATCTGCTTCAAACAATGCCAAAATCATAAGCCTTGGAGAAATCCTGCTGTACATCAGGGCCATCAACAGCAGTTCGGGAACTGAAGGTATTGAGATAGCTAACCTTCCTAATGCAGCACCATTTCTTTCTGCAACTTTTACGGACTCTTTAAAACACAGCTGGAATCATGTGACTTTAAGCTATGAAAGTGAAAATCAAATATTGAGGATTTTCATCAATGGCCAGTTGAAAAATCAAGCCATTTTCGTCAACATGGCAACTCAAGGAGAGACAGTAGGTAATGAGGTTTTCCTAAAATTGGGAAATCTTGGTGGTTCTGGTGGATGGAATGGAAAATTAGATGAACTTCGCATCTACCATACCCTGCTCGGTGAATTAGACGTACCGGAAATCATGCACGGTACTGCCTCTTCTCAAACTGAAGGTCTCGCGTACTATTGGAAAATGGATGAAGAATTGGGCAACAAATCCTATGATATCAAAAATCGTATAAAACTATTCTTTTGTGGTCCTGAATTTGATATAGACAGACCTCCGGTAAGAACTGCGGGCAAAACCAACGAAGATGGATATTACAGAATCGAATCTGCCTCTTATGGCACTGGCACAACTTTCCTAGCTGATCCTTCAAAATCATTTTATTTACATAAGTCCATAAAGCTTGTAAAAAACCAAAGTGGGCAAGTCTCTATTCCTGACTTCCCATTACCAAAAAGATCTACTATTGAGGTTTGGGTCAATAACGCGGGAGCGACCGGCATTCAAACCATATTGAGTAAAAAGTCTCCAACCAATGATTTGAAACTCTTTCTGGAGTCTGCGGGCATCGATCAAATCCTCAAATTAACGCTCAACGGGTCCACACAAAGTTTTGGGATCTTAGGAAATGGGTTTCAACACATTGCAATGACCATAGACAGCATGACCAATGCTGTCCAGATCTTCAAAAATGGCATTTCTATCGGAACGCAAACATTTCCGGGAAATCTGGGAGACTTTTCTGATGAAAACCGTCCATGGCGATTGGGCGTTCATGATAACGGGTCTTCGCTTACTGATTACTACAACGGCCTTATTGATGAGTTTGCAGTATATGACACCATCCTTTCGCCGACACAAATCAATGAACATTTTCTTGCATCCCGGAATTTACAGGAAAAAGGACTATATGTTTATTTCCCTTTGGATGAAGGCGCAGGTACAAGAGTTGCCAATTCTGGTTCAAGGTTATTAAACTTTGGTACAACCATCAATGCCAGCTGGTCATCTTTTGCTGCAAATCAAGTTGAAGAGCCTCATGTCTTTACACCAGTAACCAGACAGGTAACTTTAAACCCAAGTGTTACCTCGGTGGATCAGGTGGATTTCACAGACAGATCTACTGTTGCAGTTTCCGGATATGTCAGATATAAAAATACCGATTGTTTCGCCCCCAATGTTGAAATTCTGGTGAATGGCGCTTCTTTCTCACCCAAGATTTTCACAGATTCGTCAGGGAAATTTGTGATCGACTTTGATCCCGGATCAACTGCAAGGCTAGAACCAAAATTTGAAGATCACGTATTTACACCTGCATTCTGGGATGTGACCAATGTCAACAGCCCCATAGCAGGAATTATTTTCAATGATATTACCACAAGAACGGTATCTGGACAGGTAGCAGGTGGGGAGTGTAAAAAATCTGTCATAAAGGCTCCAGCAGGCGATGCTCAAAATCAAGGCACCATATGCATTGTTGAAGTGCGATCTGTGGATGGCTGTCTCATCAGATCCCTTATTTTGGATAATCAGGAAGGCAACTACCTTTTTGAGGAATTGCCACCATTGGAAAGTATGACTGTGGCGGTTGTTGAACATTCTGATCCTGAAATCAAAAATGCTTTTCAAGTGCAGGGCGGATCGACCGTGAACCTCAGCAAGAACGATACCATCATTGATTTCACCTACTTTGCCCCTCCGGAAGTTGAGATAACTCTTGGTGTAGAACCTCAGCCCGGTTGTGATCCAAATCTCATTGTCATCGATAAAGGTGAATTGGTCACCACGCAAATAAAAGTTAAAGAAATCTATATTGCAACTCCGGGAGACGACGGGGTATGTTATCTTGACACTGCCAATATTCAAATCATCAATGGTCTGTCTGATAATACCCTTGATACCATGCTGAGTGGTTCAAGTCTGGAATATAAATTTAGAGCCGGCAATCCAAATCCTTCGCCACCCTATTTAAAAACCCTGCAAATCATTGCTACATCTGTACCTGCGGGTCGCATTGGCACCGTGGTCAAACAGGCCATCATTACAGGTACGCTCAACAAATTACAGACTTTCACAACAATGATGCCATCCATCCCTTCTGTAATTCTAAGGGATCCACCAGGAGACGGCAGCTCCTCATTCATAGAAAAAACTCAGAAAATATGTAAGACTACCGAAATTGGAATGGAAGTGGAAGCAGGGGCCAGTGGTAGTGTCGATATAGAAATTGCTCCTACCATCAATTTTGTTGTTGCCCCTTTCGGCCTGGGCAAAATAGTGACTGTCGACCCCGATTTCCAGATCAATATCGAATCGGAAATTACCTATAAAAAAATAACCTCCAACTCATTTCAGACTTGTATGAGTTTCAACAATAAGATTTCGACCAGTGATGGGGATCTTGTCGTCGGGGGCGAACGAGGTGGTGATTTGTATATAGGTGAAGCCAGTAACCTCATTTTTGGTTTTGCTGATAAAGTTTCATTTGATACTTGTGAAGTAAGCGTCAAACAAATATTAGAGGTTGAACCAGGAACTTTTCCTACAACCTTTGTTTATTCCGAATTCAATCTGAAGAACAATGTGCTGAGGTACCTTACAGCGCTTTCTGACAGCGTTGGCATTGACTCTGTAAGCAGAGCAAATTACCTGGAATCTATTGACATATGGGAGGCCATCATTGCCAGAAACGATACATTGAAGAAAAGTGCGAAATTTATCAGAAATCTTTCTTTTGATGCAGGTATCGAATATGAATACGCTGAAACTGCAGACACAGCAAGAGCAAGTAGTGACCAGAACGGTGTAAACACAAGTTCTAAAATTGGTACCACTATTGGTATTTCAGGTGACAACGCAGGAGCAAAGTTTAAAATAAATGCTTTGATCAAATCGAGCAATACCTGGAGATCTGCAGATGGTAAAGAAATTGGCTTGACCACCGGTTACGTACTGAAGGACGATGATCCCGGAGATGCTTTCACTGTAGATGTGGCCATGGATACTGTTTACAATACCCCTGTTTTCAATTTGAAAGCAGGACAATCCTCATGTCCATGGGAGCCCGGAACTGCAAACAGGGAAGGTCCAAATTTGCAATTGGCTCAAGGTTCTCAATTCAAAGCAGTAAATGTTCCTGCCAACGAACCCGCTGTATTTAAAATGAATCTTGGCAATCTCAGTGCTACAAATGAAGACTGGACTTATGGTTTTACGGCTATTGCAGCAAGCAACCCTGATGGCGCCATCATCAAAATCAACGGCCAGCCTTTGAATAACAATACAATACAATACGTCGTACCTTATGGAACCTCCATCCCGATTACACTCACTGTGGAAAGAGGCCCCATCGCATACGAGTACCAGGATCTTAAAGTTGCACTGGTATCGGAATGTGAATTGGCACGAGATTTTGCGCTTTCATTGCCAAATGACACCATGTTCTTTTCTTCCATAAATCTTGGTGTAGATTTCATAAGACCATGCAGCGAAGTTAATATCAATGTCCCCGAACAAAACTGGGTAGTACTCAACAACGATCCACTTCAACCCGGCACTTTGAGAAGAATTACTGTATCTGGTTATGATTTAAATTCACCGGACTTCCAACTCGTAAGGGTACAATACAGAAGATCAAATGGCAATGGTGCATGGATCAATTTGCCAACACCACCGAATGGATTTTATGAAGCTTTCAATCCGAAGTGGTCTGGATTTGATACCATCCCCAACCACCCGGACACTTTATTGCTCAATCCCAATTTCACCCAATTCCTTTGGGAAACAGCAGGCATTGAAGATGGTGAATATGAAATTCATGCATGGGCAGTGTGCAGCGGTGACGCTTCTGATAAGCCAGGTTTCTCAGAAATCATCAAAGGTAAAATCGACCGTCAACCCCCTTCTCTTGTAGGGGTTCCTCAGCCATCAGATGGAGTCTACCACGTTGGTGATGAAATTTCCTTCACTTTCAATCAGGACATCAATTGCAATAAGCTCATACAAGCTGACTTGCTCAATGCCAATAATGTCGGACTGTATGACGCGACAACCGGAGATCTCATTGATGCCACGATCACCTGTGTGGGGAATAAAATTGTCATCAATCCCAACTTCGAAAACAAAATTTTCGAAAACAAAATCATGCGGGCCGAGCTCCACAATATACAGGACCTCACAGGCAATGTCATGACTTCGGCACAATGGGAATTCTACGTCGACAGAAATGAACTGGCATGGTTGACAGACAGCCTCGAGATTGTGAAGTTCGTGGACGAGGCCAAAACCATCACTGCCAAGATTCACAATCGTGGTGGCTATCCCGTACCCTACTCCATCATCAATATTCCTGAATGGCTCCATGTCTCTCCAAACAGGGGCACGCTTGTAGCCAACGAAATTGAGGAAATAAAATTCACCGTCAGAGACAATCTGGGACTTGGGGAAATTGCTGACAATATTGTACTTAGAACAGAGACCGGTGTCAACCCATTCTTTATGGGTGGTGACGAACCGCTCAACATCAAGGCCAGAAACCTGTGCAGACCGGAATCATGGGTGCTCAATCCCGATGGATTCAACACCGCTGACTATACATTTTCTATGAACTTTGTGGTCCAGCTCGACATCGAAGGTACCATGTCCATGGATGAAAGTGATGTCGTTGGTGCATATGTTGGCAATGAACTTAGGGGAATTGGGCAAGTAGAATTCAACGCCGACATCAATAAACACATGGCCTTCCTTACCGTGTACAGCAATCAAAATTCAGGGGAGCAAATCAAGTTCCAAATATGGGACGCTTCTGAATGTAAGCTGTATGCCTATGCCGTAGAGTCTTTCTCATTCCTGGCGGACGATATTCAGGGAACCGTAGACAACTGTGTTGTTTTGCATACCAACACTACATTGCTCAGCAAAATATTCATCCACCCGGGATGGAATTGGCTCTCTATGAATCTTGATCTGGTACCCAATACTACCAATGTAGCCCTGGCCAGCTTAAGCAGCCCTCAGGGAGGTCTGATTAAGGATCAAACTACATTCAGTGCTTACTCACAGATAGCAATGGGATGGGTGGGATCATTGAACCAACTTGTGCCTACCAGCCTTTACCAGTTGAATGCACTCAACAAGGATTCATTATCGATCGTGGGATTATACATCGATCCTACGACACGAAATATCCCTCTGAATACCGGGTGGAACTGGATTGGTTACATTCCTACGCAAAGTCTGTCCGTCAACGACGCACTGGCATCGATCAATGCTTCGTCCGGAGACATCATCAAAAGTCAGACCCAATTTGCGCAATACAAGAGTGGAGCAGGCTGGATAGGAAACCTCAAATACATGAGTGCGCCCAATGGTTATCTTTTGAAGGTCGCCAATGCTGGTTCACTCACCTATCCCGACCCTTTCAATGTCAATCTGAAGGCTCCTGATCAGGTCGATCTGGCAGTAAAGAACAATGTTCCAAGTTCAGCTATCCATCAATTTTCAGAAGAAAATCAATTGGCTTTCTGGACCGTTGATCCGACCAAATACGAATACAGCATGAACATCATCGCTACCGTGGTGGAAGACAAAAACGGTAAAAACGTCTTACATGACGGCGATGAAGTAGGAGCTTTTGTTGATGGGGAAATCAGAGGCGTGGGCAAGGCCATTCACATTGAAAACAGCAACAGTTATGTCATCTTCATGACCGTATATGCCAACGTGGAAGGCGAAAAACTGAGCTTCAAGTACTTCGATGCCTCTGCAAATGTAGATGTCGATGTTTTGGAGAAGTATGATTTCAGAATCAATAAAATCATCGGACAGGTAGATCAGCCGGAAGAGCTGCACATCAGCGGCACGACATCTATAGATGATCTGTCTTCTGACTCAGCCATCAAGATCTTCCCGAATCCATTTACGAACCAGATGCAAGTTACCTACACCTCGCCGAAGTCCCAGGATATCCGTCTGAGCATTCAGGACGTAAATGGCAAGCTCGTTGATGTCAAATCACTGAAGGCAAAAACAGGTTTGAATACCTACGAATGGCAGCCGGTCTCCGGACTGTCAGGTGGGGTCTACCTGGTATTTATTGAAGGATCAGAAGGTAAATTCAGTCAAAAGGTCTTGTATGTCAAATAAAAGAAGAATCAACGCTTCAGTTTTTTGCGGCATCGTCCCCCTTTATGGCGCAGGCAAAGCTTGTATATGAGTACGGTAGTTGTTAATATGGGTCGTTGGTGGCAAGGTTTGAATTTTCAGTCTGCCATCTTGTTGGCCATTTTGAGCACCGTTCTCATCATCAGGTCGAATGCTCAAAATCCTAACTGGACGCCGCCAACAGGCTCATCCTTCCAGTTTACTGCCAATGTCATTGCTGTGGTGGAGCTTTCTGATGTGCCCTCCAACGATGTGGGTGATGTCATCGCTTTTTTTGATGGCAATGATATCAGAGGAAGAGGCAATGGTGCGCAGCTGGCCAATGGCACAGTGGCACATTTTATCACCTTGTACTCCAATCAGGCAGCAGATACTTTTTCGATAAAAGTTTTTCATGCAGCCACCAATCAGGTATATGAAGTTCAACCTATATTTTTATTTAGATCTCAGAATGTCACGGGAAGTGTGGATGAGCCTACAGTCATCCACATCTTTCCCGGCAATATTGCGCCCTTGTCCTTATTGTCGGTCATGCCCAGGACGCAACTGGAGGGCTACCCTTTTGATGAGATAGATATGAATGATTATCTCATCCAGCCGGAGGGTGCACTTGTACAGTGGTCATTTACGCCTAATCCGAATCTGATGGTCAATTTTACGGGAAGTATTTTGCAGGTCAGCGCTTTCAATGGCTTCACAGGTCAAACTCAGCTTATGGTGAGTGCGACCAACCTCAATACATTCAATGCTCAAAGCAGAGGTGGAAGCACAGACCGTTCCTCAATTGGCGCCCCTGCTGAAACTACCATTACTTTTAATGTCACTCCCATTTATCCTGCACCTCTGTGGGAGCCCGCTATTCCAGGTCAGGGCATTGTCACAGGGTCAAAATTTGATTCTATTCCTCTGCATGATTTCGAAAACCAGTTCACAGGCCCAAAAATCACTTACGATTATATACCGATCATCGAAGAAGCGCAGCCAAACGAGATAAAGCCCTCTTGGCAGGTCACTCAAAGTTTTGGATCTACCATGTCTGTTGTCGCCCGTCTCGATTATACACCAAAATATCAATTCCACAGCGATGATGATCTACTAGTAGCCATGGTCAACGGTGAAGTGAGGGGCGCAGCCACAAGAGACAGCGAGAATGGGCTTTATTATCTGTCGGTCGGAGGAAGTCCTGTTATTGGCGATCCTGTAGAGCTCAAACTTTACAGCGGTGCCATGAAGCGCATTCTTTCTATAGATAGCGCCTTTTTATTTGAACCATATGCAATACTGGGAACTGATGAATTGCCCACAGTTTTTGAATTTTCACCCATCGTGCCGGTTGTTCCTTATGAACCGGTGACCAATGGTATCTACACCATGCCAGTAAATATTTTGCAAACTGATTTCATCGGTTATGCCAGCTTCACCTTTTTTGCGCGCGACCCTGTATATCCTCAATATCTTTTTGATCAGACCAACGCTACTTTTTGTATCGTCACAGATTCGAGCGAGCTGACCATTTATTATGAAGACGCTGATGAAGATGGGCTTGGCAATCCGTTGTCCTTCACTTACAATTGTACCCAGCCTACGGGATATGTCACCAACAATGAAGATTGCAATGATGGTGAAACCAATACTTCTGCTTATGCCTTGGTAATCACTGAAAATTCGGGTATCGCAAATGACGGTGTTGTTTGCACTTCAACCAATGTTACCATTGGGGTCGATCAGATAGCGCCTGGATATCTGTGGAGTACCGGAGAGACCACACAAAGCATTGATGTAAACCCTGCATCAACGACCATTTATACGGTTACTGTAACCACTGGATCCGCCTGCAATGATGTGCTTGTTGACACCATTTTTGTAGAAGGTAGGATCGTTAAAAACAGTGCCAATGCCGGCTTCAATTCTTTGAGAAACGTCCTGGCTTGTCTGAGTGAAAACGATACCATAAGCTATGATTTGCCCAATACCCAAGGTACAACTCTGACAGAGGCGCTTAATTTTAACAAAAATGTGGTGATCATTGGCTCATTGACGCTCAGACCCCATATCTTTATCGACTTTAATGCGGCGACCAATGGTATGATCATTCAAACCGGTAAAACGCTGAGCTTAAAAGATATTGATATCGAGGCGATAGGACTTACCAGTCAATCGGTGATTTCAGGTCCCGGAACTTTGGAAATCAGTGGGGAGACCCACATTTCAAATCAATAACTTTGAGTATGGCAGGAACAAAGCATTATACATTACCAACCAACTTCTACTGCACTGTGCAAAGAATCTTTGTCATCCTGCTGATTTCTGCCTTTTTCGGCTTTAACGCTGGAGCACAGGCACATCTTATTGTTGGGGAATCGATCTATGAGGCTGACCCACAGGGAAATCCAGATACAAAAATTGACAGAAAGTCATTTGATAATGCACAAAAAACCGCTCGTTCTCTACTCGCAGGTCCAATCTTGTACGATCAAAGCGAACTGATCAATTATCCGGGCCAGGGATTCGGCGGCGCTAATGTCAGCGGCAGCACAGGCATGTTGCTTGGAGTTTCCAACAACATATCTTCAAACCTTATTTTGGCCGATGAGTTTGTCGTGCCGCCAGGCGAATTGTGGATCATTGACTCTATCGTTGTCTTTCATTATCAGACACAGACTGTGGCTTCTACTGTCTCAAGCATCAATGACATCAGAATGCAGCTGCGACAAAGCGCTGTACCAGGCATGGGAACCATTGTTTTTGGCGATCTCGTCACCAACAGGCTGGTAAATTCAAGCTTCAGTACCATATTCCGCACAAGGTCCAATGATTTGACCAACAACTTACGACCCATCATGCGATCGGCTGTCAATCTTAGCGACCTTCCCCTGACCAGTGGCACGTACATCATTGAATATATGGCAGGTGGCACACTGTCGACCGGACCTTTTGCCCTGCTCAGAACGCTTGGAACTACCCATATCACCACCGGCAATGGTTTTCAGTTCAACGTCAACTGGAACAATCTTTTAGAACTAGACGCCAGTGGAAACAATCCACTGCCCAAAGGCACTACTTTCATAGTTTATGGCACCAATTGTACTCCTCCGGAAGCTAGCTTCTCTGCTACCGCCTCTACTTGTACCAATGTAACTCCAAACAACAACGGCTCGGTCACCTTGGTGTCTCAAAACAATGCCACTCATTTTGGCGTCAGTACTGCAGGAGCTATGAGTTACGACGGCCCTCTAAGTATTGGTGCTGCCACAACGCTACCGGCCAATGGTACACCTGTCTTATCAGGAATATCTCATGCTGGTGCAAGTTACATCATCAGGGTTTTTAATGGCGCCGATGCTTGTTTCATTGATGTGCCAATCGCTGTGCCATCTGGGCCTGATTGTGCGTTGAATGGAATATTTGACCTTGCTTTGAATAAAACTGTAGCAAGTCTTCCGATACCAACAAGTCCTGGCATGTTGATTACCTATACCCTGACCGTGATCAATCAGGGTGATTTTGCAGCGACCAATGTTGGTTTGAATGATTTCATTCCTACAGGTCTTTCCCTGGTGGATGCAGACTGGACAGCTATTGGAAATACTGCGAGTCTGAATCAAGCCATAAATAATATACCTCCCGGTGGACAAGCGTCAGTTGATATCACCTTTATGATCAACAATATGGCTTCGGGCAATCTGGTCAACAATGCTGAGATCTCCGCAGCTTCAGGTGGAACGGATGAAGATTCTTCGCCGGGCAATGGCTTCGCTGCTTCATCTGAGGATGACTTCAGCAGTGCAGACGTAGACATTTGTATCTTGCCTACTTTGACCGTAAAAAATGATACTGTTTGCAGGGGCAGTGCCGTCGATCTGAGTTCACTTGTTTTATCCCATACCGGTGATGAATTGGATTATTTCAATAGTCTGCAAGACGCAGAAGCAGGCACCAATGCTTTGATTTCATCCAATGTTGTGGTCAACAGTGCTACCCATTATTACATCAAAACTACTTACGATCCTGCCTTACCAGGGTGTGAAACCATTGAAAGGGTCACCATTTACCTGAAGTCGCCAAATTGTGCGGCCATTTCAGTTTCCGGGCCGTAAGGATCTCATTGAATTGCCTAAAGTATTTTCAAAAAACACCATTTATCCATGCTGACCTACAGGTGCTCACCTGTATTGGCAGATTGATTCAAATACTTTCATCTCAAAAGGAATTAGTTTCAAATCACTTTTCCTGAGATATACTGATCGGAAATAGAATTGTCCACACCGATGCTTCTAAAATGAACCATTTCTTCGTTACAAATACTCGCTGGAGGCACTACTGAGATGTATAGCCGCTGGGACGCGGAGGTCCCAGTTCAGCCCTAAAGTCGTTTGCGACGACTTTTTAACGGACTTCATCTTGATCTGATTCATTTTATCTTCACATCCAAAATGGACATTCCATATTCCGATCAGTATAATATTTCATTCCTCATATTGAAATATCCCAATATAATTGGTTTTCACAAATAATTTTCCGGTTCCTTAAAACGCATAAGTCAAAGACCAAAGATCCTTATTGATATTATAACATGAGGATATAAGCCACCATTTGATTTTCAGCCTTTTATTATTAAAAATGAAAGAAAAATCCCATAAAATGGTAAATTCTTACTATCCGTAATAACATCTGTTGCCTTGCTTTGTGCTTGAATTATTTTAAAAAATAATTAACAATATCAGTCTATTGGTTTGAGCACTTGCACACCAATGTGAGCAGGTCATATTCAACTTAAACAAAAAGGTCTGTACAATTTTTGAAACAACTACAAATTTTTAAAACATGTCATTAGGTTACTTTCACTTCGACAACAAATCACTTGGTCGCTTTATTGGTTTATTTTTATTCGTGACAACGCTGATGGGGATATCATCTAATAAATCCTACGGGCAGGCAACACTAAGCGTTCAGGGCATCCTTAAAAAAGCCAACGGGACGGCCCTGGAAGATGGTAATTACAAAATTACATTCAGGATATATCCCCTTAACTCTCCACCAAATATAAATGGTGCCTTATGGACCGAAGAAATTCCTGATGTTGACCTCAATGGTGGTATTTATAGTGTAGTTCTCGGAAAAATAGAACCTCTTGCATTGCCTTTCAATGAAGAATATGAGTTGGGTGTTCAATTAGAAACTGCTCCGGAGATGTCTCCGAGGATACAGCTTACTTCTGCCCCATACGCATTGGCATTGAGGGGTACTACCAACCAATTTCCAAGTGCAGGTTTGGTTCTTGCAGATAATCTCAGAGTGGCAGAAGGTGTACTGGCAAGAGCGGGGGCACCAGGCTTATCTGGTGCAAACAAAAATGGATATGGCATGATTGGAAATAATGATACTGGGGTTTTCTCAACAGCATATGGTAAAGTTTCTCTTTTTGTAAATAATGTTGAGAAATTGGAAGCGACAGGAACAGGAGTTACAATTTATGGTTCACTAACAGCGACTAGTGCCGGTGCTAATTCTATAAACCTGTATAACAATGGGTCAATAAGCTATTCTACAACGAGTAACGAAGTTTTTCAAGACTGGAGATTGGCAGACGTTGATGACTTAGGAAGTCATGATGGGTGGCTATCATATAGCCCAAATGGCCAAAATACTGGATGGAATAATTCAACACCAGCTGGTCAACCTTGCCTTTGCAATGGTGGTGTTTATTCTGGTAATTTACTTCAACCAAGTGCTAATAATCAGGTCTTGAAAAAGATGTACGATATTCCTGGGAATTGGAGTCAGGTGAAAGTAAAATTCAAATATTACTTTTTTGATACCTGGGATTTTGGGCAAGCAGATATGGGATTTGCAGGATTTGCAACTGATGCAAGCGGAACTGCTTTTAAAGTTGGATGGTCATCCATCAGAGATGGACTGCAAGCCAATGGAAATTTTAATAATAGTACTGCCATTGGCGCTACTAATATTGGTGGTCTTTCGGATAAGGCAGATCATTCAGTGGCCGTAGAGATGACAGCAAGACGTGATGGTAATTTTACTGCCTTTTGGGTTTTTATTGGAGCTGCATTAAATGAAAATGATGAACATTATGCAGTAGGACCAATAGAAGTTTGGGTTAGATAATGATGATCTAAAATATCTGTCTAATCTACGATTTATTGGATTATTTCCAATTCACATTTTAATTGTCCAATCATGCAAGTCAAACATATATTAATCCTTTTGATCTTTTGTAGTGGCTACATCCAGATTTCTGCACAAAACGATGTATGCAATCCCACGACAGTAGTCGATACAGCAGGTTTTGAAGGTGTGGCCTTTTTCAATTATGGCAGCACTTCCAAAAGCAAAAATCAACGGTACCAAACGGCATTTGCACTGGGTCAGGTTTTTACAGGCTATATTGATAACTCATCAAATAATTCAACAGTTGGTTTTTATGGCAGATACCTCTTGCCACCATTTGGATTAAACGTTCAAGCTACTCAGGGGGACCTGCTGGATCGCATCCAGCTATCCTGGGAAATAGACGCCCTGGGGCCATTGGCCACTGAAGGCTTCAACATTTACCGCGATGGCATTTTCCTGGCAACAGTAGGACCTAATATCCGCAACTACAATGACTTCAATGTCATTGCAGGTGTTGCCTATCAATATTCGGTGAGAGGGGTAAACGCGTATGGTGAAGGAGCCGAGAGTTTTGCCCTTGGCTTCCAGGTTCCCAATGGGGTAGTAACCGGCTGGATCAATACACTTAGCGGTAGTCCGGTACCAAATGCCCAGGTGACCCTCATGCCCATGCAGGGATTTTCCGCAAGATTTGGAGCTGAAGATCAGGCCATATCTGCCATTTCCGCAGACAGTACTTTTTTACCGGAAAATGGCGACTGGACCATCACATTCTGGTCAAAAACCGATACTGCAACCAACAATGCAAAAATTATCAGCATTGGAGAAATTTTACTATATGTCCGCGCCATCAACAGCAACACCGGAACAGAAGGGATAGAAGTGGCCAACCTTCCGGGTGCAGCTCCATTCCTGTCTGCACCATTCGCAGATTCACTCAAGCACAGCTGGAATCATGTAACCCTAAGCTTTGAAAAAGAAAATCAAATATTGAGGATTTACATCAATGGACAACTGATCAATCAGGCCATTTTTATGAATATGGCGACACAAGGTGAGGTAGCATCCAGTGAGATATTCCTCAAACTTGGAAATACCGGCGACCCAGGTGGCTGGAAAGGCAAACTTGATGAATTGCGGATTTACCATACCCTTCTTGGAGAACTGGACATACCGGAGATCATGCATGGCACCGCCTCCTCGCAAACTCAAGGGCTTTATTACTATTGGAAAATGGATGAGGAATTGGGCAACAAATCCTATGACATCAAAAACCGATTGAAGCTTTTCTTCTGTGGTGCCGAATTTGATAGAGACAGACCCCCCGTAAGGACTGCCGGAAAAACCAACGACGAAGGCTACTACAGAATTGAGTCTGCGTCCTATGGCACAGGTACAACATTCATCGCTGATCCTTCGAAATCCTTTTATTTGCATAAATCTGTCAAACTGGTCAAATCGCAAAGTGGACAGGTTTCAATACCAAATTTTCCTTTACCAAAGAGATCAACCATCGAGGTTTGGGTCAACAACGCTGGTTCCGCAGGCATTCAGACCATTCTCAGTAAAAAATCACCTTCCAATGATTTGAAACTCTTTTTGGAATCATTGGGGATCAATCAGGTCATAAAGTTGACACTTAACGGGACAACTCAAAGTTTTGGAAATCTCGGAAATGGTTTTCAACATCTTGCAGTGACCATAGACAGCATGAACAATGCTGTGCAAGTTTTCAAAAATGGGATTTCCGTAGGAACCCATACATTTCCCGGAAGTTTGGGAAATCTTTCAGACGAAAGTCGGCCATGGCGTTTGGGGGTAAATGATACAGGGTCTTCGCTTAATGATTACTACAACGGCCTCATAGATGAATTTGCAGTTTATGATACCATTTTATTGCCAACTCAAATCAGCTCCCATTATAATGAGTCAAGAAATATCCAGGAAAAAGGTCTTTACGTCTATTTCCCATTGGATGAAGGAGCCGGCACCAGGGTATCCAACTCAGGTTCCAGATTACTCAACTTTGGCACAACCATCAATGCTGGGTGGTCTTCATTTGCTGCAAATCAGGTAGAAGAACCTCATATCTTCACTCCAGTCACCAGACAGGTAACGCTCAACCCTAGCGTTACGTCAGTTGATCAGGTAGACTTTACGGACAGGTCCACCGTGGCCGTTTCAGGTTATGTGAGATATAAAAACACCGATTGTTTTGCCCCAAATGTTGAGATCCTGGTGAATGGAGCTTCTTTCTCTCCAAAGATCTTTACAGATTCTTCTGGCAAATTTGTGATCGACTTTGACCCGGGATCAACTGCAAGACTGGAGCCAAAATTTGAAGATCATGTATTTACACCTGCATTCTGGGATGTCACCAACGTCAACAGTCCGATAGCAGGAATTATTTTCAATGATATTACCACAAGAACGGTATCAGGTCAGGTAGCAGGAGGAGGTGATTGTAAAAAATCAATCATAGAAGCTCCGGCAGGAGATGCTCAAAATCAAGGAACAATTTGCGTTGTCGAAGTACGGTCTGTAGATGGCTGCCTCATAAGGTCCATCACCCTGATGAATCAGGAGGGCAACTATGTTTTTGAGGAATTGCCGCCACTGGAAAGAATGACGGTTTCTGTGGTCGAACATTCTAATCCTGAAATCAAAAATGCCTTTCAAGTGCAAGGCGGATCAACGGTCAACCTAACTAAAAATGATACCATCATTGATTTTATTTATTTTGCTCCACCGGAAGTTGAAATAAATTTTGACATTGATCCTCAGCCAGGATGCGATCCAAATCTAATTGTCATGGAAAAAGGTGAATTGGTCACCGCACAAATTAGGTTAAAGGAAGTCTATGTTGCCACGCTTACAGACGATGGCATTTGTTATCTTGATACCGGCAAAATACAAATCATAAATGGATTTTCGGATTCCAGACTTGATACTACGCTTTCCGGAGCATTCCTGGAATATAAATTCCGGGTTGGGAATCCGAACCCATCACCACCGTATATCAAAACTTTGCAAATCATTGGAACATCTGTTCCTGCCGGCAGAATTGGAAGTCTGGTAAAGCAAGCCATCATTACCGGTACTGTCAACAAGTTACAAACCTTTACCACCATGATGCCGATGATACCTTCACTGATCCTCAGGGATCCTCCCGGCGACGGTAGTTCATCTTTTATGGAAAAGACAGAAAAAGTTTGTAAAACTATTGAACTTTCCAGTGAAATAGAAACAGGCCTAAATGCAACCACTGACATTGAAGTGGCACCTACTATTAATTTTGTGGTGGCGCCCTTTGGACTTGGTAAAATTGTAACAGTAGATCCTGATTTTCAGATCAACCTTGAGTCTGAAGTTACCTACAAAAAAGTAAGTTCAAATGCTTTTCAGACCTGTGTGAGTTTTAATAACAGGATCGCTACCAATGATGGTGACCTTATTGTGGGTGGTGCAAGAGGAGCTGATCTTTTCGTGGGAGAAGCCATCAACCTTATATTTGGATTTGCTGATATGGTGACTTTTGATACCTGTCAGGTGTCTGTAAAAGAGGTTTTGGAAGTAGAACCAGGAAACTTCGCCACTACCTTCGTTTATTCAGAATTTAACATCAGAAACAATGTACTCAGATATCTGGAAGATCTGTCGGTTTCACCTCAATCAGACTCGACCAGCAAAGCAAATTATAATGAGTCAATAGACAGATGGGAAGCCATTTTGGCTTTAAATGACAGCCTTAAAGAAGCAGCTACATTCATTCGAAATCTATCTTTTGATGCCGGAGTTGAATATTCATACTCTGAAACTTCAGATACTACAGATAATAACAACGAACAAAACGATTTAAATATAAGTACTAAAATTGGAACAACTTTTGGAATCGATTTTGATGGTGTGGGTGTGTCTGCTAAAATCAATGCATTGGTAAAGTCAGTACAGTCCTCAAAAACTGAGAATGGTGCTGAAAAAGGTCTTACAATAGGATATACCTTAAAAGATGACGATCCGGGTGATGCATTTACCGTGGATGTCGCAATGGATACAGTATTCAATACTCCGGTATTCAGACTGAAAGCCGGACAATCCTCATGTCCATGGGAACCAGGTTCTGCAAACCGTGAAGGACCCAACTTGCAGTTGGCGGAAGGTTCACAATTCACGGCTGTAAACGTACCATCAAACGAACCAGCAGTTTTCAGGGTTAATCTTGGAAACCTCAGCGCTACAAATGAAGACTGGACCTATGGATTTACAGCAATTGCCGCAAGCAATCCGGAAGGAGCAATTATCAAAGTAAATGGCCAAGTGCTCAACAATAACACCATCCAATATGTAGTACCATTTGGCACATCAATTCCCGTCACAATCACTGTTGAAAGGGGACCAATAGCATATGAATATTCAGATTTACAAATTGCGCTCGTTTCAGAATGTGAACTGGCAAGGGATCTGGCCCTTTCTCTTTCTCCCGATAGTATGTTCTTTTCTTCTATAAGACTGGGCGTTGACTTTATCAGGCCTTGCAGCGAAGTAGACATCAATGTTCCTGAACAAAACTGGGTAGTAATCAACAACGACCCTTTACAACCCGGCACATTGAGAAGAATTACCGTTTCCGGTTATGATTTGAATTCACCGGACTTCCAACTCGTAAGAGTTCAATACAGAAGATCAAATGGCAACGGTGCATGGATCAATCTGCCAACACCACCGAATGGATTTTATGAAGCTTTCAATCCGAAATGGTCTGGATTTGATACCATCCCCAACCACCCGGATACTTTATTGCTCAATCCCAACTTCACCCAATTCATTTGGGAAACAGCAGGAATCGAAGATGGTGAATATGAAATTCATGCATGGGCTGTTTGTAGTGGTGACGCTTCTGACAAGCCAGGTTTCTCAGAAATCATCAAAGGCAAAATCGACCGGCAACCCCCTTCTCTCATAGGCGTCCCTCAGCCATCAGATGGAGTTTATCACGTAGGTGATGAAATTTCCTTCACCTTCAACCAGGACATCAATTGCAATGAGTTGATTCCAACAAGCGCTTTATTGTTCAATTCTGAAACAGGACTTGAGATTGGTTCAATATGGACCTGTGTTGGCAATAAAATTGTAATTGATCCAATTGACATCAATAAAGAATTTGAGAACAAGATTATTCGGGCCGAGCTCCAAAACATCCAGGACCTTACAGGCAATATCATGACTTCGGCAGAATGGGAGTTTTATGTAGACAGAAATGAACTGGCATGGTTGACAGACAGCCTCGAGATTGTAAAGTTCGTGGACGAGACCAAAACCATCACTGCCAAAATACACAATCGTGGAGGTTACCCTGTTCCCTACTCTATCATCAATATTCCGGAATGGCTCCATGTCTCTCCAAACAGGGGCACACTTGTGGCCAATGAGATTGAGGAAATAAAATTCACCGTCAGAGATAATCTGGGACTTGGGGAAATTGCTGACAATATCGTGCTTAGAACGGAGACCGGTGTCAACCCATTCTTTATGGGTGGTGACGAACCACTCAATATCAAGGCAAGAAACCTTTGCAGACCGGAATCATGGGTCCTCAATCCCGATGGATTCAACACCGCTGACTATACATTTTCTATGAACTTTGTGGTCCAGCTCGACATCGAAGGTACCATGGCTGCTGATGAAAATGACATCGTCGGTGCATATGTAGGCAATCAACTCAGAGGCATTGCTCAGTTAAAGTACAATGCTGGCATCAATAAATACATGGCTTTCCTCACTGTGTACAGCAATCAAAATTCAGGGGAGCAAATCAAGTTCCAAATATGGGATGCTTCTGAATGTAAGCTGTATGCCTATGCCGTGGAGACTTTCTCATTCCTGGCAGACGATATTCAGGGAACCATAGACAACTGTGTTGTTTTGCATACCAACACAACATTGCTCAGCAAAATATTCATCCACCCGGGATGGAATTGGCTCTCTATGAATCTTGATCTGGTTCCCAACACTACCAACGTAGCCCTGGCCAGCTTAAGCAGCCCTCAGGGAGGTCTGATCAAAGATCAAACTACATTCAGTGCTTACTCACAGATAGCCATGGGATGGGTGGGATCATTGAATCAACTTGTGCCAACCAGTCTTTACCAGTTGACTGCACTTAATAAGGATTCTTTATCGATCGTGGGATTGTACATCGATCCTACGACACGAAATATACCTCTGAATACCGGGTGGAACTGGATTGGATACATTCCTACGCAAAGTCTGTCCGTCAACGACGCACTGGCATCGATCAATGCATCGACCGGAGACATCATCAAGAGCCAGACTCAGTTTGCCCAATACAAGAGTGGAGCAGGCTGGATTGGCAACCTGGAGTACATGAGTGCCCCCAATGGTTATCTTTTGAAGGTCGCCAATGCTGGTTCACTCACCTATCCTGACCCTTTCAATGTCAATCTGAAGGCTCCTGATCAGGTCGATCTGGCAGCAAAGAACAATGTTCCAAGCTCAGCCATCAATCAACTTTCAGAAGAAAATCAATTGGCTTTCTGGACCGTTGATCCGACCAAATACGAATACAGCATGAACATCATCGCTACCGTGGTGGAAGACAAGAATGGTAAAAACGTCTTACACGACGGAGATGAAGTAGGAGCTTTTGTTGATGGGGAAATCAGGGGAGTTGGCAAGGCCATTCACATCCAAAACACCAATAGTTATGTCATCTTCATGACAGTATATGCCAACGTGGAAGGCGAAAAACTGAGCTTCAAGTACTTCGATGCCTCTGCAAATGTAGATGTCGATGTTTT
>JAGQWX010000005.1 GCA_020436935.1 Saprospiraceae bacterium
TATGACTGACTCCAATTCATAAATGTATCATTTAACTCCTCAAAGTCAAGCTCCATCAAAAATGTCCGGATCTTGGCAAAACAAGGTACTCCGTGTTCCAAACCAAATATTTCCTTTAAAGCCATTTCATTATTCTTGAAATATCTCTCAACGCCTTTCATTGAATAATGACCACTCATATAAGCTAATGTGATCATTGTCAAAAATGCAGACATTGGGTACCTCTTACCTTGTTTACCCCGAGGGTCTTTTATAGATTTAAAACATTCGTATAGACTTATCATTATTTCATATTATATAAATTGCTAATATAAAGCTATTTATAAATATTTGAAAATTTAACTGATCGGCCCTGCTTTGAATTAGGCTGCAAAGCCTTCAAAGAAATACCAGTGGAACGCATTGTAATGAAGGGCCATGACCATGTATATAGGGACCAAATTGGTAAGTTTGTCTTTGAAGAAGAAAAGGATTTGCCAGCACCGGAATAGTTACTAAAGTTACTAAAGTTACTCTCTCATATAATTGTTTATTTTTTTTTCGAAGAAATAAAGCCTGATCCAATGGCAGTTTAGGACCAGGCTTTTATGTGTCTCTTACAGACAAAGTATCGACCATTCACTAAGAATCAATTCAGCTTTGTTGTTCTTGTGATCAATCTTCAATTGAATGTCACCCGGGATTGCTTTTCCAAATTCTGTAGGTAGGTATATACTTGACGGGTTGTTGATGATCTTGCCAATGTTCTCACAATTGCATTCAACGGTCAAAGGCTCAGCTTTTAAATAAGTGTTGTTTATCCTAGGATTCCACTTATAGCCAAAATCATCACACAAAGTACCCTTTATATCCTCATCTTCATTTCTGAAGTAAAGTGGATAGTTGTATTCATAGAATAATTTTCTACCAAAGAAATTGTCCTTAATCTTATAAATCCGACGTACCACTTTTGCATCATCGCGATTGAATGAGTTTTCAAGAATGAAGAGCTTATAACCTGAAGTGAAGTCACCAGAAAGTACAGGGTCGCCCTCTCTTCTTATTGTGTTGCTGTCTCCTAAAGTCAAAATTCCATCAACTCCAAACGTAACCGAATCACCACTTTTGAAGTTATCAAGCATAAAGTCAAAGTCAAAAAAACCTCTTCTTCTGCTGGTCTCCTGGTCGTGCATGAACTTTGTTGGCGAATATGGCAAAATGATGTTCTTGCTACCTTTTTGCACTTCATTGGGCGGATCATTGAATTCAAGCTTATTCGTATGATAAGGATGGAATAATCCAGCTGAATTTTGATCCAGTTCGTCAACAGTATATTGAAAGGAGCCGTAAGCCGGTGCACTTGAGTCATAACTCACACATATGCCAGGACACTTCTGAACAGTAATCGGATTGGTCCTTAACTCATAAAAATAGTCGATATCTTCAAAATACAAAGTCTTCCCAATGATCTTGTAATCTGCATGAAAAGCATCTTTTATTGAGTCCAGAAAGCCAAAGGTTGTGATCAAAGGAGAATTAAATTCAAACACTTCCTTTCTCTTACTTGAAGAGATATCTGTATGAATACCAAACTTGCCGCCCTGTAAAGAGAACAATGCCATGTTGTACCTGGTCGAAGATGGGTCATTCAGAATTGAAGAGACAAAGTTTAAACCAGACCTTTGGCACTGAAACTCAATAGCCTCTCTCACAAGTAGAACAGGAGCCCATTTTCCATTTCCTGTAATTGCCCTATCCATGACTTCAAGCATACCATCAATTATGTCCAGATCTTTGAATTCCGGGCATTCTCCAAGCAATTCAAACAAGGTGCCAACTTTGCAAATAGCTACAATTGTTGCAGCCATCAATTTTGACATCACCATAAGCGGCAAAAGCATCACATCATACCATTTCCGTAACATGACAAACATCCAGGTATTTGGAGTCTGGTTATTGTAAAAGGTAATCGGTAAAGTGTGAGCATCCAGAAAGCCGCCTTCCCATAAATACTCGGTTTCAAGGATGGATCTGTTCACTGTCTCTCCTTTGAAAAAGGCCTTTATACTTGCTACTTCATCAGCTGTTGCTTCACAATGTTTTGCTCCATCGGCTGTGAACTTACCACCGATCACAGTTTTACCACAAAGGTCGATCGACATTTCAGCAGGCACTTCATTCATGAAGCTGTTACACCCAGAAAAGAACCGGCTCTTTAAAAGCTCATAAGCTTCACCAGTGAATGTGATTTCCGTACTTACGGCCCTGGTAATTGTATTCGTCTCATCTTCAGCTATGAGAATATCATAGGTGTCCAAGCCTGCAGCGTCTGAAGTGTAGTCTTTGCCGTCGATAGTAATCCTTGTCATTGCACAGCTCTTTTGGCGATTTTCTCAAGCATTTCCTTGGTAATGGCTGCATTCCTATAATCTTCATCTTCAAGATACGATTCATGTATTTGAGCTATTAGCCACATTTTGAACAAATCGTGTTCTGCATTTACCGTTTGAAGATGGGCATACAACTTGTTGATCGTGATTTTATGGGCCTGCATTGATTCTCTTAGATTTTCAATTGACACTGTCTGAAATTGCTTAGAGATACTCAAAGTTTGATAAGCATGAAAGATGGCTAAAATGCCAATTATGCAAAGAAATGTTCCAATTATAGATAAAACCATTTTAGTTTAATTTTTGTAGTTTATAATTCCAGTTCTCAGGAGATCCCCCACTGTAAACCCACTGTAGATTTTAAAAGAGTGCCGGACCTGGGGAATCCGGCACTGGTCCGCAAATGAGCACGGCCTATTTGTACTTTTTCAAACCTTGCCGGGGAAGACCTATGTCAACATTGCAAAGAAGTCGGTACTCTTCCCCTGCGAATGAGAATTTCTCTACTCTGACAAAGTTTTTTGTAAAATGAACATCCGGGAGTGGGACCAAAGTCACATTGAAGTTGGTCCCTTCCTGTTTGAGCTTACTCGCTTGCTGCAACTTATGGCTCTTGATGACTTTTTCCATTTGCCTTATGGCCTGGTCTCTCGCGTGTTTTTCCATGATATAGTTTTTTGATTCGTTTACATTTTATTCTTCTTCTACAATTTCAGCGTCGGGGACACGTCCAAAATAGAGTTTCCTGCCTCCTATCTCAAAGCATTCAACAGGCTCATCTTTGCCGGAATTACCAACATTGATTTGGACCCCCGGACCAGTCTTTCCAGGGTCCAGAATCTGCATGATCTGAAGGATTAGGTTGACATCGCCTTCATTTGAGATAGCTTTGTTCAGGACGTGCATTATCATCACATTTCCTGCTGTCATTCTTGTTGTGGATCCATCTTCGCCTTTCCAATCCACTTCAATATCCATGGCCTCCTTAAGCAAGGTTTTCAAATTCTTACCACCTGCAGGTCTGCCATTTGGGTTACCGGATTGCCCAGGTTTGAAGGGCTTCAAATTGGGGTGTGCTTTGGGCTTTTCGTTTTCTTCTTTCATTTATCAAATGTTTTACAATCGTTATACATTTATTTTCAGCTCTCTCCAATCGAGCTGAATGAGGTAATCAGCTATGTCTTTTCCGGCTTCCTTATCAGCCTGTGGTGCCATTCTTTCAAGGAAATCCGAAAAAATAAACCGTGTCCCTGGCAGTCTCTTTTCATAATCTTTTGCTTTGCTTTGCCATTCCCTGAAGGTGTTGCCGTCTTTAGATAGGTCAGGGAAGACAAAGACTTTTCTACCTTTCAGAACTTTCAACTTTTCAAATGAAAAGCTCGATTTATTGAAGACTGCCAGCCAGATCATACTTTCATCATTCACAGGATCACCAAAGTATAACGTCCCATAGATTGCAGTCTTTGGAGCCTCAACCAAAGCAACAGGGTTGTTTGGGTACTTGCTGAGCAGATGTTCTCCAAAAAGACAACTTGCTTTGCTTTCCTGAGCTAAGTAGGCTTTCAACCATTCTGGCATTGATTGCTTTGATTGCTTGTGTCGGAACTCTATTAAGCTGTGCAACCAATTGGTCTTAATGGTATGGTTTCTCTCATCAAATTGCTTGATCTGTACAGCTCTGACTTTGCCATCAATGTCAATGAATGGGAACGTCGTTGCGCCACTCATGTAGCCTTTGCCTATGGTCCCGATTCCATACATCACTATTACATTTGCTAAGTCATCATCATCCAAAGGATATGGTACCCTTGTTTCCAAATTATGAATGAAGACGTTTGAGTCCAGGTAGTTTTCATTTAGAGTTTTTTGGTACTCAGATTGATCAAAGTATACGGCTCGCTTTGGAGGTTCTACCTTCTTGACTGGCTGATGACTGAATGTCTTTCTCTGAGTGTTCAAGTACGGAATTCCTCGCTCCTGATCAAGAATCGATTTCACAAACCCATCTTGGAATGGGTCAAGAAAGTACTGGCAATTGTCTTCACGGTCGCAACGTCCGTAGCGATTAGGCAAGTAAACCCTGTTCTTTAAATCTACGAACCGGACAAACCTATTCTTTCCACATGCTGGACATTGATGCTTTTTGCTACCTTTTTCAAGTTTGAATCTTGTTTCTGTTGTGATCATTTGTACATAACTTTTTTATAACGGTTTATCGGTTTAAACCGTCTTTTAAACTAAACCATGTACATCGGTTTATCAGTTTAAGCGTATATATACGCTAAACTAAACCGATGGTTAGGCAAATATCCCTTTAGCATAAGGTTTACGATCTTCGGGCTGAATCAGCCATTTTCGATTCTTACAATCGCTGATGAATTCTTTGATCACATTGTCACCAGGGGCTTTGCCGAACTTATCCTTTGCTGCAAGCTTGATTTGTCTGACTAATTCCGAGTAACTAAATGAAGGCCCTTTGGCGAAGACAGAATTCAGAATTCCAAACTGATCAATTGAAGACAAACTCGCAAAGGTCACTCTCTCCCTTGGTCCCGCCGTCCTGAACTCATAATTCTCAACCAGCACAGGAAGCCCATCTATAATTTCAAACGCAAATGGTTCCGGCTCTATGTTCCGGCACTGCTCCGGCTCGACAATGGAGACGTTCTTGTCTTGATCGCTCTTTGTGACTGATAAAACTGTCTCAGCCTTGTTGACGAGTTCTGTTCCCACATGTCCACGGGCGTTGTTGTCTGACTTGTTCTGATGTAGAACTGTAATGATGTGAATGCCATACTGTTCGGTCCACCTGAGCAACATGTCTGCTATCATGGTAGCCTGAGCCTCGTCATTTATTGAAGTAATCAGGTCTTTGATGCCATCAATTACAACAATTCCAAGATTTGGGGTGGTTCTGATTGCAAAGTCAATGGCCTTTAATCTTTCATCCGTCGACAGACTGCGCAAACCGTACACCCTTAAATTCCGAAGGCTTGCAGTGTCGACCTGTCTGGCTATCCGTTTGAGTGCCATGAGCACGTGGTACCGGCCTTGCTCTGTGTCAAAGTAAAGGTTTATCTTTCCGTCGAGACAACCCCGGAAGATTGGATAGTTCTTTGATTTAAGCACGATGCATAGTATTATTGCGACTAAGAATGACTTTCTGCTTTTGGCCTTTCCAGTGAAAACTGAGAAGTTGCCGATAGTTGCAATCGGAATTTCTTTGTCGCCTTGTTTCTGCACAAATGCATTCTTTGGCGGCGGTATATCTTCGCTTGCATGGACTTCAGACTTTGCGAGTAATTCCCTTAGCGTGTCCTCATTGGTTTCTTCCATCTCGCCAAAATGGCCAAAGCTTGCAGCACTTGCTAGCGTCTCATATTGGTCGTACTCCTGGAATGGCTCAGGCTCTTGGTCTGAGGTTTGTCTAAGCTTAGATAATTCAGCGTTCCATATTGACGGATCGCCTAGACCAAGTAATGGCTTATTTGTTGCTACTGATAGAGGAGCATTATGTAAATTTGCAGTCATAACTATCACTTAAATAGTGCCTGTCAAATGTGATTGGCACTATTTTTTTTTTAAAAAAAAACTTGCTTAGCTTGGTTAGAATTGAGTTTGACAAATGGCTATCACTGTTCAACTACTGCTAGCAGTTCTTCCTCCTTGAAGAGCACGTTACGCCCGATCTGGTAGCTTTGGATTTGGCCCCTTCTGCGATAGTTGTCAATTGAGCCGGGGCTGACTTTAAGGAGCTTTGCTGCCTCCTGCTTGGTAAGGTAGATGCCCTTTTCCTTATGAGGCTCTTTGAATTGGTTCGAGTTGATGGCCTTAGAAACTGAATTCTCAATGAGTCTTTCAAGCTCTGACAGCTTCAAAGGCATAAGTAGTACATCGTTCATTGCTGTATAAATTTGATAAAGCAAAAGAACAATGAACCAATATCAACATGAAATAAATGGACCGCACTTAACGCACAAGTGCGTTAAGTGCGTTAAATGTACGTAGGAATAAAGTCTGTCTCCATGCTAAAAGCTTCAGCTTTTGTTTGTTTCACCCAATCAATACTTACGTCAAGTCCAAAGGTTACAAGGCATATTTTTTCGATTTGAGCATTTCTCAACCTTTTCTTTGTATAGTTCTTTGCTGACAAAGATTTTATGATAGCAACAAGTAAACCTTTGGTGCCGCCCTTTTCATCCTTCCACCTGTAAACATGTGCCTGGACCAGGTTTTGAGAAACCATGAGTTCCATGACCTTTTTGTATGCTGAAATGTCTTTGAAGTAGTTTGAAAGAATTCCATCGACCTCATGAGTTGAAGGGGCTTCAACCAATTCTTCCAAATTCTCAATAAGCGCCTTTTTTCTGATCACTGGAAGGAAGTTATTCAAAAGCTGAAAATTGATGACTGAACCAGAATGAAGCAAACCGAATTTTTCACCCCTGAATTCATGATAATGGTTGAAGTAGTCAAGCCAAAGAGATTTATTGGTGAATTCAGATTCCAATTGATTAAGTGTATCCTGAATGTGCTTTTGAAAGTTTCCAGATTGCTTTGCACCGGTTTCAATGGCTTCAAGTTCCTTGGCAAATAAGCTTTCTACCTTGGTATCAAATAATGAGTTTCTGAATCCTCTGATCTTCTCAAACTCCTCATTTGAAGCATATACATAAGCTCTGCGAGCTTTCAAATATTGATCTTGCCTTACCATTAAGCCAAAAGCATTAAGACTTTTTGAAAGGTCTGGATATACTTTGAAGTTCTTTGCGAAGTCGTCATTCTCTTCAATATGAAAATGATTTTCGCCTTCAGGAATATCCAGATTTATGATTCCATTATGACCAATCCGCCCAGCTGGTAAAACATCAAATCCTTTGATATTTGGATCCAAATTGGATTCATCAAAAGTATTGATTTCGAATTGTCCAAAGAAACCACCGCCTTGAACATATTCAAGATTGATAGTAACTCTGAAACAGTCTCTGATTTCATCCCTGGTAACTATTGCAAAATTCATATTGTCTTTGGCTTTCATCCTATATTCCTGATTATATCAAACCTTGGTTTGATCTTCTGCAATACCTTTTTGGCATTCTCTTCTTTTTTGCCTCGCTCATAACCCATAAGTACTTTCAATGATTGACCTGTGATCTTCATAAGTTCATGTGGATTGATGGAATAGTCATTCAACATGAAATTGATGAATGTATAGCGGCCTGAGTGATTTGAAATCTTCTCATGTATGTCAACTGTCGTAGTGGTCCCTTTTTTGTCAGAAGTCTTGTGCTGCTCAATTCTTTCAATTCCTGCAGCTTTTACAATCTGCTTGATGTATTCATTGTGCTTTTGTTCTGAAAGTGGCTCAGGAAGCACGTATTCATATTTGTCCATTATCTTTTTGAGTTCCGGCAAAACCGGAATGACAACTTCATTGTCTTTTTTGACATTGCGACCTTTGAAGGTGTATAGCCTGATAAACTCACTTCCATCAACATCTTTGAAGAAATTGGTTTTGTCCAAGCTTAGCACATCGGATATTCTCAAACCAGTGTAACACATTATCAAAAAGTAATCCCGGACGACCTCTTTTGATTTGTCACTCGATAGATCATAGGACCAGAGTTTTTCAAGTTCACCAAGTGTCAAGAAATGCTTGGTTGTATCCACTCTTTTGGTTGAAAACTTTTTGAAATGCTTGTTTGAATGGTATGGTACAAGTTCACCATCAATGACAATAGTTTGTTCTGCTGCATCCGACATCACTTGCTTGATGACCTGAAATATCTTGCTTTGAGTGTTCGGGCTTGCAACCCCATTGGCTTCCATCCACAACGTAAAATGCTTTGCCCACTCCTGAGTAATGTTGTCAAAGGTTAGTTTGTATCTCTGATCTGAAGAGAACTCTTCAAGCTTTGTTTTGATGCCTTCAAACTTTTGAACGGTGCGATAGTCCCAGTTTTGTTTTGCAATATAAGTTTTGAAGTATTCTGGTAGGGTAGGAATGTTTGAAATTTCTGGAAGGGCAAAGCCGCAAAAAATGTCAAGTTTCTTTTTGAAGTCATCAACAGAAATAGCCGGGTCAGCTTTAGCAATCCTTTTGGCTTCCATTTCGATTTGATCCAAGGCTTCATAAAGCTCAGAAGCCTTCTTTACGCCTCCCGGGAAAGTCACAGAAATGACTGGCCTTCTCATGATTTTGTCCCAGTGCGAGGGCAAACATTTTTTCGTTGTGCTCCACTTTATTTTGATTTCATTGCCTTGAGCATCTTTCCCATAGCGATAGACCAGGAAGATACTTGACGGTTTGCGACCTTTTGAAAGCTCTAAATTGAATCTTGGTAGGCTTACTTTGTTCCGACGCATGGCATGTAATTTCTTCAAATATACAGCATACGGACGTATAACGAACGAATAAGATGTGAATTATTATCAGTTGTTTACAATTGTTGAAGCTTCAAAGCTTCTGAAACCCCCGTAAAACAAAGAAACCGTTACCAAACGAATGATAACGGTTTCTAATCTTAGTAGCGGGGGCAGGACTTGAACCTACGGCCTTCGGGTTATGAGCCCGACGAGCTACCAACTGCTCCACCCCGCGGTATTATTGTGGCGCAAAGATAGAGGTATAATTTGCAAATCAAAAGTAAACCAAAGTTTTTTTGAAAAAATTTTCTTTGGGAAAGTATTCAGAATGCCGTAAGAGGTATATAGAATATTCTAATTCATGATCGTAATATCACCGCTGAGCGTGTATATTTTTTGATTGATCAACCTCATTTGCAGCAAAAAAGTATACACTCCATCAGACCATTTTTTGGCTGAATCCATCAATGGCCAGGATATTGAATTTTGGTCTTTTTGAAAATCTTCCCCGGTATAAACGAGGTTGCCCCATCTGTCGTAAACCAGAAAATCCATCACTTCATTGATGGCTCCCAAATTGCCCTTGAGCACAAAACCATCGTTTTCAAAACTACTGCGCAATGAAATGTTTGAATAGTAAAATTCAGGATTTTCATTTACGGTGACCAGTAGACTGTCAGTAGCTGTACAGCCGTTATCGTTCGAAGCTTTTGCAAGCAGCCACCCACTCTGGAAGGGAATAAGTTCGATGACAGAACAAGCTGAATTTCTGCAGTCTATATCCTCATAGCCATGCCAATTCACATCAACAACAGGCTGATTGGCACCAGTAGTTATTTCCAGCATTTCGCCAAGATTGACTGTGACATCATTGCCAATGTCCAAAGTGAATTCCGGAGTTGGGTCGAGTATGATTTCATCTGTAAGAAAACAACCGTGCCGATCTTCAATGCGATAGCGATATCGGCCTGATTCCAGCTCAGCAGTGCTTGATAAAACCTGGCCCAAACTGTCAAAAAAAGTAATGATACCAGGGCCATATCTGATGTTATTGATGCTGATATTTACAAAACCATCCTTTAGGTAAGAACAGGAGGGTGAAGCTTTATCGATGGTAAAATCGATGACCCCATCATTCACAACCACGAGGTCCAGGGTGACGATGCTGTCGCACCCATAGACTGATCGAAGGCTGTCGATGTACGTGCCGGACGATGTGTAGGTATTGATCCCCTGCTGGTAACTGCTGCCTATACAAATGGTATCCCTATGATTGTATCGCTTGGGAAGCACTTTGATGATTTTTTCAGGACTTACCACCCTGCATTTGGGATTGGCCAGCCCTGACAAAGTTCCTGCGGTAAGAAACCTATAGTGATATGTGCCGGGAGTTTTGATCTGGTGGAGGTATTGGTCCTTGTTCTCACCCGGAAGATCAGCCCAGGTTTTTCCTTCATCAAAACTGACCTGCCAAAGGAGGAAAAAATTTGAGCTGTCTTTTTTGTTGATGAATGCCTGGATGGCTATAGGATTGCCATCTTCGCAAATATTTGCAGTTTCCTCAGGGAAAATATTGAGCACCGGTCCACAAGCCCGAAAGGAAATATTGTCGATGGCCAGATCATTGCCCAGTCCTCCTGGGGCGTTGTTGACCAGTGAAAGCTCCAATTCTGTTTGGGTGGAATCGGTGGTAAATACAAAATCATAAGTATGCCATTTCTCATCATTGATGATGTTGCCCGTCGCGTACTTGACTACATTGTTGATGAGAAAGGAAACATTGGGGAGAATTCTCCCTGATAACGATGCCCGGTCTACATTGATGACATCCGCTGAAAAAACGTAGCGCGTATTTTCACATAGTCCGGTGATCTTTTGCCTGTAAAAGACACCTGTCGAAAAACTCGCATTGACCACCATCATGTAACCTTGCGCATCACTGCTGTTATCTTTTGGGGTGTGCCAGACATTAAAGATGTTCGTCCATTTGGACATATCATTGGTAATGGTATAAAAGCCATCGTTGGGAGGAGGATTGGTGGTGTAGGTATATCCAGGTGCTATTCCCGGATCACTTTGCAGGATATTGCTGCTCCCGCGACCAAAATCTCCATCGGTAAATATATTTTCGCCGATACTTCCTTCACAGGACTGGGCGATCAAATCCTGCATTACCAGGCACAATGTAAGTACCAGGCTCAAACGTGTAAGCGTGGCTATAAATGTAGCGGACGAACCAAACTTTTTCATTTCAAGGGTTTAAGCCATGTGTTACAGCTGGTCAATGGCTGCCGCAAGATCGTGGTCTTTTTGAGTAATCTTATTGCCTGCACTATGGGTATTGAGCTTGATCCATACCTTGTTGTACACATTGCCCCAGGTAGGGTGGTGGTCCTTTTTTTCAGCGACCAGGGCCACTTTTGTCATAAATGCAAAAGCTTCCTTGAAGTCTTTAAATTCATATTCCTTTACCAGGTAATCTTGTTCTTCTTTCCAATCCATAATGATTAATTATCGTGTTCTCTGATTTTTAAATTGGGGTCGCGGACGATTTCTTCGATGACGACCTCTGTATTGTCGAGTTGTGACAAATCGGGCGAACCAGCATTGACCCAGCAAGTATACCATACATCACCTATGGACTTGATGCTTGAAGTCATACGCTCTTCCACCATGCCCTGCATGGCTTCGTGATACGCTTTGGCGTAGGCCTGGCATTGGGTTCTTGTATTGACACCCAGTCTTTCTTCAAAGCAGTATTGCTGATCAGATGGGAAGGTCTTGCTCAGACTTTTCTCGATGTACAAAACATCGTTGAGGTAAGCATGAGAGTCGGTGATAATGTCCCAAAAGTAGGTCCTGAAATCTTCGATGTATTCTGCCTTGCCCACAAAATAATCGTAGGTGTTGTTGGCAAAAAGCTCAGGAATTCTACTTTCCCAAAAAGCGTGTATACCCACCTGGTCGGTCATCTGACCATTATAATTTTTGGTGGTATGTAGCGGCACATGAGCATCACCTATATAATGACCAATATCTGCACTGTTGCGCAAAATATCGGACATGTTTTTGGATTTGAAGGCATTGGTGAGTTTGCCAACCGCCATCTCCAGGTAGTATGGGACAATGCCGTGTTCTGTAAACTTATCAACTAGACAAAGCCTGTTGTAACCCGGCACTTCAAGAGACGTACGCAGCCAGTATTCAGTGACGCTGACTTCAGTTGACATTTCTTCCAGGTAATACCCCGGCCAAAGTTCCTGCCGCATATAATTGACCAAATCTCTTTTTTTAACTGGTTTTCGGATGTTCCTGTAAGCAAGGGTACAAGTGCTGTCATTGTCCCAGGAGATGGTAATGCGTAAGCTGTCTTGCCCTTTGGTGAAATACAATTCTCCAAATTTGAGCATAGCTTCATTGAGATCCCGGGGCAATTTTTTGAAAGGTATAGTATCCCATTGGTCAATATCTATATAGTGCCTGATGGCCTCAAACTTCGTGGCGTACCTCCGCATATCCGGGTCGACAGCGTGTTCTGAAATATAGTTGATGTTTTTTTTGTACAATGGCAGCATTTTCTGGGGCAGGGTGAAGACGGCCATTTTATTGATGGTCCTGTGGCCAAAAAAGCCCCACATTGGCCCACTTACAGAAGAGGTAAGCAGAATGGATGCGGCTAGAAATGAAAATATGGTAAACCGAATTTTATTCTTCATTTTATCTAATCAAGGTAAAGATACATCAATCCATCTTTCCCGGTATTTGGAAAGATATCATAATTTAGTAGAAAAGGCCCGGGTGGAAACCCGGACTTTCACTTCAAAATATTTGCTTACCTTGTGACTGCTTATAAATCAATGCATTGTAGATTATAATTATTTTTAATTTATTCATCGTCGAAAAGTGTATTGAATTTTAGAGAAATTCGAAATATAATTTTTCATATTTCAATTTCTTTTGCATCTTTGTGGAACAATTTTTAACGTAAAATTAACTTGAACAGATATGATGATTTTAGTAGTCGCATCAGTTTTGTACGTTGGTAGTTTGCTTTTTGTGAATATTAGAAAATCTAATATTTTCAAATAATACAACTTAGAACGAAACCGATTTAATCCTAAAACTTATCCTCCCCCCACGCATATTTCATCGTCGTTGTTGCGTAAAAATTTTAACCGGCAACGATACTCCAAATGGTAAATCACGATAAAAAGCTTCCCAACTTTTTACCCTGAGATGTTTGTTTGAAGTATAAACCGCAAAGCTGCTTTGTATGATCATGGTATGTGCAAAGTAAAGTTTTCTTAGATGAACCAAAACATAAAAAAAGCCGGAAATGATCGATTCCCGGCTTCCTTTGCGTGCGCAATATTATGCTTACAGTGCGTATGAAATCCCTACAATGTAGTAGGACTGATTGTCAGCACTCTCTTGTCTGTTGATTCTGAAGGCATGCTCAATACCAACACCGACTCCTTTCACCAAGGTGAATGAGAAGCCGTTGGTCCAGGTGAAGTTGCTCAAAGACGGGTCGTTCTCTTTGTAAGAAAGGAAACTGGTAAGGTTCGACCTCCATTTTACGCCCTTGTACAAAGTGGTGTTGTAATCAGCTACGATTTTGCATCCCAATGATGAAGTAAATTGGTTCTCGTTGTCTGCGAAGATGAAGTTGTAGTTGAGTGGGTGGAAAACTACTACGAGGTTGGACATTGGTGTCCAGGTGGCTCCAACCCCAAGATCAAGATATCCCGGATTGTTAAAGTTTTTAATAACACTTGTTCTGTATTCACCCAATGCAGAAGCTGCCAGTGTTTTGGTCAGGTTGTATCCGAAAAGAGATGTAACGTTGAACAAATCTGAGACGGGTTCGAATTTTGCATCTGGTTCACCTTCTTTGTTGGTGTCTAGTTTTTGCCAGCCGAGGTTGAGTGAGCCGTTGTTTCTCCAGAAGTATTTGTCTTCTATTTTATTTGCAAAACCATTGAAGCTACCCAGAATGGTGGTAGATTTTGAATCAGGGTTTGGGTTGGAATACCAGTTGTTAAGCCCTGTAAAATTAAGACCTAAAGTTCCAAAAGCACCTTTATACCAACCAGGGAATTTGGCGATTTTTGCATCAATATCTGCAATTTGTGCCTGCAGAGGATCCAGTTGTGCTTTGATGGGTGCCATTGCAGCCTCTATGTCTGCTTTTTGGGCTTTTAATTCTTCAAGGGTTTGTGCATTCAGGTGACAGAATGTTACCGTCAATATTAGTAAAAATACTTTTCTCATAGACGAGGATGTTTAGATGGTTTATTTAAAAATTTCTACTTTTTCTTTGAGGAGCTTGTGGATTGGGAAAATCACTTTGCTTTGTTCTGTGGTGACCTCAACCACGGAGTTGTCGAGGTTGGTAATGGTTCCTTTTGTACCATCGGCCATAAGTACTACATCACCTATTTTAAATTGCTTTTTGGAGTATCCGGCTGCAAGAAAATTGGCAACAATGTCTTTTGATGCAAGACCGTATCCAATAGAAAATGCAAGTACTGCACCGGCAATAATGATGGAAATATTTTTCTCCAGGAAGGCAGTATTGATTTTCGTTTGTCCCAATGCCATGAGGAATATGGTGATGAAAAGAAAATAAAATACAAAACTTGCAATGATCTTTGCGCTGGGAATTCCCAGAGATTCACAAGTGCTAAGTACCAGTTTTCTGACAGCATCAGCACCGATCACACCAAAGATCAGGATGGCCAAAGCAACCAGTATATTCGGTACAAGTTCTATGGCCTGAGCAACAAGATTGGACAAGGCAGGCAAGCCTAAAATATCTGTTGAAGCAACCAGAAATATCAAAATCAGAAAAGCATATATGATTTTTGAAATCACCATGCTGATTTTGATTTCGACATTTGATTTTGCAACGATATCAATGCTTTGCAGCTGATCACCCAATCGGTCGATACCCATTCTGTGCAAAATGAGTTGTATGACTTTTGTTATGGCTTTTGAAATATAATAGCCTATACCAAAAATCAACAAGGCCTTTATCAGGTTGGGTATTCCGACAGCAAAGGTGTCGATGATGAGTTTGAATGCGTTGTTGAATATTCCTGTAAAATCCATATTCAGGCAAATTAATTTATTTGTTATTACGGCTTCCTCCAATAAATTTAGTGAGCACTGTCAGTACTTCCGGCAAATAAAGGCTGATCAGATTGCCTATGAAGTCAAAGGTATTTTTGTTTTCCTTCAATTTATTTTCTACGGAATTAAATTCAGTGTCTTTTCTGTTGTTGATGATCTCTTGTTCAAGCGCTTTAAATCCATTGTATTCATTGTTGCTCATTTGCATACTTTTCTTCGTGAATCTTTACAAACTTTTCTTTTGCTCTTTTCAATTGCATTTTTACGGCACTTTCGGTTTTATTGGTAATGTCTACGATTTCCTTGATCGAAAGATCATCCTGGTACTTCATCAATAGCATGGATTTATCAATTTCTTTCATCTCACCAAGTATCTCCTTCATATGGTCTACTTTTACCGAAATCAATCTTTCATCCTCGATCAGGTCTTCATCTTCCAGGGTATCGGTCAACTTTTCTATCTCTTCTTCACCAGCCATCATTCTCTTTTTTCTCCTTCGGGTTTCGTCGATACAGAAGTTGTAAGTGATACTGTATAGCCAAGTCGAAAACTTCGCTTTTGACTTAAATGTTGAAATACTCAGCATTACCTTCATGAAAATATCCTGCATTGCGTCCATAGCAAGGAAGTTATCATTGAGAATAGTCAGGCATTTGGCATATACCTTACCTGAATATCGCTGGTATAATATTTCAAAGTATCTGCCATTCTGCGTTAACAAATACTCGGAAACCAATTCTTCGTCTGCTATGTCCGCAGGTATAGCACCTGAGACTATAGGACTGAGGAGGTTGATCATCATACCCTGTGATATTGATTCTTAAGTGATAGAATTTTGACGCAAAAGTCTAATAAAGTTACATGATTTTTAAAATAAAATTAAAATATGAGATAATTTTATTTGTTATCCATTGATATATAGACGTATATAGATTATTATTTTGTGAATTCCTTTTATTATTTTTAATAAAATGTTGTCTGGAATTCTATGGAAGGTAAGATTTCAGGCATTTTTCCAGATGAGGCATCATAGATTCTGTGATGTCCAGGTGAAAAACAAAACGTATGGTTTTGGGGCCAAAAGCTGTAGCCAGTATGCCATTGGATTTTAAATAATCCAGAAAATGGGTCGTAGAAATCTGTGCTGCAAGATCGAAAATGACAATGTTGGTAAATACAGGTTTTATAGATGAGATGTAAGGAAGGGATTTCAATAAGCTTTCAGTATGGCGTGCTTTGGCATGATCGTTCCTAAGTTTTTCAATATGGTGGTCGAGTGCATAAATTCCTGCTGCCGCCAGATATCCGGCCTGTCTCATGCCTCCGCCAAGGCTTTTTCTGATCCTGCGTGCTTTTTTGATGTTCTCGGCAGAACTAATCAGCATTGAACCGACTGGTGCACCCAGACCTTTGGACAAACAAACAGAAATCGTATCAAACATAGGTCCGATGTCGGAGGGCTGATCTCCCGTTTCTACCAACACATTAAAAATCCTGGCTCCGTCGAGATGAAATTTCAAATTAAGACGTTTGCATTCCGCGCTCAATGCTTCCATTTCAGCATAGGTATAATAACAACCGCCTTCCCTATTGCAGGAGTTTTCTATTTCAACCATGGAGGTATATGGCAGCCAGTCTATCAACGGTTTCTGATTTTGGGCTATTTGATCAGGGTGGAGTTTGCCATCGTCACTGTCGATCGGGTTGATGACGACATTAGAAATCATGGCATATGCAGCTGTCTCATACCAAAAAATATGGCTCGACTTGTGGCAAATGATTTCTTCCAGAGGCTGTGTATTGAGGCGAATTGCAATTTGGTTGCTCAAAGTACCTGAAGAACAAAAGAGAGCAGCCTCATGACCAAACATGGAGGCTGCTTTCTTTTCCAGTGCATTTATTGTCGGATCATCACCAAAGACATCGTCTCCAACTTCAGCTTGCATCATTGCTTCAAGCATCTCCGGAACAGGCTTTGTGACAGTGTCACTGATGAGATTGATCAACATATATTCTACAATTAAAGGACGTCGTGAACCTGGGTATATCTTAGTTTGAAAGCTTCAGCTACAGCCTGGTATACAATTTTTCCATTGACGATATTGAGGCCTTCACGCAGGTCTCTGTTGTCTTCGCAAGCTTTTTTCCATCCTTTTCCTGCCAGTTCCAATGCATAAGGCAAAGTTGCGTTGGTCAGTGCTATGGTTGAAGTGTATGGCACAGCTCCCGGCATATTGGCAACACAATAGTGGATGACATCATCAATGACAAAGGTTGGGTCATCGTGGGTGGTGGGTTTGCAAGTCTCAATGCAACCACCCTGATCTACGGCAACGTCGACCATAACAGTCCCGGGCTTCATCGACTTGAGCATTTCTCTGGTGATGAGATGTGGGGCTTTTGCTCCGGGAATAAGCACTGCACCAATGATGAGGTCAGATTCACCGATCATGTTGCGGATATTGTATTCGTTGGAGTACATGGTGTCCACATTTGGAGGCAAAATCTCACTGAGATATCGCAGTCTTTTCAGACTGATGTCCATGATGGTCACATCTGCTCCAAGACCAGCAGCCATTTTCGCAGCTTCTGTTCCAACTATTCCTCCTCCCAGGATGAGCACTTTTCCAGGCTTTACGCCGGGTACACCGCCCAGCAAAATACCTCTTCCGCCCATTGGTTTTTCGAGATATTTTGCACCTTCCTGAACAGACATCCTACCTGCTACTTCACTCATTGGGATCAAAAGCGGCAAACTTCCATCCGGGGCCTTTACTGTTTCATACGCAAGACATATCGCATTGCTTTTGATCATGGCATGGACCAATGGTTCATGGGATGCAAAATGGAAATAAGTAAATAGGAGTTGGTCCTCTTTGATAAGTCCATATTCAGCTTCAATGGGCTCCTTGACCTTGATGATCATCTCAGCAATGCCGTAGATATCTTCAATGGTGGGTAAAATTTTTGCCCCTGCCATGATGTAGGCATCGTTGGCAAATCCGCTGCCTGTTCCTGCCTGGTCCTGAACATACACTTCATGACCTCTTTTGGTAAACTCAACCACACCTGCAGGAGTAAGTGCGACGCGATTTTCATTTGATTTGATTTCCTTTGGAACACCTATTATCATAGTATAGGAATTTATTTGGTTAGGTAATACTGCTCGGAAATAGATTTTTCCATTTTCTTGCTGCAAAATTAATCAATATCTTCATCATTCAATCTCGCCATAGCTTAGGCTATGGCTCAATTTCATTCTTCGATCTTTATTAATTTTACAACACAATAATTCTGGAAAATCTATATTCCGGGCAGTATAGAAATAAAAAGCTGCACAAACTTATGGATTTATGCAGCTTTCAACTTTATAAAAAACAAATTTTATTTAAAGAATGTCTTTACATCTATGGCTTTCAGGTACCGGTTCATCTCTTTTTTGACTTCGCCGGCAAGGAAGAACAAGCCCACCATATTCGGGAATACCATGGCCAGGATCATTGCGTCAGAAAAATCAAAGACTGCCTGCATTGAAGAAGCACTTCCCACAACCACCATCACGAGGAACAAAACCTTATAGGTAAGGTCGGCTGTTTTGCTCTTTCCGAAAATGTATTTCCAGGCCTGAAGTCCATAATATGACCAAGAGATCATTGTAGAGACAGCAAACAAGACAATAGCAATCGTTAATACAATAGGGAACCATGAGAGCGTTTCAGCAAAGGCCGCAGATGTCAAATCCACCCCTCCAACAGAAGCGCCTGTTGCATTCATAACCACTTGTCCGGCGCCATCACCACCGTAAGCAAAATAACCATTGAAATTATAGAGCACAATGACAAGCGCTGTCAAGGTACATATAACTACAGTATCTATAAAGGGCTCCAATAAGGCAACAATACCTTCTGAAGCAGGATATTGAGTTTTCACGGCACTGTGAGCTATGGAAGCACTACCGGCACCAGCTTCATTGGAAAACACGGCTCTTCTGAAACCCTGGACCAGAACCCCAAAGAATCCACCAACAGCGGCATCAGGAGAAAATGCACCTTTCATAATGATGGCAATGGCATCATCGATAAAAGAAAAATGCACACCGATAATAATTAGACAAGCAACAACATAAATGATGGCCATAAATGGCACCAGTTTTTCTGTCACATTGGCTATCCTTTTGATACCCCCAATGATTACAAAACCCACGATGACCGCAAGGACAAACCCCAAAACTGCTCCAATTGCCGGAGATCCTGTCAAGCCAAAAAGTGATACCATTTGCTGAACTGCCTGATTGGCCTGAGCAGCATTACCGCCGCCAAAAGAACCACCGACACATAGAATAGCAAACAACATGGCCAAAAACTTACCAAGACCGGGCATTCCTTTTTCATTGAAGCCTTTGGTCAGATAATACATGGGTCCTCCGAATACAGTCCCATCTGGTCCAATATCTCTGTACTTTACCCCAAGTGTACATTCAACAAATTTTGTGGACATACCAAGCAAGCCACAGATGATCATCCAGAAAGTAGCACCAGGCCCACCAATGGCAATTGCTATGGCCACACCTGCAATATTACCCAAGCCCACGGTTCCGGAAACTGCAGTTGCGAGGGCTTGAAAGTGACTTACTTCACCCATCTTACTTTCGTCACGGATGGTATCCACGATATCACCTTCGACAATATTGACATTCGGAGCCGTAGCTTCAGCTGCCTGTTCAATGGCGTCATATTTACCGGCTACAACTTTTAGCGCCAGGCCAAATCTTCGGAAATTGACAAAGGCAAAGTAAAGCGTAAAAAATAATGCTCCAAAAACAAGGAGTGCAACAACAAAAGGTACATTGGTACCTGGAATGTTGAAAAGTACTATGCCAGCGAAGGTATTGGATACCGGAGTGAATTTTTCATTGATCCAGGCATCAAGACCAGAACTTTCTGCCTGGGCAAAAGAAAGTAGGGGCATGAATAGCAACAATAGTGCATACAGTAGTTTTTTTGTAAAACTTCTTTCAATCATAATGTTTTGTTTCGTCAGTCAGGAAATTGATAATAGATTGAGGGCAATAATAAGGAAAAAATTTGATTGCATAATCTAATTTAATGTTCCAAAAACCTATTTAACGTAAGCGCTCACCCTATGTAATGTAAGAGGGTAAGCATCTAATCGGCCAATAAAAGGATTGAGAAAGGGGGGCTTGACTGTTCGGTAAAGATGTCTATTGAATGACAATTTCTATGAGCTCGGATGTGTTGAGGTCAGACTTCATGATGATCTCTTTATTCATCCCTCTGTACTTGTATTTTAAAGCAACGGTATTGGGAGGCCTTTTTCCAACATTGACAGCATGGAGCAGAAGATAGTTTCTGCCATCCTCATTGAGTTTGAGTCTCAATTTTTGTGGAGCGCGCTCCAATTCTGCATTTTCAAGGATCCAGTCGCCGTTGAAATTGATAGAAACGATGTCTCCATCCTGGATCATGTGGTCAAAAAGTTCAAGTTCAAGTATTCTGTTGTCAGCCCTCAAAATGGTGGTCGAGGGTGTGATTTTTCTTTCTTTAAGTGTAGTGGGCAGTGCAGCTATATAATCATCACTGGCTAAGGTTTCCGGACTTTCTACCAATCTTTTTGGGTATATGACCTGAAATAAATGGGGTTGTTCAGCAACAAGAATTTCATCAGGGGCTAACAGCATCAACAGGTGATTGATTTCAGCAGCAAATCCGGAGCCATAGCGATTGAATTTAGAAAGGAGGGCAATATTGTGGTAGTAATAAAACTTACCATATATCTTATACGTGTCGTTTACTGTGCCATCCACATAAAAATCCCTTGTTGATTTGAGGAAGCCGTTCAGACTGTTGGACAGGTTTTCACTGATCAGTTTGATTTCGGCAGATTTATTTAGATCCAATTGTGACAACAGACCAGGAAAAGATTTTTGTTTTTCTTCGAGCCTGCTGATTAGCGTCTCCATCTTTTCTGTCTCCTTGGCCCTGACATTTTCCAGAATGGTTTTACAAATGCCATACACTTCTCTAAAACCATTGTACTTGCTGCCATTGAGTTTTCCGGCTGTCAGCTTATTGATCTCATTGACCAGTTGGTCCTGTAGTTTGTAGAATTGATTGAAAGCAACTACGCCCTCTTCCAGTTTATCATATACACGCTGGATGTTTTCTGTCTTTGAGAAGTCTATGCCTTTTGTGATTTTATCTAAATCAAACCTGAGGGTATTGATAGTGGTGATTTCTTTTTTGATGTTGGTAGCTATGAGGTTGAGCCTTTGAGCGGTTCGGCCATCCAGGGATTTGCTTCCAGCAATGCATTTGTCGTACCATTCGTACGGGGTCAGATGATTGAAAAACATGCGCTCCGGATCCTGAAATACATCCAGCGGCAGGTCTTCGTTGGTGTAGTTGTTGATGCGGTAGCTGTCGAGGTCTACGTATTTGTTGAGGTCAAGGTTATAATTTTCCAGCAGTTTATTCACGATTAGCATGCCATGCATGCTTTCATTGATAAAATTGATGTAATTGTTGTAAACATCTGAAGGGCTTTCATCAACGCCTTGTTCAGGTGGAATATTTGCAAATGCAAAAGATGCAAGGAACATTACACAAGAAAGGATTTGAACTTTAAACCTCACAACACCATGGTTTTATTATAAAGCTGATCATTTTCAAAAATGGCCATATATCCATATGAGATATACACGCGTGGAAAATGAAAATTATGCAAAGCAAATATACTCTGAATCAAAAGTATACAACGTATGATCTTTTGATTTAATGTTATGATAAGCATAATTTTTAGAAATGGGGTGTGGGCAATCATTGAGTTGTGGTGTGAAAAAATACTTTAAGACTAAATCCAAATTATGAACTTAGTGTAAAAAGTTTATTATAAAAATAACAAAAGTTGACAGAAATGTTATATTTGAATAACCTAACATTACCATAACCAGACCATAATTTAGAACTTTTAAGCTTATATTTCAAGTAGTGATATAAGTTATATACTTTTTATTTCCCTACGGATTTTCATAACCAAATTAAATATTTCATTATGCAATTAGAATTCTACAATTCTTTGAGGAGCATTCCAAAAGGTGTCGTGATCGCTTTTGTATTGACACTATTCGTGGGTGCAACTGCTTTTGCTCAGACTGTCACAGGAAAGGTGACGGATGCTGAAGGAGTACCATTGATTGGCGCCACAGTTCAAGTGAAGGGTACCGATAGAGGTACAGCAACCGACATCAATGGCGAATATTCCATTGAAGCAAGTCCAGGCCAGGAGCTCATTTTTTCTTCAATTGGAACAGATTCGCAAACCATCACTGTGGGTAGCTCTAAAACCATGGATGTTGTGCTATCAGGTTCAGTACTTATTGAAGAGGTGGTCATTACGGGTGCACTTGGATTGGTACAGGATAAGTCCAAACTTGCGTACAGTGCACAGGGGTTGAAAGGTGATCCATTAAAAAGTACACAAAGGGACAATGTTTTTCAGGCATTGCAGGGGCGTATCTCAGGAATGACACTTACGCCTACAAGTGGTCTTGCAGGGGGATCCGTGAGTATTAATCTAAGAGGGGTTACCTCAATTGGAAACAGCAACCAGCCGCTGATCGTAATGGATGGTTTGCCTATTAACAGTTCAACCTTTAATCAACATACCCTTACCTCTGATGCTACCAGTGTGAACGGCAATATCAACAACAACCGTGATGATGTAGGAAGCCGTTTGGCAGAAATCAACCCCAATGACATTGAGAACATCACTGTCCTGAAAGGGCCTGAAGCGGCAGCGCTTTATGGAAACGAAGGTGCAAATGGAGTAATTGTCATTACCACAAAGAAGGGGAAGGCAGGAACTTCAAAAATTACTTATAGCAATAGATTTGCCACTTCTAAAATTACGAGATTTCCTGAAATCCAAACCGTCTATGGAAGAGGAGTAAATGGGGCCGTCAGTGCTTCTGATTCTGATTATTTTGGTCCAAAATATGAAGGTGGTACCCAGTTTTATGACAATGTTGGAAACTTCTTCCAGACAGGAAACAATATGAGACATGACTTATCACTTGAAGGAGGAACGGAGAAGTTTACCTACAGGTTGTCAGGCGCATTTATTGATAGTAAAGGAAATATTCCTACCAATGAATATACACAAACCAACGTAGCTGTTGCGACAGAATACAAAATCACCAATTGGTTGAAATCTACAGCAAGATTTTCAAATACAGTCAACTCCAACGTTTTGCCTCCTGGTGGAACCCAGGGCTATTTGATTGGAACCTTAAGATATCCTTCTGATTATGACATGAGGAATTATCTGGACGAAGCTGGAGTAAGGACTCTGACTTTACCATCTGCTAACTTTGGAAATGACAATGAGAATTCATTTTTCAATGTATACAAAAACGCAAGAACCGAAAAAACAACAAGGAACACCGCTAACGTTGCGTTGGATGCTACTATCACCCCGTGGTTGTCCCTGATTGGTCGATTTGGAATGGACACTTACAATACAGGTGCCAACAGGTTTTTCCACCCGGAATCAAATATTGGCTTTGGCCGTTCAGGTTGGATTGAGAATTATATTGATGTTGGAAGGATTCTCAACACGACCATGTTTGCAAATTTGAAGAAGGAATTTGGAGACTTTTCTACAAACCTGATTGTTGGTACCTCAGTGGATGACAGAAGAAACGAAGTGAGCACCGACTATGGAGAAAAGTTCTATTTACCAGAATTCAACAGTATCAACAACACAGATCCTACCACTCAGAGAAACAGAACTACATTGACCAGAACAAGATTGGTGGGTGTTTTTGCAAAAGCAGATTTCAGTTATCAAGGATGGCTTAATCTAAGCCTTACCGGAAGGAATGACAACTCCAGTACTTTACCTGCCGCCAACAGATCTTATTTTTATCCATCAGCCGGTTTGGCGTTTAATTTCACAGAACTTCCGGCTTTAAAAGACCAATTGGGTATATTGAATAGTGGAAAATTAAGATTCTCAGTCGCTAAAGTGGGTAATCCGGCACCTCCTTATAGAATTCAATCAAGGCTTGTTTCACAAACCAGTACGGGCGGTGGATTTTTGTTTGATTTTTATGGAGACAATCCGGCTTTAAAGCCTGAAAGTGTACAAAGCTCTGAAATTGGCACTGAGCTTGGATTTTTTAATGACAGGATTTTGCTTGACTTCTCATTGTATTCTAAAAATATCACAGATCAGATTGTGGTCCAGCGTCTAAGTTATGGTACCGGGTTTATTTTTGGACTACTTAATGGAGGAGACGTCAAAACCCGAGGTATTGATGGTTCACTTGATGTCAATATAGTAAATAAATCCAATATCAGGTGGAATATGATCCTTAACTTTACTAAGTATGTTACGGAAGTATTGAATCTTCCTGCAAGGGTTAATGAGTATTATGATTCAGATACATGGGCAGTTGGTAACGTGAGAGCCAGTGCATTTGCCCCTGCTGATGTCCTTGCTTCCCGATTCAATGCACCGACCAACTTATTCTATGAGCCATTGAACGGAAGAGGTGCAGGAACAGCCACAGCTATAGGTGGCTGGAGTTATTTGCGCAATAGCAAAGGAGACATTTTGGTAGATCCAAATACAGGATTTCCACTTAGAAATGCAAACTTCCTTCCTATTGGGGACAGAAACCCTGATTTTGTAATGGGTTTGGTGAATGATCTTGACATAGGAAAGAACATCAATATTTCATTTCTTTTTGATATCAGAAAGGGTGGAGATATTTTCAATGGCAACGAAATGTATCTGTACCAGACTGGTTTGAGTAAGAGAACTCTCGATAGAGAAACTCCAATTGTTTTTCCTGGTGTAGTAAAAGATGGCAAGGAAGAATCAGAGACTCCAACTGTCAACGCCAAAGAAGTAATTCCGATCAGCAATGAGCAATATTTTAGTGTGGCTATCCAACCAGAAGATTTTGTGGAAAGAGACATCAATTGGTTAAGATTGAGAGACATAACGATTAGGTATGAACTGCCGAGAGCTTTATTTGGACCTAAGAATATCATCAAAGAAGCCAGTGTTTTTGTAAACGGAACAGATTTGTTCTTATTGACAAATTATACGGGTGCAGATCCATATGTGAGCACAACCAACCCCGCAACCGGTGGATCGGGTGGCTTCGGTATGGACTTTGGGAAAACTTCACTTCCGAGGTCATTTTCTGCAGGTTTGAGTGTTACTTTTTAATGTTTAAATACGTAAATAATGAAATCAATTATAAATAAAATAATTATGCTATTCGTCATGCTTTCGCTGGCGAGTTGCGACGACTTTCTGGACATCAACCAGGATCCAAGTTTTCCTCAAAGTGCAGATGGTTTTTCTGTTTTACCTCCCTTATTTTCCCAAATGGCTAGAGGTGAGGCTTTTGATTCCCGATATGTTGGGCAATATGTACAAAACTGGAACTGGATCACTGCCAACAATGTATGGGATCAGCAAGGTTATGTAGCTGGTAGTGATGCTGCAGGGGAAAAATGGCGACAGCATTACTGGGCTATTGGCAAAAACATAGACCTCATTGTCGACGAATCAACCAAAACTGAAAAATGGGATTATGTTGGTGCAGCGAAAGCCATTAGAGCTTGGAGCTGGCAATCTTCAACTGACGTTTATGGAGAGATGATTCTCAAGCAGGCGTGGGAACCAAACAGATACATTTTTGATTTCGACGGACAGGATCTTGTTTACGAAGAAGTCAAAAGATTGAGTGAAGAGGCAATTGCAGACCTCTCCAGAACAGATGGTAATGTTAATGAAGCAAGCCTCGGTAGAGGGGATTTGGTATATAAAGGCAAAAGAGACAAATGGATCAAATTTGTATATGCCAATCTTGCCAGAAATGCGCACCATATCACTAAAAAATCGAGCTATAATCCAGATAAGGTAATTGAATATGTAGATAAGGCCTTTGCCAGTAACGCAGATAACTTTAATATTCCACACGCAGGAACTAGTTCAAGCGATGGCAATTTTTATGGTGCAACCAGAAACAATCTCAGAAGTTTCAGACAAAGTAAGTATATCGTACAACTCCTTGATGGAAGTCTTTTGGGTGGAGTTACAGACCCAAGATTGCCTTTGATGTTGTCAGCTTCCCCGGATGGAGTCTATCGGGGAGTGACACCAACGATTGGAGATACAACAAATACAGCCAATAAACCTACCAGGATACCATTGCTTTGGGGCGTTTCTCCGACCGTAACATCTGCAGCACAAATCCCAGGCAAATACATTTTTAAAGATGCTGCTGACCACTTGATTCTATCTTATTTTGAATTACAGTTTATAAAAGCGGAAGCTGCCTTTATAAAGGGTGACAAAGCAACAGCTTTTGATGCATTCAAAAAAGGTGTCACAGCACATATGGAATTTGCGGGTGTTGCAGCAGGGGAAATCGCCAATTATCTGGCCAGTGCTGCTGTACCTCAGGATGCCAATAGTCTGACCATCAGTGATATTATGACCCAAAAGTATATCGCATTGTGGGTGCATGGCGCATTGGAGACCTGGGTGGACATGCGTAGATATGATTACAGCCCCGCAGTCTTCAAAGGTTTTGAGTTGCCTACAAAGCTTTATTTGGACAATGGGTCTAAAACTGTTCAGAGACTGAGAGCGAGATATAATTCTGAATATGTGTGGAACAGCGAATCACTCTCAACAATTGGTGCAGATCAGGCAGATTATCATACAAAGCCTGTTTGGTTTGTTACCCAATAATTTGGCGTTGTAGCAAATTGACATTACAAAGATATTTTTAGTAAAAAGAAGGGCTTCTCATTTGGGAAGCCCTTCTTTCATTTTTTGTAGACTATAACTTCGCAAAGTATTCAGCCATTTATTCTGCAACAATGATAAAAGGAACAGCTCCCATGCGATAATATCCATCTGAGAAACTGATCCAATATAGACCTGAAGCCCAATTGTCTGATAGTTTAATTTGCAATTCCGAGCTTGATTGGATGATGTCATCAGCCAACATCTGTCCGGAAACATTGTAAATTTGGTAACGCAGCGTCTTATTGGTTTCTAACCCTTTTATTTGAATCTGGCCGCCCACAGCCACTGGGCTTGGATACACTGTAAAGTTTTTCTGAACTGAATGATTTGTGGAGGTAAGATCAGAAAACTCAAAGGTGAAGGCAAGGTCCCATGTAAAATCCTGAAGAGGGACGTTGAGCAATTGACCATCACTTTCGGCGGAACTTGTAGATTTCAACTCTCCGCTGAGTGTGTCGTACCAATTGATCTTGTAATTTCCTTCCCGCACATTTTTTATCGACACAGCCGATCCCTTTACTGTAGTCGGAACAAGGCCATTTTTTACAACAGTATGGTTGTAATCCCGGTTGAGTACCCACATGGCCCCGGTTTTTTGATCTTCTGCCATCAGACCGTAGGCTTCAGTGAGTGAACCCTGGTCCGAAAATCGATATTCGGCTATGGTAATCCAGTCTGTGCCCGAATTATCGACTGTGATACGGTGCTTGCCGGTTGGAACATCTATGCTATAGATGGAGTTGATGGCCCCGGTTGTTTCGAGTACTACTTTATTGTCGAGTAACATTTTGATTCTTGTTGGTGAAGTTGAGATGCTCGATGATGTCCTGATTTGGAATTTCCCAGTTGCAGTATAGTTGACTTCAAACGTGGGCGGAGACCTGAATTGTGTATTGTATTGAGCACCGTAAAGGAAAATGCCAAGTTTGGGGTCTGTCGGAGTGGTGATTCCATTTTGAATGACAATGAGTGAGTCTGCTTTAACGCCCCAATTAACCGTTGGAGAGAGTACCAGATCAGCAGGCGCCCCACTGGTCGAAATATCAGCAACAGTCATTTTCTTTTCCAGGAAGGGCACTTCTTCGGCAAATTTACTCAAAGCTTTAAAGTGATAATATAGATTGCGCGGTTCTACATAATTGTCCCACCACCATGTCATGGCCGTCCCTGTACTGCCACTCATCAAGCTGGCCCATTTGGTATTGTGCAAATGGATGCCATCGTTGTCCACTCCAGAGGAAGGTGCATTACCGCCCAGGCCAAATTCCCCCATGAGTGTTGGCTTATGGTATTTTTGGACGTAGTTTTTATTTAAACCTGCGACGGCTTTATGAATGCCGGGGGTATTGCCATAAAAATGTTGTTGGGTCAGGTCCATGCCCTCGTCTGTCCATAAATCATCAGCGTCCTGGTCATTGGCAAAGCTGGTAGTGACCACATGACCATACACGTCCTTACTCTTTATATAGGCGGCCATTTCTTTGTGCCATTGAATGACAATGTTTTTATTTGCCTGGAAATTGTCTGTCCATTCGACTTCATTGAACAATTCCCAGGACATGATGGCCCTTGAATATGCCCATCTTGCGATGATGTATCTGTACCTGTTTTTGGTGATCTTCTTCGCTGACTCGTTCGTAAAAAACTCTGCTGTGTTATTGCAGGGACCGCCATTCCTCACATTGTATGGGCTTTCGTTCCAGTTGGGGTTGACCTGGGTCGAGACAGGCCCGTGGTGTTGGAGCGCCAGCATCACATACACGCCATGGCCAGCGCAGTAATCGTACAACCAATCCTGATAAGCAGATGTATTTTGATTGTAGCGAAGCAGGCCATTGAAACTATTCCCCGGAGTCCATTCAATACCCAGACCCCAGTGTGCGTGCCACAACCTTATGAAGTTTCCCCCATTTATTACCAGCTTTTCAAGCCACTTTTTATAGTCGAGATAGGCATTGCCATTTTGCCAGCACATATTTTCTCCAATAGCGATATACTGATCTCCATTGTCAAATTCCAGATAATTGGTAGGGCCTTTTTTGATGAAGCCTTTGTTGGAGGCTTGCTGAATTTTGACAGCATTGAATGTGATCGGAGCTGCCAGTTGGCTGCCATTTTTATCGCGAATCATGAGTTGACATTGATGTATGCCGGTCATGTATGGAGCATATCGCACTTTAAATACTGCCGGACCTTTTGTATTCAATAAGCCTGATGTGGGATTGATCTCCAACTGCGAGGTGTAAAAACCATCAATTGTGTCTGTGCTGCCATCGGGCTTAATGACAAAAGCTATCAGCGATACATCATCATAGTCATAGGGGTTGGTAAAAGTAGCACTGATATTGACTTCCAATTCATATTTATCATAAAGTATTACATCAGTGCCAGAAGACAGAATGGCATTGATGGTGGGTGTCTGGCCCACCAAAAAACCTGCCATACAAAAAGAGAATAGGACAATGCAGTAGCGCATTTTTTCAGACATAAAAGTTTATTTTATACAAGTGACCGGACACTGCTGCATTGCCCTTATGAATGGTTTTATTTCAGTTTCCTACCAGAGTTGGTGTACCTCAGCCTTGATGTATTGGTTATAGACTTCTGCAACGTAGGCCATGTCTGCTTCAGAAAGCTTCACCTCATTGGCATCGAGGTTTGAAACGAGATGTTCTACCTTAGAAGCGCCAGGTATTACACAACTCACCTCATCAAAGGCAAGAATCCAGGCCAGCGCAACCTGAGCAAGTTCTTTGCCCTGAAAATGAGTTTTCAAAGCGTTTACTGCTTCAAGGCCTTTTTGATAATCCACGCCCGAAAAAGTTTCGCCCTTGTCAAACCACTCTCCGTTCCTGTTGCCTTGTCTGTGGTCTCCGGCCTCAAAACTTGTCGCGGCAGTATATTTGCCGGAGAGCAAACCACTGGCCAGCGGCACCCTCGCCAAAATACCGATGTCATTCTTTTTTGCCAGATCAAAGAAAAGCTCAGCAGGCCTCTGCCTGAACATATTGAAAATGATCTGTACGGCCGTCACATTGTCGTACTCCATGGCCTTGATGGCTTGTTCTACCTTTTCTACGCTCACCCCCATGTGTTGGATTTTTCCTTCCTCTTTGAGTCGGTCAAAGAGCTCAAAAATTTCCGGACGGTAATAAGTGTCATTGGGCATACAATGCAGCTGGATGAGGTCTATGGTTTCTAAGTCCATGTTTTTCAGACTGTCTTCCACAAACTTTCTCAATGCAGAGACCGTATAAGATGCATCATTGTGTGGGTTGAATTTTCTTCCGCACTTGGTGGCCACATAAATTTTTTCTTTGTATTGCCTGACCACCCTACCTACTGCTTTCTCGCTCTCGCCATCACTATACACATCTGCGGTATCAATGAAATTCACGCCCGCATCTATGGCCGTATGTAAGATTTTATCTGCATTTTCATGCGAAAAGGGAGCTCCCCAAACACCTCCTACCTGCCAGGTGCCCAAGCTGATTTCACTGACCTCAATCCCTGTCTTTCCTAGTCTTCTTTTGATCATAAATTGTAAAACTTTCTATGCTTTTTTAATAATTTTCTGTTGTAAAACACGATGCCGGAAGACCTTCCATATTAAATAATGGAGGTACACTATCGTTTTTAAATGCAAATCTCACATGGATGATTTTTCCTGGTGCAGAGCTCTTCACTCTGATCTTATTTTTTCCCTCAATGGTGGCAGATACAGCAGGATGCCACTTGCCATCGGAGTGCTGCAATTCAAATAAAGGGGTCAGATCTCCCTTGCTGATTAATCCATTTTCTGCATCATCAAAGTATATCAATGCTCCTTCGTTTGTTGCCTCAAAGTGATGGAATACAGGTGAATTTGCATTGGTGTTGCCCATGTGATAGGTCTTCTGCAATGCAAGTGCTGCCAATCTGTGGCCAACATCATGTTTGTTTTTAGGGTGGATGTCATCCAGATTTCCAATGTCTGAAACGACGACCATGCCTGTGTTGGCGACTTGCTTTTGCACTTTAGATTGTTCATATCTTACCTCTGCCCCGGTCACATTGTCGCTTCCATACCCTTTATAGGGGGCAATTTGCACATAGTAAAAAGGGAAGTTGCTGCCCCATGCGGACCTCCATGCTGTAATCATGCTGCCCAGAAGTTGGCCGTAGGTGTTGGCATTGGCGGTATTGGTTTCACCCTGGTACCACAGTGCTCCGGCAAGGCTGTAAGGCACAAGCGGAGCGATCATTCCATTGAAGGCAAGCCCGGGTTGTTGGGGTCCCCAGGGCTCGTCTCTCAATCTTTTTGCTGCCTGCATGAGGACATAGTCGTTTTCAATGATTTCAGCCGGTGTCCAAATTTCTGCAGGTGTTCCGCCCCAGGCACTTTCAATCAGGCCAATAGGTCTGTTGAGTCTTTCCTGAATGGACTTGCCAAAAAAATATCCAACGGCACTGAAGTTGGCCATGCTGGCTGGAGTGCAAACCTCCCAATAACCCTGACAGTCATCCTGCGGATGATCAGCAGTTCTTGGAGGAGTGGTAAACAGCCTTATTTCCGGATGATTGGCATTTTTGATCGCTTCTTCGGCTCCATCAATTTTGGAATTGGCAGACCATTCCATATTGGATTGTCCACTGCACAACCATACCTCACCAAGGAGAACATCCCTGACTACAATGGTATTGTAGCCCCGAAATGTAATGGTGTGCGGGCCCTTGATGGAAGGAGTTTTTATTTTGGTTGACCACCTTCCTGTCTTGCCAATGGTGGTTTTGTAATGGAAGGAGGTATCCCAGCTGACCTCTATGGTCAGTGGTTCCAGTGCTTTTCCCCATCCCCAAAGGCTTACTTCGGCATTCTGTTGTAAGACCATATGGTCGCTGATGATGGCTGGAAGGCTGATGGCGTTTATGTTTGAAATCATAACCATGTAAATACCGGCCAGGATCAGAACTCTCTTCATGTTACATTTTAGTATTCGTTACAAAAGCAATCTTTTTACTGTCGGGCGACCATGAAGGTACATTGATTGTTCCCTGACCGCCATACAGGTATCCTATGACTCTTGGTTTTTCACTCAAATCATATGGCATGATCCTGAGGAGGCAATGTTTGTAAAAAGGGTGTTCAGTGGGGTTGATATCTTCCGGAAATGAGATGAAAACAATCCATTTCATATCAGGACTGATGTGTGGAAACCAATCGTTGTAACCGTCAAAGGTCAGTTGGGTCTGGTTTTTTCCATCGGCCTCCATTCTGAAAAGCTTCATTCTGCCAGTTCTGACCGAATTAAAGAAGACGTGTTTTCCATCGGGTGTGAACTCAGGGCCGTCATCCAGGGTCTTGAGATTGGTCAATTGCGTTTCCTTACCGGTTTTCACATCGACCGTATGGATGTCATATTGCCCGTTGCGCTGTGCGGTGAAAAGCATTTTGGTCTTATCGGGAGTCCATCCGTGAAGGTAGGAATGTCCGACGTTGTCTTTGGTTACTTTTATTGGATTGTCAGATCCCGGCATTTCAAAATAATACAGAGAAGACCGGCCCTGGTCTGCGTCATTGTGGTTGCTGATCCCCATGAGCGTACCATCAAAGCTGAGCACATGGTCGTTGTTGTTTCTGGTGGCGAATCCTGTGTTTATTGGAGTGATTTCATTGCTTGCAAGATGATAGTTGTACAACCTTCCTTTGGAGTTGTAAATGAGGTTTTCTCCATCTACTGTCCAGTTCGGGGCCTGAATAGAATGTTGTGAACTGTACAAAATTTGTCGGTGTCCGGTTGCCACATCCATGACTTCAAGATGGCTTCCTATGTAATCACGGTAAGGTGTATAATTGGGGTCTACAGGTCTTACAATCCTGACATTTCTGAAAGTGACCGTCTCCATTATGTTTTCGTTATGGGAGCAAACATATAGGCCGACATAAACTTCCTTGTCCATCGCCATCGAATCAATCTGTACTCTGGTAAACTCCTCGCCAAATTTTGCAGTGGACATGATCCACATACTGCCTCTGCGCTCCAGTTGTATGACATCCGGAAAAGAATCCTGAGAAACGACCTGCTCTGTTTCACCACCATTGGTCGCTCTGGACTGCAGAGAAGTGAGTCCATCGCCATGGGTAGTTGCGTTGATGTGTTTGGTTTTGGAATCCAGATCATTTTTTACAATCCATCCGGTCTTTCGGTGTGGATCGACTCCACCGCCTTTGAAAGCGATTTCTGCCCTGAGAATAAAATCTCCCTGGAGTGTTGTCCACAAGTAATGGAACTGGTCATTGTTTCCCCACATATTGAAGCCTGCCCCGCCAATGGTATAGGTTTGGGCCTGTTCGTTATAAGAGGCAAATCCTTTGTGTTTGACAGGTCCGATGTCTGTGTGATTGTCAAATAATCCAAGATTTTGTTGACTCTTAGAAATAAAGGGAGTCATCATGAGCAAGGTGGTGGAAAAAACAAAAACTTTCATTTTAATCAAATTGATGTGCCTTAAACAATTAGCCTGCTACTCATCAGCTTGCAGCAGGAGGCAATCAAAAAGGTGGAAAACAAAAGTAGAAAATTTGTGGCAAACCATGCACGTATTCACGCATATAGAGACCAGTAACCATAGTTTCACACCTTCCCGGGTATTTGTGTATTTTGAATCTATCAGTTTTGAAAAAAAACCGGATGAAGGGGTCAAAGATTTTTTATTTGAAATCGATGCTATCCCGCACGTTCACATTTAAAATTTACATTTGCCAATCAATGCCCGATTTACAAACACCAGAAAGAAAAGATATGTATAAACTTAGGGGAAAGATGGCTTGCCTTTTTATTTGTTCCATTTTAAAGCTGAGTCAGGTAAGCGGTCAGGTCCAACTGCCCGTTTTCAGCGATTCAATATTTCCAAGCTACTACCTCCAGCGAACCAGCTTGTTTGAGTCGTTTCCTGCTACCAACGGAGACATTGTCTTTCTTGGGAACAGCATCACGGACGGTGGTGAGTGGGTGGAATTGTTCCAGGACCCACGCTGCAAAAACAGGGGCATCAGCGGTGATGTGACCGCAGGCGTTATCCACAGGCTTCCGGAAACAGTACGTCGCAAGCCTGCGAAAATCTTTTTACTGATTGGTACCAATGATCTGGCTCGTGGTATAAGTACAGACAGTGTGTTGACGAACCTCTGGCTCATTGCAGACTATGTGGAACAGGAATCACCGGAAACGAAATTATTTATCCAAAGCATTCTGCCAGTCAATGAGATTTTTGGAAAGTTTGGAAGTCATACCAAAAACCACGAAGCAATCCGGACTATCAATGACAGACTCCAGGCAGAAGCAAAGAACCACGGTTATCAGTTTGTGGACATACATACTGCTTTTTCAGACAAGAGTGGCAAGATGGACACAGCACTGACCAACGACGGCTTGCATCTCAAAGGAAATGCCTATCTCTTGTGGAAACATCTAATTTTTCCTTATGTCTATGATCTGGAGGCCCAAGCTTCACTGGTACCCCAGCCACAACAATGCTTCTGGGGTGAGGGGGTTTTTCAGATGGAGCATTGCAAATACCTGATTGTCAGGGATGCGGCCATCGAAGACGAGGCGAAGTATCTTCAGAATTATTTAAAAAGCCTGGGGTGGTCGGTTGAACTTACCACCGAGATGCCAGCAAATGGCCATTGCATCAGTCTGAAGAAGGGATCGGTTATGAACCCACAAAATACAGAGGAAGCCTATCATCTGGACGTTCAGGCAAATCTGGTAAAACTTACCGCCCCGTCAGGCCATGGTATTTTTAATGGCATCCAAACCATCAAACAATTGCTGCGTGATGGTGTCGCCATGGATGTTTGTAAGATCACAGACTGGCCGGCTTTTTCCTGGAGGGCTTATATGATAGATGTGGGTAGAAACTACATGTCTCTGCCTTTGCTCAAGGAGCAGATAGACGTGATGGCCTCGCTCAAATTCAATGTTTTTCATTTCCATCCCACAGAAGACGTGGCCTGGAGAATTGAGAGCAAAGTCTATCCGCAACTGACTGCGCCGGAAAATATGTTGCGCAACAAAGGCATGTATTATAGTGAGTCAGAAATCCAGGAGCTCATTACTTTCTGTAAGGCCAGACACATCACTTTTGTTCCGGAAATAGATATGCCTGGGCACAGTGCTGCCTTCCGCCGGGCCATGAAAACAGATATGCAAAGCGACACAGGGCTGACCTATATCAAAAATATTCTGAAGGAGTTTTGTGAAACATACGATGTACCCTACATCCACATTGGCGCGGACGAAGTGAACATAACCAACCATAAATTTCTTCCTGAAGTCAGCAGGTTCATAGCAACTTACGGGAGAAAGCTCATTGGCTGGCAGCCGGGAGGTGATTTTTCTCCTGGAACAATACGACAGATGTGGATGCGTGAAAGTGTGGATCAGGCATCTGGCGAGCACAGGCAGTTTATTGATTCCCGCCACCTGTACCTCAATCACATGGACCCGCTCGAAGCCCCTGTTACGATTTACAACAGAAGCTTGGGCGACAAGCAAAAGGGGGATTCGGTCATTTTGGGAGCCACCATCTGCATGTGGCACGACAGAGCCGTAAGCAGGCAGGAAGACATCCTGGTAATGAATCCGGTGTATCCTTCCATGCTGGCCTTTGCCGAGAGGTCCTGGTTGGGAGGTGGAAACCCCAGGTGGATTTCCGTAATCGAAGATGGAGATAAAGCCGGATTTGCTGCATTTGAAAACAGAATGCTCGATTACAAAAAAATATTTTTAAAAGGAAAGCCATTTCCCTACGTGAAACAGAGTAATCAGACGTGGAAACTGTATGGTCCTTATGACCATGGAGGAGATTTATCCAGGGTGTTTGATGCGGAAGAATTTTTTATTTACGGTCAGGGCAAACAACCACTGGTCAAAAAAGAAGTGATTGGAGGCACCATTGTTTTGAGACACTGGTGGGCTCCGCAGGTTGAGGCTGCACTGGATGAAGCCAAAGAGCAGACAACCTGGTACGCCAGTACACAGATCTGGAGCGAACAAACCGAAGTAAAACCATTCTGGATCGATTTCAACAATTTATCCAGGTCTCCGGCAACAGATTCACCTCCGGCCGGGGCGTGGGACGATAAACACAGCGCAATCTGGCTCAATGGAGAGAAAATCCTGCCCCCGGTCTGGAAACGAGGCGGACAAGCTGGCAACTCAGAAATTCCTTTGATCGACGAGGGTTATGCATACCGATCACCATCCTATCTGGCCTTGAAAAAAGGTTGGAATACGGTACTTGTCAAAGCGCCGGTAGGCAGCTTTAAAGGTAAGGACTGGCAAAACCCGGTCAAGTGGATGTTTACTTTTATAGAAACACCAGACCGGAAGTGAGTAAAAGTTGAATGGATTTGAAAAATCTCCGTACCGCAATAAATCAAAAATGATTTTGCCAGACCAGGATGTCAGTGGAGAAATCAATTGAAGAGATGGCCCCGTCTATTAAGAGAAATCAAAAATCCTTGCAAAATGATTCTCCAGGTGATCACGCATGCCGTTTCTGAATTTTTCTGGGTTGCCATTTTCAAGGATGTCTACCAGGTCTTTGTGAGACACAAAAGTTCTGAGTAAAGATTGTTTTTTGAGCAGTCCACTGTGGTGTACGTAATCAAAAACAGGCAATAACATTTTTTGAAATTTTTTCAGGGTCTGGTTATTGGTGATTTCGTACAATTTGCTGTGAAAGGCAACTTCGTAGTCAATGTTGAATATGTGATATTGGGTTACCGGAGGCTCATCGGCGACAATTTGTTTTAGCTCATCGATGTCTTCCTTGGTCACCCGGTGAAAGAGCAGGTCAGCAATGCCAATTTCCAGAACCAAACGCAACTCGAATATTTCTTTCAAAGTATCCTGGTCCAGGATGTGTGGATTCATGCTTTTGCTCATCATGCCAAACAAGTCAGGACTGGTGATGACAGAACCCTTCCTCTTTTTGGATTCTATCAGTCCCATCAACCGCAGCCTGGTCAAGGCTTCTCTGATCACCGTGCGACTCACACCCAGCAATTCAGCCAGTTCGATTTCTTTGGGGATTACATCACCAACTCCAAGTTTGCGTTCCCTGAGCAAAGCAACCAGACTCTCTTCAACTTTATCCACCAGGCTGCTGGTGTCAATACTCATCATTTCGGACTTAAAAAATGTCAAACTCATAAAATATGTATTACATAATATATAACTATGCAAGATAGGTATTCGGTATAAATCACACAAATATTTTATTTAATTATTGATAATCAGTCAAAAAAGTGACTTTTTTTCTGATTTTATTTGGAAGTTCTAAAATTGCCTTTATCTTTGATATGTCATACATAATACTAATAAAAAATTTTTGCTTATGAAATGTGCTTACTTGAGAGCCAAGCTTCTTTTGGCATGCTTTCTCATATCTGCGGCAGCGATGGCGCAGTCCAAGACCATATCAGGCAGGGTTGTAGATGAAGATTCTGAACCTTTGCCTGGCGCTTATGTCATCATAAAAGGAAGCTCCAATGGTGCGCAGACCGACATAAACGGGGATTATACCTTGGATGTGACGGAGGGAAATGTGTTGGTATATAGTTATATTGGTTTTGAAGACCAGGAAGTGACGGTGGGTCAATCGACGGTTATCAATGTCGTACTCAAGACGGCCATCAATAAAATGGAGGAAGTGGTAGTCGTTGGTTACGGGACCACCAAAAGATCTAAGCTAACCTCATCGGTTGCCAAGCTGGATGCGAAGATCCTTGAAACAGGAATCAGGTCCAATCCGGCCCAGGCACTGGCAGGAACCATTCCTGGATTGAGGGTTTCAACCGGATCAGGTCGGCCGGGCTCACTGCCGTCCATCAGTCTGAGGGGAGGTACCAACTTTGATGGTAGTGGAAGCCCGCTGATCATTATGGACGGTCAGGTGCGTGGTTCATTAAGCGACATCAATCCGGAGGACATCAGCAGTATAGAAGTGCTCAAAGATGCTTCTGCCACTGCCATCTACGGAGCACGGGCGAGCAATGGGGTTATACTTATTACATCAAAAAGAGGAAGTTCCGGGTCCGCTTCTGTCAACCTCAAAATAAACAGAGGCATCAGTTATCTCAATGTGCCTTATAACTTCCTATCTGCAGAGGATTACATCAGTTGGACAAGAAAGGGTGTGGTACAGGCAATCATCAATGGTACAACGGCCAACAATGGACTGTCTGCCGTCGGGCCAAGAGGAACAGGAAATTTATACAAAGACGCTGCGGGAAAAATTCTGGATGGCAACTACGACAACCGGGCCCAGTGGAGTGTCATGCGGCTCAATGATACCAATAAAGAACTACTAAGTCAGCCGGGATGGAAAACAATGAAGGATGCTGTGCCAACCAATGCCGCCGGTAACTACGACCCCAATGGTACATATGCCGATCTGATTTACAAAGATTTTAATTACGGCGAGTACGGTCTGAACGAACAGGCCAACATCCAGGAGTACAACATAGGCATCAACGGTGGCAATGAAAGAGGGGGATATTTTGCCAATCTCGGCCTTTACGATGAAGGGGGCTTATCCTTGAAAACTTTCTATAGAAGAATCAATTTCTCACTCAACGGCGATTATAAGATCAACAACTGGCTCAAATCTGAGAGCAGCCTACAATACAACAATGCCAACTGGAGGGATCAGTCTTTGCAAAATGGCGAGACCAATTACTGGGGACGTATGCTTTCTGCGCCTCCTACCATGAGAGGTACCAATGAAAATGGTGATTTGATTTTGGGCAGGGACGCCAGTGATGGAAATCCTATCATCAACATTGACAAATACATCAGAAAGAATCAGACCGACAAATTCACGCTGAGCCAGGCATTTCGTGTGGATTTGTACAAAGGCCTTTATTTTAGGGCAGGAGGTATATTGATGTATGATGAAGGCTTCTATGAATCCTTCAATAGAGATTTTCGCAGTGGCACGCTCTCTTATACCAACCCAGATGCAGGCTGGAACAGAACCAGAGCGAGTTCTGCTTCGTTTGACAGAACCATCAGGCAGACCTACAATGGAGTATTCAACTATGAAAATACGTTCAGTAAAAACAACCATGTCAATGCTCAGGCCGGTTTTGAATTTTTTGACGCCTACAGCAAGGGGGTAGCTGCTGCTGGAAGTCTGGCTCCTACCGACGATTTTGCCGATCTGGGGCTGACGCTCAACAACGCTACTACGCAAACCAGGACGACCAATTCTTTCCACAACAGAGAAAGGATCAGTTCTACTTTTGGCAGAATCAATTACGACAGGAGCTCTAAATACTTTGCCACATTTACGGTCAGAAGAGACGGATATTCACGCTTATTGGGCGACAACCAGTTTGGTACATTCCCTGCAGCCTCAGTGGGATGGATTGTGAGCAAGGAAGGTTTCATGGGCTCAACACAAGACTGGCTTTCTTACCTGAGACTCAGGGCAAGCTGGGGTAAAAATGGAAACATAGGAGGCATCGGCATTTATGAATTGCAGGGCTCTTATGGCGCCCAGTCTGCATACAACGGAACACTTGGATTTTTACTTTCAGGCATTGCAAACCCGGGTTTGAAATGGGAGAAGACCAATACGGTGGAAGTAGGTGCCGACATCAGTCTGTTGGACTACAGATTGACGGGAACAGTGGCTTACTACAACAGGATTACTGACGATAAGATAGCCAACCTGCTCTTGCCTACGTCTACAGGTGTATCCAGCATAAGGACCAACAACGGAAGTATGAGAAACAGAGGTCTGGAACTGGAAGCCACTTACAAACTTATCCAGAACAAAGACTTCACCTGGGACATCAGCGCCAACGGCGCGTGGAACAAGAACACAGTTTTGAAACTGCCTTACAACGGCAATGAAAGAAACAGACAAGGCGGGCAACAAATCTACGATCCCGCATCAGGCGGACTCATCTGGGTTGGTGGCTTGCAGGAAGGCCAGGAATGGGGCGAGATATTTGGCTTCGTTGCCGATGGCATCATCAGAAACGAAAGTGATCTGGCTTCGTACAATAAAATCGACCTGGCTGCTGGTCAGGTTTGGCAAAATGCCGCTGCCGGTAAAAGGGTGGCCAGCCAGCAACTCATTACAGAAGGAAATCTCAACGCAACAGGAGCCAATTTCATTGCTACCCAACTCGGAGACGTGATGTGGAAGGACATAGACATGAACGATACCATAGACTTCCGAGACATGACATCTCTTGGCAGGCAGTTGCCCAGGTGGACAGGAGGGTTCAACACGACAGTAAGCTGGAATGGCCTGTCACTTTTTGCCAGATTTGATTTTGGTCTCGGACACATTCAGCAGGATTTCATGCAGCTTTGGTCTATGGCATCTGCTCAGGGAACCTTTAATGCCACAGAATTGGTAAAGGAGACCTGGACGCCCGAAAATCCTGATGCCAAATACCCCAGATACGTTTGGGCCGATCAGTTGAATACCAAAAACTTCGACAGACCCAGTTCTATATTTTATGTAAATTCCAGCTATCTGGCCATCAGACAGGTAACCATGAGTTACGCACTTCCGGTTGAATGGCTGAGCAAGGTTAAAATTGCCGGACTTACTTTGTCCTTAACGGGGCAAAACCTGGGGTATGTTTCAAATAGCCTGCTGAACCTGCCGGAAAGAACAGGTTCACAAAACAGCGCCTACACCATACCAACCCAGGTTGTATTTGGAGCCAACCTGAAATTTCAATAGTAATGATCAATAAATTTAAAAGTATGAAACTCATCAAATATACACTGGTAGTTCTGAGCCTGATGATGGCAGTAACTTCCTGCCAGGATGCCTTACAACTCTCTCCGGAAGATTACTACGGAGATGGAAACTTTTGGCAAAATGAAGCTCAGGTCAATAATTTTATGGTCGGCATGCACAAGCAGTTCCGGGACAATCAATTTATGTTTGTCAGGCTTGGTGAAATGCGGGGCGGGGGATTCAGCAATATCGACAGGATGAACACCTCGCTGAATGAATTGCCGATCATAGAACAACGCATCGACGAAAACTCGTCAGGAGTTACGAGTTGGGCGGGGATGTATGGACCTATTTTACAAATAAACCTGTTCATTTCCAAAGTAAATGAAATTGGATTTCTTTCAGCCGATAAGAGAGATTATTTACTAGCACAGGCCCATGCTTTGAGGGCTTATTATTACTTCCAGCTGTTGAGAACCTATGGAGGAGTTCCTATCAGGACCGAACCCGAAGTTAGCAATGGCATTACTGATCCCCTTGCCTTACAAAAAGCGAGGTCTACCGAAGCCGAAGTCCTGAGCCTGATCAAGGAGGACGTGAACAAATCTGTAACTTTGTTTGGAAATTCAGCAGTTCCTGCGGATAAGAGTCTCTGGAACCGCCATGCATCCCTTATGTTGAAAGGCGAGGTATACTTGTGGTCTGCCAAAGTCTACAATACCACTGCAGACCTGGCAGAAGCAAAAACTGCCCTCAACGCCATCACTGGCACATCGCTGCAACCCAGTTTTGCCAACGTGTTCAGCTATGGCAATAAAAACAACAACGAAATCATCCTGGCCATCAGGTACCGGGTTGGAGAAGAAGAAATGAGCAACGTGGCCAATTTCACCTATTCGCTGTTTAATTTTGACAATCTTCACGTCAAAGACTCTACAACCACATCACCGACCCTGGTGGACCCAATTGCCATCGGGGCTCCGAATTCAAAGCAGATCATCCAGCGTTATGCTTATACATTTGAACTGTTTCAGTCCTATCAGCCAGGAGACAAAAGGAGAAATGTGACTTTTTATGATTTCTACAAAACTTCGGAAGGAACACCTCCAATTGTCACCATCCGCAATACGGTACTTGTAAAATTCCTGGGAACGATAGACGCCAACAAACGTTGGTTTTCAGATGACTGGACCGTTTACAGAGAATCAGAACGTTTGCTGATGCTGGCAGAAATTGCCAACGCAGAAGGAAGCGATCCAGGTTCTTTCATTAAGTTGGTACGCGACCGGGCCTTCGCACCCGATGCCGACCCCAGTCCATTTGTCAATGGTTCAAAGGATGCCAACGAGCTCGCAATTTTTGCCGAACGCAGCAAAGAATTTGTGTACGAGGGAAAAAGATGGTACGACGCACGAAGAATGAAGTACGGCAATGATCCACTGGTTTTTATCAGCACCAGCCACCCATATGGAGTATTGGACAAAACCACCCAATCCTACAAAGTGCTCTGGCCTGTTGAATCTGCCATCTGGACCAATGACCCCCTGGTTGTTCAGACAAGCGGTTATCCTTCCGCCAAACCTTGACACGTTTATTACCCGTCTGCAGATGGATTGGGATTTCTATAGATTAGTTTGAATTAAATATGCACACCTAACACCTACATGGGTGTCGGGTAATTTGAAAATCTACTTAACAGGCAGTGTTGGCCGGTTACAGAATAATCATAAAATATGAAGCGTTTCGAAAGATTGGAAGGGCTCATTGCAGCTCCATTTACACCCATGCATGAGTACGGAAGTTTGAATCTGGATATCATCCCTGATTACTATAAACTTCTGAAAAGGAACAAGGTAATTGGTGCCTTCATCAATGGCTCAACTGGTGAAGGTGTGTCACAGACGGGGGAAGAAAAAAAGCAGGTCATCCAGGCATGGTCTGAAGCCACCAAAGGCGACTCAGAATTCAAGGTGATAAACCTGGTGGGAGGAACATCTCTGGCAGAATCTGTGGAAATGGCATCTTTTTCTGAGGAAATGGGCCTTTTTGGAATTGCCTATACTTCACCATATTATTTCAAGCCTGCCACGGCACGTGTCCTGGCAGATTGTTGTACTCAAGTGGCTGCTGCAGCACCAAATATCGCATTTTACTACTACCACATACCGGTATTGACTGGTTGCAATGTCACTATGCTAGACCTGCTGAATACCGTGAATGGCAGCATACCCAATTTTGCGGGCATAAAATATACCCACGAAGATTTTATGGACTTTCTTTCGTGTATTTACCAGGAAGGAGGCAGGTACGACATGCTTTGGGGAAGAGACGAAAATATGCTTTCAGCGTTGGCTCTGGGGAGTTTTGGCGCTGTGGGAAGTACATTTAATTATGCAGCCCCTTTGTATCTGGATATGATCGAGGCTTTCAAAAGAGGCGAGCTTCTCAAGGCCCGGGACCTGCAGAAAAGATCGATAGACATCATCCGCTTGCTGGGTAAATATGGTGGCATCACTGTGGGAAAAGCGTACATGAAACTCATAGGTCTGGACTGCGGGAAGTTCCGACTGCCGCTCCAAAACATGAGCCCCGAGCAGTATGAATCTTTCAGTAAAGATGTAGCTGCCATAGGTTTTGATGAATTGCGATCTGTTTAGTCCGCCGGTTAATTAATAATTGATTTGGCCTGGAAATCAATGGTCATGCCAGTCGGGCAGGTAACAAAGAACCTCGAGCAGAGAAGCTTGTCCAGGATGAAAAGAAGTATAGAGAAGTTTTTTGTTAAGAATGTAGTGAATGCCTGGTGTTTTCGTTCTTTTTACAAAGGAATGAAACCGGCATTTGCTATGTTCTAGCTCAGAATCCCTGTCAATTGCCATGGGACAGGTCATTTGGTCAGACCAGGGTTTTTTCTGGTCACAACAGCAAATTAAAGTAAAATCACATGCAACAAAATATATTCATGTCGGAAAATCAGATGAACGAAACTGATGTTCCAAGCTCAGGAATAGCATGGTCTGTTGCGGCGAGTTTGTTGCAATCGCACAAACCATCGCTTGGTTATGCAGGAATGGTGGGAGGTATCCACAATCGGGTCTTGATCTTGGGCGGGGGTGCCAATTTCCCGGATGCCATGCCGTGGGAAGGAGGGAAAAAACATTACTCCGATGAAATATATGTTCTCGGGAATTTGGATGGTAAATATGAATGGAATGAAAAAAACCTTTCAACACTTCCTGAGCCCATCGCATATGCTGGTTCGGCAACAACTGACAGAGGATTCGTTTATGCCGGCGGCATAAACGAAAACGGCATTTCATCCAAAGCTTTTCTTTTGAACTGGGATGAAGCCAGTCAGCAAGTATATTGTAAGCCTTTGCCAGAGCTGCTCCATGCTGTAAGCTCCCCATCCATGGTAGCCAGTGGATCAATCGTTTTCTTGATGTGTGGTGAAGATGAAAATAAGGCATCCGATAAGTTTTACCACCTCAACCTGGATTCACCCATACTCCAATGGGAGGTATTGCCCAATGTGCCCCTGAGTTTATCACATGGAGCAGCAGTCATCCAGGATCAAACGATTTACCTTTTCGGTGGGCGGAGCAAGCAGACTTCTGGCAGGAGTAAGTTGTACCAGACATCATTCGCCTACGATCTGGAAAACGGGGTATGGCATCGACTAGCCGATATTTCAGACGGCATCCAGGCAACTCCTTTTACAGCCGGTTCCGCATTTGCGGCAGGCACTGAGTTTGTAATTATGGCAGGTGGAGATAAGGGCGATGTGTTTAGCCGGATTGAAACACTTCAATCCCAAATTGCTGAAACCGATAACCCAACGGATAAAAAGCTTTTAATCGCAGAAAAGAATAAATTGCTCATTCACCACGAAGGATTTAGCACAGATGTGTTTTTGTACCACATAAAAACAAACCATTGGTCCAGACTGGGTAACCTGCCTGTAGCTTCGCAGCTCACCGGGGTGGCCAACGTTTGGGAGGGAAAACTTGTGCTTTCCAGTGGAGAAATCAGGCCCGGGGTGAGAAGCCCTAAGGTCCTGATGGGCGAAGTTTCTTTGGAATTTTTAAAACCAGATAAGCCTGAAATATGACTCGGTTGATGGATAAAATATTTTCTGGACGGCAGTATCCCTGGGTGGTTGTAGGGCTTTTGAGTGTGGTAGCCCTGCTGAACTACATGGATCGCCAGATGCTCAGTACCATGCAACAAAGCATGAAACTGGATATTGTGGAATTGCAGAAAGCAGAGTCATTTGGTTTTCTGATGGCAATTTTTATGTACATATACGGTTTTGTAAGCCCATTTGCCGGTGTCATTGCCGACCGGATAAACCGGAAGTGGCTGATCGTAGCCAGCCTGTTTGTCTGGAGTGCCGTTACCTACGGCATGGGATTGGCCACCTCATTTCAGGAACTGCTGTGGTTGCGTGCCTTGATGGGCATCAGTGAAGCACTGTACATACCTGCCGGCCTGGCGCTCATTACCGACTACCACATGGGAAAAACGAGGTCGCTGGCCATTGGTCTGCATATGACAGGTCTTTACCTGGGTCAGGCCTTGGGTGGCTTTGGCTCTACCGTTGCTGAAAAGTTTTCCTGGCAGACTACTTTTCACATTTTTGGTTTGATCGGAATCGCCTACGCGCTGGTCCTGGTCTTTTTTCTGAGGGAGAAGAAAGTCGCCGCATTGGCAATTCCAGGCTCTAAAATTCAAAAGATTCCTCTGATCCAGGGCTTGTCCATGATTTTCTCCATGAGCGCTTTCTGGGTTATCCTCTTTTGTTTTGCAGCACCAAGTCTTCCGGGATGGGCCATCAAAAACTGGATTCCAACCTTGTTCTCGGATAAACTGCATGTGCCTATGGCTCAGGCGGGTCCTCTATCTACCATCATCCTGTCAGCTTCAGCCTTCATTGGTGCAGTGGTGATAGGTGGACCTTTATCTGATAAATGGGTTCAAAAAAATCTTCGGGGAAGGGTGTATACAAGTGCCATCGGCATGGCACTTGCCATTCCGTCTCTGGTCTTACTTGGATACGGTGATTCTTTTTATGCCGTTGTCGGCTCAGCCCTGCTTTTTGGAATAGGTTATGGTATGTTTGACGCCAATAATATGCCCATCTTGTGCCAGTTTGTACCTTCACAATTGCGGGCAACAGCCTATGGATTTATGAACATGGTCGGGGTTTTTGCCGGAGCATTGATTACCCAGATTTTGGGAAAGTTTAAAGACGAGGGGAACTTTGGTTTTGGTTTTGCCATACTCGGCTTGCTGGTGGCCCTGGCCATGATCCTGGAGTTGCTGGCTTTGAAACCAAAGGTTCAGAATAAAGAATGAAATTTTATTGATAAAAAGACAAAATATGACATCCATTATTAGATACGCTATTATTGTCCTGGTGGCGGTTTGTGGTGCTAATCTTTTAGCCCAGCAGACCACTCCGGTTTATGTTTCAGGAACAGAAGGCCATAAAAGCTACCGCATTCCTGCCATCATTGCATTGCCAGGCGGGGATCTGCTGGCCTTTGCCGAAGGACGAGTCAATGGGGCCGGAGACTTTGGAGATGTAAACATAGTATTGAAACACAGCACCGACCATGGAAAAACCTGGTCGCAAATACAAACGATAGTTGATTACGACAAACTCCAGGCCGGAAATCCGGCGCCGGTTGTGGATCTTCAGGATCCCAAATACCCCAAGGGAAGAATTTTCCTGTTTTACAATACGGGCAACAACCACGAAGGAGAAGTACGAAAAGGCCATGGATTGCGGGAAGTGTGGTACAAAACCTCTACAGATGGCGGTCACATGTGGAGTGAGGCTGTAAACATTACCAGCCAAACCCACCGCCCATACCAACCACAGGCAAATCCGGCCTATGCATTCACCGAAGATTGGAGAGGTTATGCCAATACTCCGGGGCATGCCATGCAATTTGTAAAAGGTAAATACAAAGGTAGGATTTATATCGCAGCCAACCATTCGCAAGGGGAAGACAAATCTGCAGGCAGGGATTATTTTGCCCATGGTTTTTTTACCGATGATCACGGCGAAAGTTTCGGCATCAGCGAAAGCGTGGACCTCAAGGGTGGCAATGAGAATATGGCGGCAGAATTGAGCGGCGGCCGGCTGATGTTGAATTTGAGAAACCAACAAGGCCATGTCAGGGCCCGGTATACAGCAGTAAGCACAGACGGAGGAGTGAGTTGGCAAGATCAGAAATTCGACATGAATCTTCCGGATCCGGTTTGTCAGGGCTCTTTGCTTACCATTGGAAGTAAAAAAGGGAAAAATATCCTTGCGTTTTGCAATGCCGCTGATACCAAAATAAGAAACAATCTTACATTACGCATCAGTTTTGATGATGGGCAAAGCTGGAAGAAAAATTTTCTGATTTACAAGAAAGAGGGGAGTAACAACGCTGCCGCCTATTCAGACATCGTCCTGTTGAACAAAAAAACCATAGGGGTACTTTTTGAAAAAGATGCATATTCTGAAATTGTATTTACTACAGTAAAATGGAAATAGTCTGCATTTTGGGCTGGATATTTAGCGGACTTGAAAAAAGTGTTGGTAGAAAAAAGTGTTTGAGCATGAAACATGGAATACGCAAGGCAATTATTATCACATGGGCATCAGTCCAGTTATTAGCCATATTGTCGGGCCAAAGTCCAAAGAGCCTGGACCAGAAACGGAATAAGCAACCCAATATTTTGCTGATTGTATCTGAAGACAACGGCCCAGATCTCAACTGTTACGGCGTTGCAGAAGTGAAAAGCCCGAACCTGGACCGCCTGGCTGCTGAAGGCATGCTGTTTGAAAATGCTTCGGTAACTTACTCGGTATGCAGTCCTTCGAGAAGCACGATATTCACTGGTTTGTACCCATTTCAAAATGGTCAGATGGGTCTGGCCACGCATGGGTACAGGATGTATGATGAGGCAGCTGTAAATACCCTTCCTGTTCTCATGAAAAAGGGAGGCTACAGAACGGCATGCCTTGGAAAAATCCACGTAAACCCTGAATCTGCTATTCCTTTTGATTTCCGCCCGATCAAAAACGATAATTTTGAGAAAAAAGGGCTGCCTGAATATGCCGTTCAGGCAGCCAGTTTTATGAAAGCCGGCGAGGAACCTTTTTTCTTGATGGTCAATTTTCCGGATGCACATTTTCCTCTACAAAAACAAGTAGAGGGTATGCCGGCTCACCCGATCGAAGCTGAAGACATGGACCATTGTCTGCCTTATGTAGGCGCCAACAGCAAGAGATTACAGGAGTTTACAGCCAATTATTACAATGGGATGATGAGGTTGGACGAGTCTGTGGGTATGCTGCTGGATAGCCTTCGCACCTCAGGCAAGGCGGAAAACACCATCATCATATACCTTGGTGACCATGGCGCCCAGTTTTCCAGGGGCAAATGCACCAATTATGAAGCAGGCCTGAAGGTGCCGATGATCGTGAGCTGGCCCGGTCACATCCAGGCGGCACAACGATTTGCGCCATTGGTTTCTTCGATAGACTTGTTCCCGAGCATTCTGGATGCTGCGGGTGTCAAATCTCCTGTTAAAGTTCCGGGAGTCTCGCTGTGGCCCTACATCACACGAAAGCAAAAAAAGTGGAAAAGGCAGTACGTGTTTGCTGCTTCAGAGGGCTCTACGCCCTTTTGGTACTATCCTTTGCGAAGCGTTCGAAATGAAAGGTTTAAACTCATCCTTCATACGAAGCCTGCCACCGAAGACCCCATCTACAGCGCGTATGAAACCCATAAAGGCCATTTTGCCGGAGGTGCAAACCAGGAAGAAATAGACGCAGCTCCTCTGGCTTTCAGAAAGGCATATGCTACCTGGAAAAATCCGCCCGTTTATGAATTCTACGATCTTGAAAACGACCCTTTGGAATTAAATAATTTGTCAGAGAATAAAATGTACGCTGGCGAAATGGCCAGACTCCAGAAAGTATTGTACAAGTGGAGGAAGCGCAGTGGTGATCCATTTTTAGACCCCGCCAAAACTAAACTTTATGAAGAAGAAGTCCATGCCATACTTCAAAAATATCCCAGGTTGGATTATATGAAAGACCCCGATTTCAAATGGAATTATCCCCAATATTTTACTGATAAATAAAGCGTGATTTATGGCTTATTCAGAGGAAAACTTGAAGGCTTATAAGGCTTTTTACGAAAACCAGTTGCTTACGGATACCATCCCTTTCTGGTTCCCACGATCCTTGGACAAGGAGCATGGAGGTTTTTTGCTGATGCGTGATGCGGATGGTACGCTGATTGACGACGACAAAGCCATCTGGATACAGGCAAGGGCTACCTGGCTTTTGGCTATCCTGTATCTGACAGTGGAACGGAGGCCCGAATGGCTGGAAGGTGCAAAACTGGGCTATGAGTTTTTGAATAAACATGGCTTTGATACAGACGGTCAAATGTTTTTCCATGTAACAAGGGAAGGTAAACCTCTCCGTAAAAGGAGGTATTTTTTTTCGGAAACATTCTATGTGATAGCTGCTGCAGCCTATGCCAAAGCAAGTGGCGATGAGGAAGCTGCTGTAAGAGCAAGAAAGGTTTTTGGTGATTGTATCGCCTACGCCAGTGGTGAATATAAGCTGGAACCCAAGTTTACAGACACCAGACCGTCAAAAGGCATTGGCATTCCCATGATCATGATCAATACAGCACAACAACTCCGGGAAACCATTGGAGACAGCCGCTGCGACGAAAGAATCATGGCATGGATAGACGAAATTGAAAATCATTTTGTCAAAGATGATTTGAAATGTGTCATGGAACAGGTGGCGCCTGATGGCAGTATCATTGATCACATTGATGGCAGAACACTCAACCCTGGTCACGCCATAGAAGGTGCCTGGTTTATCCTTCACGAAGCCAGATATAGAAACCATGACGCCAGACTTACCGACCTGGGTTGCCGGATGCTCGACTATATGTGGGAAAGAGGTTGGGACCAGGAGCACGGTGGCATACTTTATTACAGGGATGTCTACCATAAACCAGTTCAGGAATACTGGCAGGATATGAAATTCTGGTGGCCCCACAACGAAGTCATCATAGCCACCTTGCTGGCTTTTGTCATGACGGGAAATGAAAAATATGCCACCTGGCATAAACAGGTTCACGACTACGCTTACAAATATTTTCACGATGCCAGGCATGGAGAGTGGTTCGGCTACCTGCATCGGGACGGAAGTCTCGCCCAGACGGCAAAAGGCAACTTATTCAAAGGACCATTTCACTTACCCAGGCAGGAATGGTATTGTTTTCAACTATTAAAGCAACACCTGCAGGGGACTTAACTACGCATGAAGTACTTTTACAGTGGAATTGTAAGCCTTTCCAAGTTTGACGTCTTACTACTTTCCAGGATATTGAATGAATAAACTACTGAGCGTTTAAAGCTGGTATAAAAGATATGAACAAGCAGGAAATTTTTATCGCAAAAACCATTTTCACAGGAGAAGAATGGCTCAGCGATCATGCTGTAGTTATAGATGGCCAACTCATTACCCGGGTGATGCCTCAAAGCATGATTCCAACCGATGCACCGGTTCGGGATTTTGGCGGACAGATACTTGCTCCGGCCTACATCGATATTCAGATTTATGGTGCCTATGGTAAGCTGCTTTCGGAATTTCCTGAAGTAGATGCTCTCCTCCGACTGAATGATTACTGTCGTTCCGGAGGGGCGGCTCACTTCATGCCCACTTTAGCCACCAACCACCTGGATGTATTTAAAAAAGCCATTGATACCATACGAACTTATTGGTCACAAGGAGGATTGGGTGTCCTTGGTCTGCACATGGAGGGCCCCTGGATCAACCCTGTCAAACGGGGTGCACATATAGAATCGCTGGTGAGGAAAGCTGCATTGGATGAAGTAAAAGAAATTCTTGCCTACGGAGAAGGCGTCATCAAAATGATCACTATGGCACCGGAACTTACAGAACCGGAGGTGCTCGATTTCATCATTTCCCGGGGCATCGTCGTCTCAGCCGGTCACAGCAACGCCAGCTATGAGCAGGCCCTCAAAGGTTTTGCTCAGGGCATCAGAGCGGTCACCCACTTGTACAATGCCATGAGCCCGCTGGCTCACAGAGAACCTGGCCTGGTGGGAGCCAGCATGGACGATGACCGGGTCATGGCGAGCATCATTCCTGACGGACACCATGTATCGTATCCGGCCGTGCGCATTGCCAAATCTGTCATGAAGGACAGGTTGTTTGTCATTACAGACGCGGTTGCAGAAACATCGAGTGGCCCTTATCAACACCAGCTGATGGAAGATAAATACGAATCAGCGGGCATTCTCAGTGGTTCGGCGCTTACCATGCACCAGGCGGTCCTCAACCTCGTAAATCACTGTCACATTGATTGGGAAGAAGCTTTGAAGATGTGTAGCCTCTATCCGGCAAGGGTGCTCGGTCTGGATGAAAAACTCGGAAAAATAAAGAAAACATTTACTGCCAGCTTGATCGCAATTGACCCGGCTTCCCAAAGCTGCTTGTTGATAAGTTGAAGAATGGCGTACAGCTTGTGACTAAAAAATTACTTTTGTGCATGTGAGAAATGTCCTGATTGTTCTTTTCATGTTGCCCGTTGCCATATTTGGCCAGGTGCAGGTGGCCGATGTTTTTTCTTCCAACATGGTTTTACAACGAGACCAGGACATCGTCGTCTGGGGTAAGGCCAGACCAGGAGACCTGGTAGAAGTATATTTAGGGGGCCACTTGGCACATTCCACGGCGACCCATGATTCTGTATGGACAGTAGTCCTTCCAGCACAAAAAATAAACAGGACAGGTCAACAACTCACAGTCAGTTGTGGTGACTCTTCAGTGTCTTTTGAAAATGTATTGATTGGTGATGTATGGGTCTGTATAGGTCAGAGTAATATGGAATGGCCCATGAGAAAAGAATTACATTGGAAAGAAGAAATGACAGTGTGCGATCATCCTGAAATCCGTTTGTGCAATCCGCCTCCTGCAGGCAGATATGTTTATGGGGCCAGGTATACAGATTCACTGGTTAGCCGGCTCAATCTGGAAAAGTTTTATGACTGGGATGCTTGGTTTGTCTCTGACAGCAGCTCGGTGAGTTCAATGAGTGCGGTGGCGTACTATTTTGCCAGGGAAGTCAATGCACGTACCGGCATTCCCATTGGCATCATCAATTTATCAATTGGGGGAGCGCCGCTAGAGTCATTTATAAGCAAAGAGGCCCTCTTATCAGATCCGAAATTCAGGGCAAAAGTCTCAGGCAATTGGTTGGAAAACGACGCTCTACCTGTCTGGGTCAAAGAGAGGGGTGTTCAAAACGTGGGTCAGCTGGCTCAGGTACCGAGTGACGATACCGGACCATTCCACGCCTATAAACCTGGATTCGCGTACGAAGCGGGCATAAAACCTTTGTTTCAAATGCCGGTCAAAGGCATTCTTTGTTATCAGGGAGAAAGCAATTCACAGGAAATCCGCAGTGTGAATGAATACGCCGAACTCAGTGCCCTGATGGTTTCTGACTTCAGAAAAAACTGGAAGACGAATGACCTCCCTTTTTATTTCGTGCAATTGTCATCGATAGATACTACGGGTTACAAAAGTCAGTTCTGGGGAGAGTTCAGAGACGAACAGCGCAAGATGCTGGCCACAATACCTTTCAGTGGCATGGCTGTTTGCAGCGACATTGGAGCCTTCAAAAATGTCCACCCCACCAACAAGAAGTCGGTGGGAGAACGGCTTGCCAGATGGGCTTTGAACCTCAACTACAAGCTGGATGTGACACCTTCCGGGCCGCTCGCACTAAAGGCCGTTTATTCTCGAAATCAGGTAGAGATTACTTTTGACTACGCTCATTCGGGCTTGAAAACATCGGACGGAGGACTGGTCCACGGTTTTTCTCTGGACGGTTACAACGAAGTAGAAGCCAGTTTTTTCAAAGGCAAGGTAATGATACCTGTCAGGAAAAAACCAGCCTTTGTTTACTACGGCTGGAAGCCTTACTCAGACGGCAACGTGGTCAATGCCGAAAACCTGCCGATGTCAACTTTCAGACTGGCGGTAGAATGAGGCAAATTAAAGCATTTGCTTTGACAAGGCCGATACTTCAGCCCTCGATCGCGCGCTTATACGTTGCTTAATCTTCGGATCATTTCTATGCACATTCTTCCATTGTGGTAAGGCGCTTTCCACGGTCCTGCTTTATCCTGAGACGTATCTGGTGTACCGTCTTCGTTTACAGCCCAGTACCATTCACCGTTCTGGAAGTCTTTGAAGTAAAGCTGGATGTAGGTCCATAAATCTTCAGCAGCGAGTAAAAAGGCCTCGTTGTAGTTTTGCTGATAAGCATCAAAGAAGCCCACGACACCTTCTGCCTGAGGCCACCAATCCCGCTGATGGTGGAAGTGTCCGTCGGAGTATTTTTCATTGTAAATGGCTGCCTTTTCATCCCTGCCTCCTGTGAGCACACGTTTGGCTATTTTCAAGCCCAGGTCCTTAGCTTGTGCGGTGAGTTCCGGGTTTCCACACACTTTACAAGCCTCGTTTAAAAGCCAGGCAGTTTCTATTTCGTGCCCATAAGATGTGTGGCTGACTCTTTCATTCCAGTCCAGGTCAAAAAACAGTTTCAGCCTGCCAGTTTCCCCGTCTATAAACCATTTGATATACAGACGGATGAGTTCATCGAGCGCCGACATCACTTTCTCATTGTGGAAGGCTCTCGCCAGGTTGGTATATGCTTCCAGAATATGGAGATGGGTATTCATGGTTTTGACATCGTCCTCTTCCTTTTCGCTGAGTGCTACGTTTTTCATGGCCTGCCATTGTTGGTCGAGGGCTTCGATGTATCCGCCCTGAAAGGGGTCTTTGGCTTCATCTTCGAGTTTGTAAAAAAGTTGCATGGCCAGAGCCAGGCTGGACTCCATGCCACAAAGCTGGTAGTATTCAGTAGCGGCATACAGTGCAAAAGCCTGGGCATAGCTCTGTTTTTTACCATTGAGCAAACCTCCGTGGCAATCCACCATCCAGTACACACCACCAAACTCCTTGTCAGCAAAATGCGCCATTAAATATTCGAAAGCCTTATCGGCCCACGGCCTGTATTGAGAGTAACCCAGATTGCAGGCGGCAGAAAAAAACCAGAGGATTCTTGCATTTAAGATGATTCCCTTGTCCGCATATTTTTCTACTTGGTTGTTGCCTCTGATCTTGCCCCAAAAGCCACCATTTTCAGGGTCCGGCATATGGCCTGACCACCAGGTCAATAATTCCTCCAACTCTTTTTCAAAAGCTTCCGCGTGGAATCCGTACAAGATTTTTTCCATCAATCAGATCAGGATTTTAAGTTGCTCAGCAAGTTAAGGTTTTTCTTTATCAGAGAACTCCTTGTTTTTACGGAAGCCTGGGAAGTGAGTCCATCGGCTGGCGTATGCAGCACGTAATCAGTAAGTTGGGCTATGGTGCTGGTTGCCACATGCATACGCGTGTCAGAAGAAGCGTAGTAAATGAAGACCTCATCTTTTTCATTTCTTATCCAGCCATTGGCAAAAGTGACATTGGACACATCGCCAACTCTTTCCATCCCTTCAGGAGCAATGAAATGTCCGCCTGGAGAATGGGTGACTTTCCAGGGCTCTTCCAGAGAAGTCATGAACATATATAGTACATACCTCAGGCCAGCGGCAGTATTCCTCACACCATGTGCCAGGTGGAGCCAACCTTCTTCTGTCTCAATGGGACCCGGACCTTGTCCATTTTTGACCTCCTTGATGGTATGATAGACTTTGGAGTCGATGATGATCTCTTCTTTGATTTCAGGATATTCCATGCTGTCGCAATATCCCCATCCTATTCCTCCACCTTTGCCCACATCAATGAAACCGTCCTGGGGCCTCGTATACAAGGCATATTTTCCATTCACAAATTTTTCATGCAAAACAACATTTCTTTGTTGACCGGAATAGCTGATCAGGTCGGGGAGACGTTCCCATGTTTTGAGATCTTTGGTTCTGACGATGCCACAATTGGCGACAGCAGCAGTGGTGTCTTCCATCCTGCTTTTGTCTTTGCGTTCCGTGCAAAACAAACCATAGATCCATCCATCTTCGTGCCGGACCAACCGCATATCGTACACATTGGTATCCGGGTCCTCGGTCTGTGGAAGGTCAATGGGGTAGTCCCAGAACCTGAATTGGTCTATGCCATTTGGAGAAGAAGCAAGCGCAAAAAATGACTTTCTATCCACACCTTCCACCCTGACCACCAAAACGTACTCGCCATTCCAAAAAATAGCCCCTGCATTAAAAGTTGCATTGACTCCAATCCGCTCCATTAGAAATGGATTGGTGCTTTGGTCCAGGTCGTACCGCCAAAAAATGGGAGCATGATCTGCTGTTATCACCGGATATTTCCAGCGTTGATATACACCATTGGACAAGCCTCTGGGTTCATTGGCTTTGGAGATCAAGGCTTCATAAGCATGGAACAATGCTTTCAGCCTGTTTTCAAATAGATTCATATACGATCTTAAATGTTTTATTACAATTCAGAAGAGAGCTTGTCATACCAGTTTTTCTTGAGGATCACAGAGCAAACTATCGCAATGGAGATACAAACGATCGTTGGTACTGCTTTGGACAGGACCAAATAGATGGGGAAGGCTACCAGTGCGGTCTGCCAGATGACACCAATGCCAACGTTGAACATGTCTCTGCCAAAGTTGGTATTGGGTACAAAGCCTGGATCTTCAGCCATCACCTTTTCTTTAATAGGCCCCCAAAATCCCCACGGTTGTACCCGTTTGTAGAATGCTTTGAGGGTATCCACGTCTGTGGCTGGCGTCAACAAAGTACCTGCGATGCAGGCGATGGTGGATAAAAGCAGCATCAGTGGGAAATAATATAGATCAAGCGTGCCTTTAAATAGGTATGGAAACGTCAGGGCTGGGAGCAATCCGAAGACCATGCCCCAGAAAAAGCCACTGGCGTTGAACCTCCACCAGTACCATTTGAGCACATTGGCGGCGACATAACTGCCATACAGGCCGGATACAATCCATTGCAGCAGGCTGTTGACATCACCGGCAAATAGGCCCAGAACTACCGAAATGGCGATCATCATGATGCCCGCCAAATAACTGATGGATGCAATTTTTTTATTCTCAGCTTTTGGGTTGATGTATTTGAGATAGATGTCATTGACAATATAGGCCTGGGTGGCGTTGAGGGTTCCTGCGAAGGTGCCCATGAATGCAGCCAGCAGACCTGCGAGCAACAAACCCATCCATCCCACTGGAACAAATTGTTGGATGGCAGAGGGCAATACTTGCTCAAAGTCTACTTTTCCACTCACAACGAGGTCGAGTTTATCGTAATTAAGCAATGCCAGCACTCCAAAACCTGCAATCATAAAATACCTCAATGGCATCAGGATGATGCTGACACTACCACTCATCAAAGCAGCCTCTTTTGGTGATCTCGAAGATAGAATTTTCTGCATATCGTAAGTGGGAGCTGGTCCGGCAAGACTTACGAGTATGCCTTTGAAGACCATCATTCCAAAAAACAGGGAGAACAGACTATAACCATCTGAATCAATTTTCTGATTGACCTCCGCATTGATCGTCGACCAGTCCAGATTTAGATGCCCGCCAAAGAAAGGAGTCATCCACCCATCTGGCACCACCAGGCTACTGTCACTCAAGGCATTCATGGCAAGAACTCCCACCAATATGGCAGAAATGGCCATCAGACCATACTGTATGACATCGGTCCAGACGATGCTGAGCATTCCTCCAAGCAAGGTGTAAAATACAGCAAAGCAGGTGAGTAATAATCCATAGAAATGAGGCACATACCGTTCTGAGATTTCAAATGGTACGTACTGAGAGAGCCATTCCCAGGGTATGAATATTTCGATAAACTTGCCGATGCCTACGAAGCCATAAGCCAGGTATCCAAGTCCAAGAATGATGGCAAAAACAACTATAACCCCATGGGCCAGCCTTGCATCGAGTTTATAACCAAAACGAGTGTGCAGCCATTCTGCACCTGTTGTCACATTGGACTTACGCAACCAAACAGAAAGAAAAATCATCAAAAACACTTGGTTGAATACCGGCCAAAGCCATGGAATCCAGATGCTTTTGAGGCCATAAACAAAGAGGAGGGTGACCAGCCACATGGTTCCTGAAATGTCAAACATCCCAGATGCATTGGAAAGCCCAAGCATGTACCAGGGCATGGAGTTTCCGCCCAGGAGATAGTCGTTTTTACTTTGTTGTGCCCTTTTTTTGAAATATAAACCCAGGAAAATGGTACTTGCCAGATAAATGAGGATGATGGCTAAGTCAATGCCTGCAATTTTCATAAGAGATGTTGTTTATAAATGTGATCAATGCGATTTGAAAGTTTCGATGTTAAAAATAGTACAAACAAGGCATAAGGAACCATGCTTTGAAATTCTTTACATATTATTGAATTAATGGCTAAAATTGGTGCCTATGTCCTTCAGTGTGAGTATAGTGGGATCTGTTATAAATTCTTTGAAATCCTTGGCGGAGGGATGTCCGGGATAGGAGAGGTAGTGATGGTTGGTCCGGGCATTTCTCCAGAACAATACATAACTCAGCCCTTCGATCTGGTTTGAATTTCGGATGGGTTCAAGGATACGTTTTGTAAACCAAAAAGCATCATTGATGGTCTCCGTTCCCGTTTCTGTCATAGCACAAAGTTTTCCTTTTTTTTGCGCCAGTGCACTCAGCATTTCCAGGTTTTTGACCATGTCACTGATTCCTTTTTGGTCAAGGCTGTCATTGTGATAAGCCCGAACATCTTTATAGTTGTCTATGCCCAGCAGATCCACTACGTCATCGCCTGGATAGCCGTATAGGTATTCCTCTTCTGATGATGGATTTTTCATCCTGCTTCTATCAGGAGAAAATGCGTACAAAATGTGGTGGATGTGGTGTTGTTTTTTGAAATAATCCACAGTGTGCCTGAACAGTGCAATGTATTCTTCTTCGGTGGCATTGCCCTTTCCCCACCAAAACCAATCGCCATTGTGTTCATGCCATGGGCGGAAGATGACTGGAACGGGTTGACCTGATTTGTCCTTCAGGCTTTTCAAAAATTCAGCAACAAGGTCGAGTTGATGGTTTAACTTTTTATGGTGTAATCCCCCAGGCAACAATCGGCCGGCGATTTTCGAGGTATCCCACGAGGAATTACCATCGATTGGGTTGTCTACATGAAATGAAATGGTATTGATACCTCCATTTTCGTGCACTCCAAGCATCCATTGGCGCATGTCATCGAAGGCCACGCTGTCAAGATTCCTTTGAAGGTGAATGTCGCCAAGGTCCCAGCCGTATATTGCGGGAAATTCACCACTGACTCTAAACATATCTGCGCTGTTTTTCTGATTCCACCAGCCAATGCCATAGGCCAAAGCATCCTGATGGCCGACCATTACTCCTTTATCTGCCAATCTGACCATTCTTTTGTGCAAAGACTTTGCAGCCTGCCCGGCCATTTGGTCAGCAATCTTCAGGCTTTTGTAATTGCAGCCTAAAATACCTAAGGCTCCAATGAAGATGATGATTGGAAACCAATTGGCTTTAATGTAATTCATTTGAATTCCAGATTGTATGATTACTCATGAAGAAGAATGGATTTAAGACTTATGCCCTTCCTTTCTTTTTCGTTCAGCAAAAATGATTAAAAAAAGGCCATTCCTAGCAGGCCTATTATTCCAATACCACGGGGTGAGCGTATTTTCAATCCATATTTTGGTATGCTATCGACTCATTGATGCTTTTTAGTCTTGCAATTATTAAATGTCTGATGTCATTAAAAATAATGATCGTTAGTGACTTATACCTTGACAATGATTGCCTTATTCTCAGCTAATAACTGTAATTTTGTTAAGGTTTAAAAAAATCATATGACGCTAAAAGAAGAAGCCCTCAGGTACCATACCAAAGGCAGACCTGGAAAAATTGAGGTCATTCCATCCAAAGAAACATCTACACAAAGAGACTTGTCATTGGCTTATTCACCGGGCGTTGCAGAACCCTGCCTGGAGATTGCTGCCAATCCGGAAGATGTATATAAATACACCGCAAAGGGCAATCTTGTGGCCGTAATTTCCAATGGAACTGCTGTGCTTGGGCTCGGTGATATCGGAGCAGCTGCCGGTAAGCCGGTGATGGAAGGTAAGGGTCTGCTCTTCAAGATATATGCAGATATTGATGTGTTTGACATAGAGCTCAATACCAAGGATGTCGATGAGTTTGTGAGGACTGTAAAAATCCTGGAGCCCACTTTCGGCGGTGTGAATCTTGAAGATATATCTGCACCGGCCTGTTTTGAAATTGAGGAAAGACTCAAGGAAGAACTGGATATTCCCGTCATGCACGATGACCAGCACGGTACGGCCATCATTAGTGCAGCAGCCTTGCTCAATGCCCTTGAAATCACAGGCAAAGACATCACAAAAATAAAAATGGTGGTCAACGGAGCAGGGGCCTCTGCTGTTTCATGCTCCAGATTGTATCAGAAGCTGGGTGTTCAGGCTGCCAACATTTTTATGTTTGATTCAAAAGGACTGATCCATTCCAGCAGGACCGATCTCAACGGCAAGAAGCCTGAATTCATCAATGACCATATGCCCGCAGACACCACCCTTGAAGCATGTTTGAAGGGCGCTGATGTATTTATTGGTTTGTCCAAAGGTAATGTTTTGGATAAGGACATGGTGAAGTCAATGGCTTCGGATGCCATAGTTTTTGCATTGGCCAATCCAAATCCGGAGATTTCCTATCCGGATGCGATGGAAGCCAGACCAGACATCATTGTCGCAACAGGCAGGAGCGACTATCCCAACCAGGTCAATAACGTGCTTGGATTCCCTTACATATTCCGTGGTGCACTTGATGTGCGGTCAAAAGTCATCAATGATGAGATGAAGCTGGCAGCAGTAAATGCTTTGGCTCAGCTTGCCAAAAAAGCTGTTCCTGATATTGTCTCTATGGCCTATGGCAACGACAAGTTGGTCTTTGGAAGAGATTATATCATTCCCAAACCTATGGATCCAAGATTGCTTACCATAGTTGCTCCGGCAGTTGCCAAAGCGGCCATGGATACAGGCGTTGCCAAACATCCGATTGAGGACTGGGACGCTTACGAGGCTGAACTTACCAGAAGACAAGGACTCCAAAACACACTCACGAGAGCGATAGTCAATAAAGCCAAAAAGATCAGAAAGCGTGTTGTTCTGGCCGATGCAGAAAACCTGCTCGTGCTCAAAGCTGCAAAACAAGTAGTAGAGGAGGGTATTGCAACTCCCGTTTTGCTCGGCAACGCAGAAGTCATCCATCAGATGATGATAGACAATCATCTTATGATGGACAATATAGAAATCATCGATCCCAAACTTCCTGTCAATGATTACCAGCGTGATAAAGTGGAGGAGTATGCAGAATTGTTTTTTGCAAAAAGACAAAGAAGGGGTTACAGCAAAAGCGAAGCCCATGAAAAGATCAAACAAAGGAATTATTACGGAGCCATGATGGTGGAAATGGGTGAAGCCGATGCCATGGTCAGCGGTTTGTCCAGAAACTACCCCGAGATGATCAGACCCGCCCTCGAAGTCATTGGCAGAAAAGCAGGTGTGAAAAAAGTCTCAGGTATGTACATCCTGATGAGCAGATTTGGCCCGTTATTCCTTGCTGATACTACCGTGAACCTGAATCCAACCACAGAAGAATTGGTAGAGATTGCTGAATTGGCCGCCGCAAGCGTCAAAAAATTCAACATTGATCCTAAGATAGCATTCTTGACTTATTCCAATTTCGGTAGTGCCGACGGAGAAGACGCGAAAAAAATGAGGGATGCAGTGGCCATGCTTCACCAAAAACACCCGGACATGGTGGTCGATGGAGAGATGCAGGCCCACATGCCTTTTGACACAGAATTGCACAGTGCGAGTTACCCATTCAGCAAGCTTGCACAGGGAGGTACCAACATTCTGATTTTTCCAAACCTTTCTGCTTCTAATGTTGCGTATAACCTGCTCAAGGAAGTAGCCGATATTGAGAAAATAGGCCCGCTTTTGCTTGGATTGAATAAGCCTGTTCACATCTTGCAGTTGGGATCAACGGTAAGGGAAATTGTCAATATGATTGCCATTTCTGCCGTGGATGCGGGCTGAAATGAATAAGTTGTTGATATACTGTAGTTTATTGATCCTCATATCCTGTCAACAAAAGGAAGAGGATTGGCAAGTGGTAATTCCCAAAGACGGAAGTGGTCCGATCGCCAGGCACGAGTGCAGTTTCATTAGTGCCGGTGATAAGTTTTATCTTTTGGGCGGTCGAGGAAAAAAACCTGTAGACATATTTGACCCTACTACGGGAAAGTGGACAAAGGGAGCCTTGCCTCCTATGGACATTCACCATTTTCAGGCAGTACATTACAATGGATTTATTATTGTAGTTGGGGCCATGACCGGAGAGTACCCCTATGAACAACCATTGGCAAATATCTTGATCTACGAGCCCGCTGCTGACCGATGGCAGCTTGGTGACCTCATACCTGAAGAAAGGAGAAGAGGTGCCGGTGGAACGGTGGTGTGGAAGGACGCCATTTATTGGGTTGGAGGAATCAAAAATGGGCACATGAATGGCAATGTGTCTTATTTGGATAGATATGATTTTAAAACAAGAATATGGACAGTGCTACCTTCCGCACCTCAGGCAAGAGACCATTTTCAAGCCGTCGTGGTCAACAATAACTTGTATGTTGTTGGAGGGAGAAGGACTTCAGGGCCTTACGGGGTTTTTGAAAATGTTATTGAAGAAGTCGAATTCTTTGACTTTTCAAAGCAGAAATGGCAAGTAGCTGCTACAAAATTGCCTTACCCCAGGGCAGGTAGCGCAGTTGTGGCCAATGGAGATGAAATATGGATTGCAGGAGGAGAAAGGCCTCAGGACAATTTTGCTTCCAATCGTGTTGATGTGTATTCCACTACTAGTAATGCATGGACTTCAATGGTTCCTTTACCAAAAGGAAGACATGGTACAGGAATGATTGCACGAGATAAACAAATTTATCTTACGGCGGGATGTTTTAAAAAAGGAGATCGTCCCGAATTAGGAGACCTGATCACCATTAGTCCAGATCGTTAGCGATAAGTCTTGAAGTTTTTCTTTGGCGCAAAAACAAAAGGCCGGTAACAGACATTCCAAGGAAAACAATGATGATTCCCCATTGATCCATAGTAGGAATTGGGGCAGCCGGAGCTTGTAAGGTAACAGTATTTGAACATTCACCTTGTGGCCCAAAAATAGTGAAAGGGATAACCAATGGTGCGCAATTGATGGATGGGACACTAAAGGTCACAGGGGAGTTGCTTGGTAAAAAGTTTGTTCCTGCCATTGGAGTAGATGACATCGGCAATAAAATAGAACTTTGGCTTGAACCACCTCCACTGGAAGTGACGGTAAATTGTAAAAAGTCATCGCTCGTTTGTTGCGGATCACCAGGAAGGCATATCACATTAGTAAATGTTAGGGAGCTTCCTTGACAACTGACAACTTGTGCCTTAAGAGCTGCGAAACTAAATAAAGTTAAAATTGCTACAATGTAAAACTTGGTCATGACCTTGCTTTTTGGAAGAAAATCAAATTTTTTAATCCTTCCCGATCAAGTTATCTTTCACTGCATGCATGAAAAGCAATAGAAATCTGATAAAACAATCACGGAATTAACTAGCAGCTAAAATACGTCTGATCAAAGAATAATTAATATTTTCCACAAATTTTATCCAATCCCGACGAAAATTAATCATTAACCATTTCTCTAAAAAGGGGTGCTTTTCGGACAGTAGGTTGGAAGGAGGAGATTTACTGACTTGGAGCAACTAAGGCAGACATATCAATGGCTGTGTGGTCCATTTGGTTCGATATCATCTTGAGATGCACAAATGATCAGACCAATGGCTTTACATTGCATCAGGAAAGATTTAAAACAGGAGACAGACCAGAGCTCAACGATTTGATCAAACTACCTTTGATCTTCATTCAATGAGAGAGCAGTTCTTTTACTTCTCAAAACGACCAGACCGGTGATGGTCATAACAATCAAAATGATGAATATGCTCCATTGGCCTATAGTGGGTATTGGAGCAGCAAGTACTTGAAGTGTTACACTTCCTTGGCAACTAAGAACATCTGTAGGTATAACTACAGGGCCACAGTTTGGCGATGGGACCGTAAAGTTGTAAGGCCCTGGACCAAAAATACCATATTGCCCGGTAACAGGTGTAGATCCTGGAGGCAGAGTAATATAATTGGAGTTGGTGCTGTTGGAAGTTACAGAAAACATAAGAAAATCATCATCGGTACCAGGAGTCGCAGCACCGAGGCAGGTGACGTTATAAAATGTTATTGTATCACTGTTGCAAGGAGCAATCTGTGCCTTTAATGTAAGGTTGCACAAAACCAATAAAACGATCAGAATAACTGATTTTTTCGCTACATAAAATGGGGATATATACTTCATGGTTGTAGATTATTGCCATGGGAAGGCAAGCGTAAAAATCCTCAAAGTAAAAAACTTGTGTGTATTTTACAATCAAATTGAGGTTTATGACCATAAATTGCCCAAAGTTTTATCCATTTTCATTAAAAAATGCATGAAAAGGGGAATTTCAGACACCAGTAAGCGTAAATATTGTTGCTTGTATGAGGTCTTAAATACCTTGATTTTCATAAGGAAAAGCCTGTTTAAAGAGGTTTTCTCATTGTGGATTTTGCAGTGTAGTTTCCATTATTTTCAATATCTTTTAGACTCAAAAATGGGATTAGATGGTCCATTGGCGGGTATGTTCATCGATATCAATGCATGATATAAAAGTGCCGGGATTTGGATCAAATGCCAGGACTTTTTTGCCTACTTCTTCAGAGGTAAAATATGCCAGCATTACAAATCCTTTGAGCATAGGAAAAAATGGAGTGTGGTAGGGGTCTTTATTGGTGCTGGCTTGATTGGCGATGCTGTCCATGAGCAGGTGTTTTTCTTCCTCACTCCTTTGATGCAACGGTCCGGTAAATTGTTTGTCGTATGAATTTTTCCAAAACAATAAGCCGTTTCTAAAATCCTCTTGAATAGGTACCTCCATGTTATTTTCAATATAAGCCAATATTTTTGCGGCTGCGCCTATTCCTTTCGCGCCAATGGTGTCTGTCTGAGGAATGATGATTTCGGCCAGCTCGTCCAGAAAATCCAATTCCTCTTTTCCAATCGTTTTTATCTCAGGCAATGACCCGGAGGAACATCCTTCAAAAAACTCAATCAAGCCCATTGAAAGGCTAAGTCCTGTCATTGCAAAGATGGTCTGTTTTAGGTGCTCCCTTCTGTTCATTGCAGCGCTTTTTTCGACCATAAATCTACCGCATATGAGACAGCCCGAACCGTAAGTGCCATGTATGTCAGTGATGGATTTTGACAAGCCGAAGATGTCATACAAGCACCATCGGTTACAAAAACATTTCTCACTCCATGCATTTGGTTGTGGGCGTTCAGGACTGAAGTTTCAGCACTTTTTCCCATTCTGGCTGTGCCCATTTCATGAATGCCACTACCGGGGTTTTTCCCCTGATCAAAGGTTCTGATGTTTTTGAAGCCAGCCTTTTCCAACATTTCCTGGGCATCGGTCATCATATCAGCGCGCATGGCGAGTTCGTTTTCCTGCCACCTCATGTCTATGGAAATCTGCGGCAGACCAAAACCATCCTTCTTGGAAGGGTGTAAGGAGATCTGATTATTTTCATAGGGTAGACATTCACCAAAACCAATCAGTCCCAGCGTCCATTTTCCAGGGCGCAATGCAGCTTCTTTAAATTTTGCGCCAAATCGTGCTTCTGGTATGGATCTTGACCAGCCTTCTCTCGCTCCAGCGCCCTGATAGGCAAAGCCTCTTTTATATTTGCCGGTAGTTGTCGCAGCGTTTGTGTTGCGAAAACGAGGCACATAAATACCATTCGCCCTTCTGCCCTTATAATACTTGTCCGGGAAAAGGTCACTTTGACCTTGGGCACCTGCGTAACAATGGTGGTCCATGAGGTTTTTTCCCAACTGGCCGCTGTCGTTGCCAAGCCCATTTGGGAACCTGTTGGATTTTGATTGCAACAGGATTTGTGCCGTTGCCAGGGTGGAAGCATTCAGAAAAATAAGATCGCTCTCAAAAACTTCCTCTTCCATCGTTTCTGCATCAATGATCCTGACCCCTTTTGCCAGTTCACTGCCCTCATCGAATATTATTTTCTTCACCACGGAATGTGGTCTTAAATCCAACAAGCCTGTAGCAAATGCAGCTGGTAGTGTTGACGACTGACTGCTAAAATAGGCACCAAAAGGACATCCCCTGATACACCTGTCCCGATATTGACAGGTCCCTCTGCCAAGGTGGGGCATGGTCAGATTGGCAACCCTTCCAATGGTAACTATCCTGTCTGTATACTTTTCTCTGATTTGCTCAGTCAGATAAGTTTCGATACAATTCATTTCCATGGCAGGTAAAAAACTTCCATCGGGAAGGTGTTGCAGGCCTTCAGATTTCCCGCTCACACCAATAAATTTTTCAACATAATCATACCAGGGGGCCAGGTCTTTATACCGTATCGGCCAGTCGACCCCGATTCCTTCTTTTGCATTGGCCTCAAAATCGAGATCACTCCACCTGTACACCTGCCTTCCCCACGTCAATGATCTCCCACCGACATGATTGCCCCTGATCCAGTCAAAGCCACTTTCCTCATGATAAGGATGTTCATTATCATGTACCCATAAATGCCTGGTTGGCTGGTCCAGATATCCTGATCTTCTCTGTACGGGGTAATGTTCGAGTTCTTCCCTGGTGAGTTTGCCACCATTTGGCAGATCCCAGGAATCGCTTTGGGCAGTAGGGTAGTCACCATGTTTGAGATCTCTGCCCCTTTCCAACAAAAGTGTCTTCAATCCACGTTCACACAGTTCCTTAGCGGCCCATCCTCCTGTAATCCCGGACCCAACGACAATGGCATCGTATTTTTGCATCATACTAAGATATGCTAACTACCACATTTGCGGACTTCTCTTTTGAAAAATTTTAAATTAACATTCAATAGGATAGTCCAAAACCGAAAGGAAAAAGGGTGTCCTCTTCCGGATAACCCGGGGCGTCCGGTGCTTGTTTTATGATGGCCTCAGCGTTTTTTGCCAGCGCAAATGGCAACTTTCCTGCAGGATTATGCTTGCCGGTTATGACCTCCAATAGTGCCTTATCCTGGACGCCAAAAGTTGCTAATATCGCCCCTGCATTCAATAAACCGGACGCTTCATCTATGACATATGGTTGTCGGAAGTCAATGGCCAATATGGTCTTTTCCGCTCCAACTTTAGACATGATGGCTTTTATTTCTTCAAGACTTGGAGTGATTTTCCATGACTTAGCTTTCGCCATATCAGAAAATGATAAAAAATTGAGCTCGTCCTCTGAGGCTCCTCCAAACATCCTGTCGCTTCCTGTGCTGACATTGGTTACATATATCCTGATGATAGCCAGATCAGCACTGTCAGCCTTGCCGGAAGAGACAGCAGTCAAAATTTCTCCGGCCTTGAGCGAAGTACGTTTGACTTTTGACCAATCAGATGATTTAAAGACTTCTTCATCCATGCCAACGGTGAGTATTTGTGGGCCATTCGATGCTAACATATTGGGTATGGGGAGGATTTGTTTGTTTTGCAGCAGAACGATGGATTTTCTTTGTGCAAGCTCTGCTTTTCTTTGGAAAGAAGCATTGCCAACTAAATAGGCAGCTCTGTTGGGGTCAACGAAAGGGTTTTCAAAAAGTCCAAGTTCAAACTGCTCTCTGAGCAATCTTTTTACCGACTCATTCACCCTGGACTCAGAAAGCTTACCATCTTTGATCAGCTGGAGCAGTTGTTTGTTGTCATTAAATCCTGAAAGAATATCTGTACCCGCTTCGATGGCAATGATGATTTGTTCATCGACCGATTTATCCTCCAGACCCCACGCCCGGTCACCAATGATTCCGGTATCAGAGTTGACATATCCTCTAAAACCCAGTCTTTTCCTGAGTAGTTCGGTGATGATGCCACGAGAAAATGCCATACCAACATTGTTGGGAAGGTATATTTGCCCAACAGGAATGCCATAATAAGCCATGATCGAAGATGCTCCGGCATCTATCGCTGTTTTGAATGGAGCCAGATGATATTCAAACATACCCGCAGGATACGCCTGGTTTTTTCCAAAAGCGTAGTGCGGATCACCCCCTCCTTCCTGTGGACCACCCCCGGGAAAGTGTTTGATCGTCAGGGCTATGCTTTGGGCATTTAGTTTTTTACCTTGTAGGTTTTTGATGAGGGTGCCAATGATATCGGAAGCTAGCTGACTGTCTTCGGTAAAAGTCTCATGTACTCTGTACCATCGGGGCTCTGTAGAAAGGTCAGCCATGTAGCCATACATGCTCCTAAGGCCCACTGCTGCCCATTCTTCAGCCATTATTTTTCCAAAATCTGCAATCAATTCCATGTCTCTGGTTGCAGCAAGTCCAGCTTCTTTGGGCCATGCTGAAAACGCTCCAGACGAAACGTTGATGCCGGCTCGTGGATCCAGGTCCACATGATTTCTGGCATTTGATTTAAACAGTAGCGGAATACCGAGCCGGGTGTTTTCTGCCATCTCCTGTACGGAATTCATGAATTGTGCTGCTTCAAAAGGTGTGACTCCTGAAGATCTGAATGCATTGGTGGATGGCGTTCTGTCCGGGTTGTTGGTGATGGTGTTTCTGAAAATAAATCTGGTCATTTTTTCATGCTCAATCAGGTCAACAGCGCGTTCGGAAGCCTTTCCATATGGATCTGCGTTGAGGGTATTGATCAGCATCATCCCTGCCTTTTCTTCCAGGGTCATTTTTTGAAGGAGATCGTTTACCCTGGCGTCAACCGGTTTTCTCCAGTCTTCGTAGACGTCGAGCTTGTTATTTTTATTAAGGTCTTTAAAACTGAAATTGGCTTGATGAATCAATTCCAGGCTTCTGCTCTGCAGCTGGGGCTGATAAGTATAAGTGCCTTGACCTGACACAAGAGAACTACACGCAACCATTGCGCAAATGATGTAAATGGATCGGGAAAACATATGACTTTGAATAAATGTGACCAATGATGTGAATGTAAATAAATGTCTGTTTTATTCACATCAATTTTTATGGATATACAAGAAATTTCACACCTTCTATCCAGCGATTTATGGAATTCTACGGTTCAATGTGAAACTGAAGTCTTCATTTCCTATAAGGGGCAACATTTCCTTATTAAGAAAGTACAGAATATTGTTATCTGCAGCAAGGAGGGCAAATGACTCAGCGGGCTTGTCAGGCTCGATCACATATATTATGGCGTTTGGCCGGTCAGGTAAACCGTGTCTGATTTCCCATTTGCCGGTTACTTCCTGAGGACGACCATCTACCACCTTTCTTATGATGTAGTCCTCGGCTTCAAGGCTTTGAGGGTTTCGTTTGAGAATCAATTTCCATTTTAATTTAAAGCACGCTTCACTTACATCCATTTCCGGATGTTCTTTGGCAAATGGCTGACAAGGAGTACGTCCATCAAATACCATTTCGTTATGCTTCTCATCTGAAACATCAGACACCCACAGGATCTCTTCATTTTTGACATCGGTTGATTTGTTGAGATTATAGCTCCACCCTCCGTTTCCAACCTTCAGATGGCCTTGGCTGTCCAGCAAATGAAGCAGGCCTCCATGAATGACTTTAAATTGTAAAGAGTTTTTCAATTGTGAAGTGGTGAGTGTGTAGGCCTTGCTTGATTGGCCGTTTATCACTTTTTCGGTCATTTGATAGTTGCCCATGAGCGATAATAAATGTTCTTCTTTGAAACCAAGCGTATTGGGTTTGGATTCGCCGTAGCTTATGTTTAATAGAAATCCATCATCCTCCGTGAAAGCCAGCTTCCACCTCATGAAATCTACAACTGTTGATGCGGGAATATGGAGTATTTCTTTTACTTCGTCATCTCCCGGAGTACTTCCACTAAACACAATAGCAGCACCTGGTTTTTGTCCTGCACACGATACGTGAAAGCATACGAGGATGAGAAATAAAATCAGACCAGGTTTTGCATTTTTTGTTGACTTCATGGATAAACAAGTTGAATGTTCTAAAAGCAAAAGGACTCAGCGATGCATGGCACAGCAAATAAAGATGCTGGCAAAGAACAAATTATTGAATATTATTAAAGCAGATGTATTAATTGTGTTGTTTCTATTTTAAAATCGACAGACTGTTTTATTTTTCAGATCAAAATATTGATACTGTTTTATGAAAAGAAAATCCCTTGCCATCGATATGGATGGCGTAATCGCCGATGTTGAGGCTCATGCACTTCAGATATACTATGAGAGATTTGGAAAACTTTGGACAAAAGAAGATGCAAGTGGCAAGCCCGAAAAAGACTTACTTCCTGATGGATATTTTCGCAAATTTGTATTGGAACCTGGTTTTTTCAGGTCGGCGCCGGTCATGGATGGAGCGGTTGAAGCATTGCAAAAACTACAGGAGCATTATGATATTTATATTGTTTCTGCGGCCATGGAGTTTCCGCTGTCCTTGCCGGAGAAATACGATTGGATGACTGAGCACTTCCCCTTTATCTCCTGGCGAAATCTTGTCTTTTGTGGTGATAAAAGCATCATTAGTACTGATTTTATGATTGATGATCATCCCAAAAATCTCGACCATTTTTCAGGTCAATCCATCATCTTTTCCTCTTTTCACAATTTTGATATCAACCGGTATCCAAGAATCAACAACTGGGAAGAAGGTCTTATTTTACTCACAAATCCACTATCGCCTTTGCTTATTTAATTGTCTGATTATCCAAATATCTAATTCTCTGATTTGCTGATTTTCAAATATTTTAATGGCCTAATTTTGTCTTACTCAAAAAGTAGACTTGCTATTTCAGGCTTATATTTCAGAAAAATTACAGCCTTAGGCTCTACAGCATTGCACTAGTATAACATTGCATAATAACACCAATACATCATCAGGTCATTATAGCATCAGATGATTATAGTATTAGATCATTACAGCATCAGATCATTACAGCATCAGATCATTATACCATCAGATCATTATAGTATCAGATCATTACAGCATCAGATCATTATAGTATCAGATCATTACAGCATCAGATCATTATAGCATCAGATGATTATAGTATTAGATCATTACAGCATCAGATCATTATACCATCAGATCATTATACCATTAGATCATTATAAAATCAGATTAATAAAGCATCAGATCATTATACCATTAGATCATTATAAAATCAGATCATTATACCATTAGATCATTAAACAAACGTCGAACCTGGTCAAAAAAAAAGCACCCGGCTTTCGCGGAGTGCTCTTTTAAGATATGATCGGGATATGGGAAATTTTATTTTTCCTTTCAGAGGGCCTTGCGTTCAGTTATTAAGGTTCCTGCTGTATCCTCAATCAATTTTCGGGGAAGAAGCTCAAAATTCTGGGGGGAATTAAGCTTCTTTCATGATTCTGTCACCGAAGATGATCAAAACCATGAGGGTAATTGAAAAAATGATCATGGTCAAAATTTTTAATCAATTTATGGGAAAATATATTCGTAATCAAGACTGTTCTTGTTAAACATATTATAACAAAATCTATTCCTAAATGCGATTTTACAAAGATATGAAATAAAAGCTTCATGCATAAGTCTAACATTAATAAATGCTTTAATATATATCTTCTGATATGTAGTTGATTTTAAATCAATATTTTATAAAATATATTAATTATAATCTGTGAAATTTTTATATGGGTTTACACCTAAGGAATAAAATATATATATTTTTTCTTTGATATGTCTTCAAAATGCCATTTACTGAATTCTAAGGCAAAAGCAGGTGGAAGAAAAAGAAAATGACGATGATTTTGACCATAGTTTGGATAGTATTTGAATGGCTAAAATGCCTTATCCAAGAGAGAGGTTAAGTTCAAACGAGCATATTTTAAGTAATTAAGCTGAAAGGGAATAGGGTAGTATGTCCAGGAGCACGGTTAATAGATGGTGACGTCTCCTCTTTTTAACTGAAGCCTGCCTTGTTCATCTTCGTATTCTACCACATAGACATAGACGCCCTTGGCGATGGGCCTTCCTCCCATGGTGCCGTTCCAACTCCAGTCATCGCCCTGGTTGGAAGTTTGATTGTGGACCAATTCCCCCCATCTGGAAAAAATTCTGAAACTTTTAATGGCGCCGTTGAATTCAGAAGTTTTTAAGGAAAAGATCTGATTGTCAAAATCAAGGGCATCGGGGGAAAAAGCATTTGGTAAAAATAATTTAAAACTTGGACCAACTGTCACCACAAAACTCGTGTCTGTACTACAGCCATTGAGGAAGAGTCTTATTTCATGATTATAAGTACCGGGTGCCAGGTTGAAATTGATTAATTCAAGACATTGTGAGGTTTGGCATTTATTCGCACCATTGACCAGCCATACAGCTGAATCCAGCGCAGTATTTCCTAAACCTTTAAGATAAAGCTCCAGGATCTCATTGTCGAAAATGTCCGTTTTTCCAATAATCTCATAACCATCAGGTGTCTTGGTAACAACTTGAATCATTTGACTATTTGAACAGCCGGCAAAATCAGTTCCAACAAAAATTGGGGTGGTGCCGGAAGTAAGAAAACCTGATGCGGATGCAACATTTCCATCGATGGTAAACTGCATCTGGTCTTCTGTTCTACTGGTAATGGTGTACGGTGTTTGACTTTCTCCTGCACACAGAATGTCATTGTATTCGACCAAAAACTCTGGTTTGGGCCTCACCATAACATCATATTCATTGGCGACATTACAACCCTCAAATAAATAATTGACAGTGAAAGTGTGACTACCAGTAGCAAGTTTTGATGCGTCAATATTGCCAAGACTATCCGTAAAAGGTCCATTATAGCTCAAAACTCCGCCAGGATAAAGACCAGGTATGTCGCCGCTTAGCTTCAATGTTGAAACTTCGCCCTCGCATATTACAGAATCACTGATGGAGGATTCCAGGTCAATGGCTGCACAATCTATGGTACTACAAGTCGCGAAAAAACTGATGTTTTCACAACCACAAACATTGATGCCTTCAATTCGGAAATTTACTGCTGTATTTGAGTTGAGATTATCAAGTTTGAATGATAATGTGTCAACTATTCCCAGACTCTGATCGTTCGCAAATACTTCGTAATCATCAATGCATTCCTGATCCAGCCATGAAATGATGATACTGTTGGCGTCACTTCTGCAGGTTGGTGTAATGTAGACCGGCTCCATCGCAATGGCGATAGAATCTGATATGGTGCTGTCACCACATACAGCATTAGAAGCTGTCAGCGTAATCAGTTTAGTGCCTTCGTTCGTGAAATTGATTTGCAGCGAATCAAAAATCGCTACATCGCCACTTGCCAAATTTGCATCCTGGATGGTCCATCGATACGTAAAACCCGGTGTGGGAGATCCTTTTGTTGCAAGTAAGACTGTTGAAGTTATGCAAGCGGCATCCGGAAGGTCAAATGACATATTTGGAATTCCACTTTTGGTTATGAAGGCGCTTGAAACAAATTCTGTTGTATCGCAACCATTACGTGCTGCCACCTCAATCGAAATTTTCGACTCCGGCAGTTTACTGAAATCAAGAACTATGCTGTCTTCCCTTGGGGAAAGAGAAACTACGGTTACACCAGAAGGGATATTCCATATGAACCCTTCGGCCATTGCACTTTTCACCTGGGCAATAATGATGTTCTCGCCGGGGCAAAGCAAGGTGTCGGATAAACCTATGCTTGGCTTGGATGGACCCAGGTCAGCTCCCAGGTATTCAATCGCATTGGAATAAATCAAACACTTATTTCCCCGGTATTCTGAATAAATTTCAAGAGAATAGTTTCCTCTAACCTTATCAAGTTGCAGGATAGAATCGATACCGTCTGCATCTATCATGGGCGTACCGTCTCTTTTCCAGATGTACCTCAGCGTGTCATCGGATAAATATGCAGTGGAACCTGCATTAAAAACAATTGCATCATTGGGTCCGCTGCACACTTTGAGGTCCAGAATTCCATCGATTTGAGGAATGTAAATAAACGAAAGTTGTGTTGAGTCGCAGCCTGTCACAACACTGCTTCCAACTTTAATATTAACTGATTGAGTAGAAGTAATGGTGCTACCGTTAGGCAAGGTGTAAGCGCCGCATGCTACTATTGTGTCTCGTCCTGCAACTGGTGGATCTAGTATGATGGAACGTGCTACTTGCTGAATGTTGCAGTTGAATTTATTGATCACACTGCTCCTGATTGAGTCACCACTGAAAATCTCGGGAATACCACCAAATCCGTAAAAGCCGTCACCATTGGGATCATACAAACGTAGTGTTTCCTGGAGTTGACCTGCGTTTTCCGGACAAAGAATAATATCTGGAAAGACCTCTACTGGTGGCAGATCAGTAACGATAACGGTCATGCGCAATGTATCTGTAAACGTACACCCATTGGTGGCCACTACTTTGATTTGATAGGTGCCCAGGGTGTCAAAAAATAATTCCAGTTTATTATCGTGGTTGATGATAGTGTCTACATTAATTCTTCCCGGACCTGGTTGTAAAAACCATTCATAACTCAAATCCAGACCATCTGCCGGTATCTGCATTTTCAAGGTGTCCGGGCCAACGCAAAAAGCAATGGTGTCGGTGAAAAGACCATTCCCAATAATACCATTGAGGATGTTCTGTGCTGAAGCAATGTCCTTGAGGGTTGGCGCAGCATTGTTGCCTTGGGTGACATTAAGCGTAAAAGTACAGCTCGAACCTCCGTTGCCATCAAGCCATAGATAATATTTGTTCCCGGGAATAAAGTTGTTGCCGGAAAGCATAAAGTCCGCTGTAGTTCCGACCATCACCAGATTAGGATAAAATGCAATGCAATTCATACCAGCAGTGTCCTGCATGATCCCACCCTGAAGCCCTCTAAGTGTAGACGGATTGGTACATGACTGACCTGTGATGGTGATGGACATATTTGTCGCTGTAGCAATAAACGGAAAAATGATGATGTTGTCCTCTTTGCCACCCATTCCGCAAGCCAGATCGCCCTTGGTTTGAACAAAAACAGGATTGGTAAATTGTTTGCCGTGAATCAAGGATAGATCACAGATGGGAGTAGCATTGTAAGCGTCTTCAAAATTGAAATAAGCCTGGCCGAAAATCCAACCTCCCGTAATAATTTGTATAGCAAGGATAATAGCAGCAGACCTAAAGTTCATGAAAATAGAAACGTCTTAAATGGCGCCAAAATTATCATTTTAGGCCGTAACAACCTATTTATTGAAATTTTTATCAGCGGTAAATCGAATGTTTTTTGTTAAGCGGCTGGTTTTGACATATTTATGGTGTATTGTCGGCTGAGTATGGCCAAAGATAAAAAAAAGAAGGGTCCAATTTTGTCCACTTCGATGGTGTCATTGATGAGATTGGTGAGTAAAATGATAACAAAGCACAAAGCACCTGACATCAACAGCCATTTATCCTCGCGGCTTTGGGTAAGCTGATATTGTTTTTCAAAGGCATAAAGTACATAAAGGGATAAAGCAAGGAAGATCAAAAGGCCAATGATGCCCTGTTCAACCAGGATCATGAGGAAGTTATTATGTATGCCTGAGTGTTCGGGATTATCACTAACGTAAGTTTCGAACATATTGACAGTATAGTTCTTGTAAAAGCTGTAAAAACTTCCCGGCCCAAAACCCAGCCATGGTTTTTCAACAAACATTTGAGAACCTGCCACCCAACGATAAACTCTTTCCATTGTGGAAATGTCTTCGAGCTTATAGGTTGCATCCAGGAGGTTGGTAAATTCAGAATGCATTACAGTTCGTTCAAAATCGGGTGCGAAGTAGACGTAATTATTGTCTTTAATGAGGTAATAGATGATTCCTATAAATAAGGGTAGGGCAACGAGTATAGATTTAAAAAACAACCTATAGGTGATCAGAAAATAACAAACAAAGGCTATCATGGCGGCAAGGATGGCAGCTCGGGTATAAGAAAAATAAATGCCAACGATGAAAACGAAGATTCCTGTCAAATAAATCAATTTCATGCCCTTACTTTGTTCCATGACCATCAGAAACCATATAAAAGGCAGAAACAAAACCAATGCAGAAGCATAGGAAACGTGATTCCTGAAAATTGGGGTAACCACGTGATTGGCGCTTTCAAATGTAAATCCAAACATAGCGTGTCTAACGAGGATGCCCGCAGTAACTAAAAATAAAGGCCAGAATGTGAGTCGGATGATTTTTCTGAAATCGTTGGTATTTTTAATCAAATGAAGGCTGAGAAAATAAAATGGTATCACATACCAAAGTTTCGCCAGAAAATATTTCAATGAAATGACAGGTGCTGACGAAAATAACATGGTGACAAAAATCCAAAAGACGTGTGCAAGTAAAAGCGCTGTAACAGGGGTAAGATAGGACGGTTTTATAATCGCCTGCGGTGTCCTGAGCAGAAGCAAAATAGCAGTGCCCGTCATGATCAACATCAGGGGTTCTGTGGGGAGGTCTGTACCAAATCCGCCTGGAGAATAATATTCTACCGAGAAGGGGACCAGTATAAAAAACAGCTTATAAGGAAGGCTGTAATCTTTCAAAAATAAATAGACAAAAATACCCAGAACAGGCAATAACAACAGTAGCCATGATTCAAATGCAAAGGCAAGCAGAACTAGAGAAGCTACAAATATTGTAGCCCAAAGTTGACCTTTGCCCGTTGATATCCGTGCAAAAATCGCTTCCATGATCAAGAAAGCTTTGTACTCCTGTTGGCTTCGATAAAAATGGCCAATAATGACAAAAATAGGGCAGTGATGATGAAAGCGGCAATGACCAATCTCGATCTGTGCGGCTTAGATTTGATCAGGGGAACGTGGGCTTCATCAACTATGTGCAGGGCTGACACAGGATTTTTATCGACTGCATTGTATTGTTTGATGCGTTCTTTGTCCAGAGCCGTTTGTGCAGCCAGCTGTGCAAATTCGTTTTCAAGCATTTGCAGTTGTTGTGTACCTTCTATATAAAGGCTGCCCTTGCTTTTTAAAATTTCAAGCTTTTTCCCTAAACCAGCTGCCTGAGCCTGGTATTTTATTGTGGAATCTCGATATGCTGGCAAGGCAGAATAGAAGCGTGCTTTCGCCTTGGCCTCTTCATATTCGCCCGTGGCTTTTACTGTTTCTTCGACGATGAAATCACCTTGAGATGCGTTTCTGACTACGTCATACTTTTGTTTGAGTGCAAGAATGGTATCAGTTAGCATTTTAGCACCATAAGCTTGCACTTCGTTGGTGCTGCTAAGTGCTTTTAGTAAAGATGAATTACTGCTTTTCAGCATTTTTCCAGCTTGCAGATCTATATAATTGCGTGCCTCGTTGGCCACTTTTGCCGACAGTTCAGGGTCTGTGCTCTCAAACGACAATTCCAGGGCGTCGAGTTTGTTTTTGATGGTGCTGTATCCCTTTCGCACTTTTTCACTGAGTTTGTAACGGTTTTCTGCTATACTGGTATCGATTTTAAAATGTGTGGCCAAATCAAATTTTTGTATGAGATGGTCGATCGTTGATTGCGACTGTCCGATGGCTATCAATCTGTCGAGGTCATTTGCATTTCCAAAAGCAAAGATGCTTCGTTCGCCATACCCAACAGGTGAAGGAGTAGCCAGAAGGGGGCTTGCTGCATAGAAAGAGGTGGTAGCGGTATAATAGTTTTTTTGAAAAAGACTGGCTACCGCTGTCAGTCCGGCAACTATGAATGAAGCAATAAGGATTCTCCCCAGCCAGGGTTTAATGCTTTTTATGATGGGAAACAAGTTGTATTCCTGCATGAAGGGTCTGATGATGATTATTAAAAATCAGTTTCGGGACCCAAAAGTATGAAAATTGTCGATATGGAAGGCAAAATTGAAGGCAGCAATGGTTGGGAGGCAAAGAATGCATAGAGGCAAAGGTTGCAAAGGTTGCAAAGATGGCAAAGGTTGCAAGGATGGCAAAGATGGCAATGGTTGCTTGATGTTCTGTAAAGTTGAGTGAGGTTGAGCAATTGTGCGATTGAGCAAATAAGCAGATTGAGCAAAGATAGATGGTCAGCAAAGTAGAGTGAGGTTGAGCAATTGTGCAATTGAGCAAATAAGCAGTTTCAGCAATTAATTACGAATTGTGGTCAAAAACGTAGTGAAAGTTGTTGTGTCGAGATGTAGTAAATGTGACATATACGTCACGATAGGTTATTGTGGTGAGGTGTAGTAAATGTGACATATACGTCACGATAGGTTGTTGGGGTGGGGTGTAGTAAATGTGACATATACGTCACGGCTGGTTGTTGTGGTGGGGTGTAGTAAATGTGACACATACGTCATGGCAGGTTATTGTGGTGAGGTGTACTAAATGTGACATATACGTCACGATAGGTTTTATGTCGAGATGTAGTAAATGTGACACATTCGTCACGGCAGGTTATTGTGGTGAGGTGTAGTAAATGTGACATATACGTCACGATAGGTATTGTGTCGCGATGTAGTAAATGTGACATATACGTCACGGCTGGTTGTTGTGGTGAGGTGTAGTAAATGTGACATATACGTCATGATATACATCAAGCGTACAGTGTGTGGATCCATCCAGGGCCATGTACAGAACCATGAAATTATAGCTTTTGAAGTGTACTCAGTAAGGAGTTTACCCTGTCTATTTGATCTTCTCCAGCAGGCTGGATGCTTGTCTGTCACCCAGACTTGCAGCTTCTTTGATGTCCTTGATATAACCGTTTTTACCACTGCGTTGTTTGGCAATGCCCCTGTTTCTCAGGATGTCTGTAAGATTGATACGGTCATTGATTTCTGGCAGTTCAAGAGCTGCATTGAAGGCTTGAATGGCTTCTTCGTAATTTTCATTTTCCAGCAATGCAAGACCATAATAATACAAGGCCCATCTTCTCCAGTCGTTGTTGCTGTCACCTTCCTTAAACTGACGCTTGGTAAACAACTTGAGTTCGAATATGGCTTTGTGGTATTGCTTCATCCTCAGATGGGCTTCACCTTTCAATCTTCTTGACTTCCATTGTATGGGTTCAAGTGCGACGGATTTTTTAATGGCCTGATCAAAATCTGCAACTGCTGCCTCAAGATCTCCATTGTGGAGGTGCACCCTTGCCCGGCCATAATAGGCAGAAGGGATCGTCGGATCTATGCCCAGTGCTTTATTGTAATCACGTAGAGCGTCGGCATATTTTTGCATAATGAAGCTGACCTTTGCCCTTCTTTCGTATGCCTGTGCGTGTTTGTCGTATTTTTCTATTGCCTTGCTGAGTTCCTCAATGGCTTCATCCTGACGTCCTTCGACTTTTACCAGACTTCTGCCCTTGATAAAGGATTGTACAGCAGCCTTGTCCGATGCCGGTTCAAGGAGGTGGAAATGAAGGATTTCTCCGTTGTCAACCAACCAGGCCCTGATGGAACCGTTGACCGCAAATTGTACACAATATTCAAGCAATTCTACGGTGCTTTTGTAGGACTTTTCCAGTACGTTACCTACAAATCGCTCAATCATCAACTCGTTGGTTTCAGCTATAAATATGTCCTCCTCCTTAAAGATGATATCATTCTTGTGGTAGTTTTCTACCCGGTAAGTATACATCTTCAGGACGGTTTCATAACTTCGGGGCGTACCAAAATCAAGCCTACCTTGAATTATAGCTTTGTAGAACATAAATTGTTTATCTGAAACTTAAATACGGTAATGGTGAAAGAAAAACAGGCATCAAAGATCAAAAAAATTATTGTAAGAAACAAGCTTACTTCTTAAAACAATATATGTTTTACATCATGTAAAAGTGATATATGCTGTCAGATTATTATGTTTTATAATATATTTCTTAATTTGCGACCACACTATACTTTTTTTTGCATGGATAAGAGTCTCTTGTTCAGAATATATGCATGAAATTACGGAATGAGGGGATATAAAATTGGTATTTATTTAATCACACTTAATAAAGTAGATAGCGCTTCAAAAAATTTCTTTTACCATTTAGATGGATGATATTCAATGGGAGAAGATATTTCAATTGAGCTTATTGTACCATTGTTGGATATTTACAGGCTAAGGACATATAAATATTATTTGAATGCACTCAACACTTCTTCTCCTTATTGGGCTTCTCCTTATCCACCTTTCCGGCCTTATCACCTTCTCCTGCTTGTTCAGGAAAAAAACATCCCTCCTTTGTTTTCAGCTTTTCTGCCGCATCTTCACAATCCAGCCGACAAGCCCTACCTTCAAGGTAAAGGGTTTCTCCCTTATGATTGACCATTTTCATCGTGTATCTGAATGGCCCGGTGAAAGGACTACCGTCAGCTTTGTTGCCGTTCCAGCCATAATTTTTCAGGTTGTCCCATACTATCGTATTTCTGTAAAACAAGATCTCGTCATTGTCACCTGCCAATATCCTGAAGTCTATGATTTCTGAGACCTTGCCGTTGATATGGGGAAAGAACAAATCATTGACTCCATCCTCGTTGGGAGTGAAGACATTGGGCACAAAAATACTCATGTCCGCGTGCTCATATTCATAAGGCTCAGCACCACAACATGCGGCGTATTTGTCTGCGTTCTGGCCCATGATTTGGCCAAGAGTACTAGCCAGAACAGCAATCATCATCCATACTTTTTTCATCATTTTCTTCTTTTCAATTTTCAAAAAACCCCTAACCAAATAACCGCATAAACCATGTACAAGAAAACCTAACCGCATAACCAAATACCCGCATAAACTCTAAACATATCTAAACCCTAAACCAATAATCCCCTATTCCTTCACAAACGTCACCGCCACCCTCCTCCGCTCATCGCTCACCACCACCACATATAGCCCTGGCACCAGCCCACTGATGTCTATTTGCTCCAAAACAGAAGTAGGCTGTATCACTTGTCTGCCGGATACGTCGAGAACGACAGTACTGGCATTTACTCCAAAGCCTTTTGCGCTTACATTGATTCTGTCCATGGCGGGATTGGGGCTGACAATGACAGCATTTTTCGCTTCTTCCTCAATTTCTATGAAAGATCGATCAGCTACTTTTTCTTCCCTCAATAAAGTACATACATTGCTCCTGCCTGTGCGATTGCCGGCTGCATCATAGGTGTACTCGAGGCATTGGGCGGAGAGGGTGAAGGATAACCCTAAAAATGCTATCAATGTTAAATTTTTCATTTGTCTAAGATTTTTTAACTTTATTTAGTTAGTATTATTTCAAACACATGGCTACTTATCCTTAGGATTACTTAATAATTATCTTTTAAATATTTATGAAAATCTAATTTTGAAGAATCCGGTTTTATTTTTGATTTGTTTAATACAAATTCAGAAGATTTATAACCATACCAATCTAATATAAATGATGTGTCAGAAGTGAGAATTAATTTCGATTTATAAGTTTTTCGTCTGTCGCCATATTGTTCTAAGTATATTGTATCATTAATTTCATGAAATAATCCCCATGAATCGTAAGAGTCTAAAAATTTTATATCATTAAGCATCCTGTCCGCATTCAAGGGGCCTTTATAAATCCCCGAGCCCCAAAACAACATACAATTATCTTCAGAATCAGTAAATGGGTGTGTAATATTCAATTTACCCAAGTGGATATTTCTTCCAGTATTAAAATCAGGATAATCGCAAGATCCAATTATAATTAAGACAAATAAAATTAGTTTTACTATTTTCATATTCTTTTCATTATTGTCAATAATATACCTCTTATACCATACCCCATAAAACTATATAAAAAGTCGTCGGCTCTGTGTATATAAATAGGGTCATAATCAAACTGTAAATTCGTGCTCCTCCTTGGGTTTTCGTACATAGTAATTCCGCCGCTATAAAATATATCCAGCAAAAACACATCATCACCATTCATAGCATTTTGGGAAATTGGGCCATTAAACCTGTCAAAATATTGCCCACCCATTCTAGAAGCCTCTGCTTCGTACCATCTATTATCATGGTTTAAATTATCAAACAATAGATCTAATGCACTTGGAATTCCTATCCCAAACAAATAGATTGAGCCATAAATCTGACTTTGTACATAATGCCCATATTCATGTACAAATAAATGATCTCTCCAATTGGCTGTGAATCCTCGGCTACCAGTAATATAGTTCCCCAAAGTGACGGCACTAGCATTTAACCAATCTGAATCAATTGCTGTAACACCGTATCTTGAAGTTACATTATTTACAGCTCCGAACATATTCTGAATATCTCCAAACCCGTATCCAACAACAGTCTGGGGTAATTGCCATATAAATCTGGAAGTTAATTCAAAAGCCCTTCCAAGAGATGTCTTATTCTCATCGGTTGCAAACAACCCACCAAATATATCTAAATCATTCCTAATATACTGCTGGAGACCTTCTCTTCCACCTCTGATCGAATTAACAGTCGCTCCAATTAGCTTTCCAAATAGACCAAACAACTCCCCATCCGGATCCACATACTTCAAAGGATTATTCAAGCCATAACTGTACCTATTGAAACCCTGGGTGCTTCCCGCAGCTTGTACAAAATTGTCGAGTGATAACATCCTGCCAAGGATGGGATCATAGAGTCTGCCATTCATATTGATCAGAGAAAAATAATCCATGTGCTCGTGGCCGGTGAAACCGCGCGTTAGCCAGGACGGAGGGCTGGAGATGGAGGTATAGGTCCAGTTGGAGGCATTTCTTCTTCTGCCCCAGGCGTCGAAGTTGAGGTTGTAGGTGACGGTGCCGGAGGAATTGGTGATGGTATTGATGGAGCCGAGGTGGTCGGTGTAGGTGTAGTGGTAGGTGTCTGAACTGCCAATCCGCTCTACTATGGCTATGAGTCGTTCCCCGTTGCTGACATAATGCAAGTACCTAGTTGTTGTCCCGGTGACGTCTTTTTCATATTCACCAAAATAATACCTGGTATTGATGGTGGAAGCATTGACCTTCATCACTGACTTGATTCGCTGTTCATCGTCTGCATAGGTATATGTAAGATTATAGACACCTTCAACTACCGTCGATGGCTGAAGAAACGAAGTATAGGTGGATATGGCCTGTGAGGTGTTAGAAATATTTCCTGCTGATGGGTTGATTTGCTGGACCTGATTGATTTTTGAAGCATGGTATACATAAGAACCTGCATCTGTCTTGGTACTGATGTTGCCATTGCTCGTATAGGTGAGACTATGGCTTGCTCCACCGCCCACATTTGCTCCTGTAAGTCGGTTGAGATTGTCGTAGGTAAAAGACTCTGTTTTGGAAATCAAGGCATCATTTCTGCTGGTAAACATATCTTCCAACACCCTCCCAGATACAGTTCCTACAGATAAAAAAGTATTGATGGTTTTTGTAAGATTGGCGTCGAAATATAAGGAACTCTTTGCCATCGTATCATTATTAATGGCTGTTATCAGAACCGTAAGAAGTGAGAATTGAGCGGGTAATCATTTCTTTCTTTTTAGGGTATCAAGTAATTATGGTCTTTATTATTTACGTAAATATAAATACTAATCAGGCTCTTGTCAAGAGTTACCTAATTTTGTTACAAATTTTTTTTAGACAAGCCATTCCCATTATTAAAGTCATTCGTTCTCTAAAAAATAGACATGTTTATAGGTGTGATTTTTTCTTTTATTTCGTAAAAGTTCTGCTGAAGCTCGATTTATTACCGGCATAATCCATAGCTGTAATCAATAACTCATGTTTTCCCGGGGACAGTTGGCTGATAGGTACATACAAAGTTTTTACGAGTTCTTTCATTTCGCATGGAATAAATTTGCCATCGACGAACACCTTGTATTCAAAAGTTTTTGCCTGGCCTGAATACCTGATATTATCCCTGAGCTCAAATGTAAATTGACTATACTTGGCGGCTGCAGCGGAAAATCTACCTGGGCTAATGGATGGAGCTTTGTCATCTGTGATAAAACCATACCGCCCTGTTGCATTGATCGAGGTGCAATATTTTCCTGCAGACCAATAAGCGCCTGTGCTTGAAGGCGTAGTTTCGTCAATTTTGGCAAAAATCATTTTTTCACTGACGGACGAACTGTCCAGATCATCCAGACACAATTCAATGGACTTCAAAATGGCAGTTTCCCTGCATCCAATGGTAATGCCAGCGGAATCCCGACTCACAGAAAAGCCTGTAGAATTTGGAGTGGTATAGGCGTCAATAGAAAGTTTGCCTCCAGGAAAGGACAAATATTGAGCTTTCTCAACTTTAAGTTTTGTATCACAATCTGCATGGGGTACGTTCCCCTTCATAGCTGTGTCTCTGACCATGTACCAATAGGCAAAGCTCTTGTTTCCGTCGAAGTCAGATACCTCCAGGCATACCTTCCTTTTGGATCCTGCAAAAAGCGGAATCGTACCATCGTCTCTGAGGTATTTGATGGCACTGACCTTATTGGCAGGCATTCTGTACAAGAGCGCCTCGCGTCTGCCGGTCTCGCTCTTGGTGGTGTAATCTACATAAGCATCGAGCAAATCACCTTCTTCGTAAGAGACAGCGTCCATTTTACTGTAATAAAACAGGCTATCATCCACAAACATCTTCATTTCATAATATCCATTGCGATTGGACGATCCCTTCATCTGATCAAAGGCATATACAGATATTCCTGCACGCCAGGCTGGTATTGCATAAGTGGGAATGGTGCCGCCTTCTGTACTAGAAAACTTGTTGCCTATCCTTGTCCTGTGCACATCATTCAAGTCAGGAGAAAGGCCATGGATGGTGCAATAGGAAATCGTAGGTTTGATGTTGTCACCGGCCTTGATGCCAAAGAGAAATGGGTTTTTAGGGACTTCACTTTTGGTATCCCTTATTTCGAAATGCAGGTGTTTTCCATAGGAGTTGCCCGCATTTCCCATCAGACCAATGGCCTGACCTTTTTTGATTTTGATGCTATTGGCCTCGGGATACAGGTCAACCTCATAAGATTCATCCTTCATTTGGGCCTGATACACGTAGGATTCTATGGGCTTCAATAAAACAGACAAATGCGCATATACGCTGGTATTTCCATCCGGATGGTCAATGTATACTGCTCTTCCAAATCCACCGCGCTGCGTCTTGACCCTTGAAAGATATCCATCAGCTACTGCATATATGGTGTCAATTGCTTTGGCGGAAGGCCTGATGTCGATGCCGGCGTGAAAATGCGAAGACCTGATTTCCCCAAAAGCTCCCGCCAATGTGATGGTGTGTTTTACAGGAGAAATGTAGGTCTGGGCATTCGCTCCATTGAAAAGCAGGAAGAATGTCAGCATTGAAATGAACATGCGCATGAATGAATCTGTTTTTAGTCAATATTTTACAAATTAAAGGAAATTATCATAGATACATTTACACGATGGAGGATTTGTTTCAGGCAAATAGGAATTATAGGGTGTCTATGAATGAAAGTGATTTGAGATTTTCATCTGCGGTAACCAAGATGGCCCTATGCACCATAGCAGTTGCAACCAGGATCCTGTCGGCAGGATCTCCATTGATTTCATGGACAAATTGTTTTACATAATCGCCAATCTCAGGGGTGATATGAAGTGCCTTTATTTTACTTTTTCTCTCTAAGTCTTGAAAAAACTGGGAAATACTTGAATTCATTTTTAGTCTACCTTTGCCTATGAGCATACCTATTTCCCAATATGAAATGGAAGAATAATAACACTGTCCTTCAAACTCAGAAAAAAGTTCTTCGGTTTTCTTAGAATAAATTGGATGAGCTGCCATGTCCCAAATAAGGTAATGGGTGTCAATCAAAAACATTTTTTCAAAATCCATGAATACAAAATTAATTGATATGGCCACTCCCTAAAGAGCTATTTTTAGCCATGACGACTTTTCGGATTGAACTCATAGTTGCCCTTTTAGCAGATTATCTTCAACAAAATCTTCATCAATCAATGGTTGATTTATGATATCACCAACTATCGTAATACCACCTTCTGCATAAGTTTTGAGCCGTTGTTGAAATGACAATTCATCATCAAGTTCAGGTTTTGGTGACTTAATTTCTGCTATGACTTCCCCTCTCCTTGTAATGTATATAGCATGCCCTTCTGTCACCAGTCCAATGTATTCTTTGAGGTTTTCCCGCAATTCTGAAATTGAAACCAAATGATCTTTCATTTATAATCTCATTTTGTACATTACAAATGTACAATATTTGAGAAAATTAAAAAAGTAGTCTGAGATGGGCTGAAAGTTGTGAAATGGGGATTAAAATATATATTCTGAAACGACTGAGGATAGCCACAAATCAATGACGAATGGCATAAGTGCCCGAAGCTATTTATCTTGCACCAAATTTGAGCGCGATGTTGGTAATCGATGATGTTTTGATCAGTAGTGAGGTCCTGGAGAGGAAGTTTGTGTGCAACCTGAATGCCTGCAAGGGTGCTTGCTGCTGGGAGGGTGATTATGGCGCTCCGGTGGACGTTCAGGAAAAATTGTCGATTCAGTCTCAAAATGAAAACATCAAAGTGTTGCTGGGACCTGAAGCCAAACAAATTCTGGAAGAAAATGAAGGCTTTGTCTATTATGATGAAGCGGAAAGCTGGGGAACGGCATTGCATCCTGATGGATCGTGTGTATATCTCTTCCGGGATGAGCTGGGCATTGCCAAGTGTGCTATAGAACAGGCCTTTCATTCCGGAATTTCAAGTGTGAACAAACCCATTTCTTGTCATTTGTATCCGATCAGGGTCACGAAGAATGAAATCCAGGGATTTGAGGCATGGAATTATGACGAGTGGGACATTTGCAGTGCGGCATGTCAATTGGGCGAAGAGCTCAAAGTACCGGTATACCAATTCCTTAAAGAAGCCATCATCAGGGCCAAGGGAGAAGATTTTTATGCACAAATAGAAGGTGGTGTTGCATTTTCCAAAGATGTATAAAGGTTGCTAAGTATTGACAGCAGTTTACTTGGCTTTTATATTGAAATTTTATTTATATAAGAAATTTTGTAATTTGATGGAAATTCTCGAACATTGCAGCACAATTTGAGATTAAGACCAGAAAAAATTCAGATAAACTCACTACTCAATCCCTTACGTAGAGTTTGATAACCGTAAAACTGCTGCGTAGGGGATTTTTGTTTTTTGGTCATAGGTAGTTGGTGTAAGGCTTTAGGTTGGCCGATAGTTCATAGACTTTATTAGTAAATGTTTGATCGTGACGTATATGTCACATCTACGTCTTTGGTCTTTGGTCCTTGGGTGTCAGTTTTTTTGGTTATTAGCGAGTTGGCAAGTTGGCATATTGGGCAATTGGTTTTCTGGGAGGCCAATCTGGAATTCGTAATAAAAAAATTGGTGGCTGAGCGAAGCCGAAGCCAGCGAAGCCGAAGCCGATCTTTTGGTGATGGCATATAGGAGATAAGAGAAAAGTATTGCGGGCGGATTCCCTTTAGGGCCAGGGTTACGGGAGGCAAATGGGGAGTCTTTGGTCTTTGGTCTTTGGTCTTTGGTGAACGAAGACTGTAGCTGACAGCTAATAACTGAAGGACATGAACTTTCCCACATTGTTGCAAAGAGATGGCCGAGACTGATAATTCAAGGAATCAAATTTTTTTCACCCACTTTCAGCGAAAATCTGCGGACTTTTCAGCATTTTCTGCGGGAAAAATAATCCGAAACATTGACATATTGGTTGCTTCCTCGAGTTGGCTGAGCGGAGCCGAAGCCAGCGAAGCCGAAGCCGGAAGTGGGTCTTTAGTCTTTGGTCTTTGGTGAGAAATGATGGCTAATGACAAAAACCTTCTCCAAGAGCCTTTAACTTTTAACCTTTCACAAATTATCCCAATTCTCTCGCAATGGCGCAAAGAGGTGGAGGAGACTGAGTACGCAAAGGCTCTAAAAACCTAACACCTAATACCTCCCCCCTCAGCTTTAAAGAAGCATCCAAAAATAATCTACGCGATATCAGCAAACACCACCCAACTTCAAAGAAGCGTCAAAAAAATCTAAGACCTAATACCTCTTCCCCCCAGCTTCAAAAAAGCGCCCAAAAAAAGCTAACAGCTAATCGCTAAAAGCTAACAGCCATAACAGCCAACAGCCAAAACACCCAAATCCTCCCCATTACTCGACCAAGCCAAAACACAATAAGACATACGATCTTTCGATATTCATGAATAAAAGTATCTTTGCGACCGTATAAAATCAAATGCAGTGAGCGTACTAATTTTTTTAATCGTTTCCTATATCCTTACGAGTGTAGCATTGTACATGCTCTTCCCCAAAGCAGGTGTCTCAGCAGTCAAAGGTTTGATTCCCGGAGTCAACTTTGTTGAGTGGGCGAAGATCATTGGCAAAAAGCCGATTGAGACCCTTTGGTTGCTCTTTCCGGTAGTGAACATTTTTACTTTTACCGGCATGGCCGTTGATTTGGTTCGCTCATTTGGCAAGACATCTTTTGGAGCTGCAGCTGCTGCTGTCATTTATGCGCCAGCCATATTTTTTAAAACAGCGACAGACGGAAGCAAGTACGAAGGGCCCATTCTTCAAAAAGAAGAAGAATTCAAAGCTAAGGTCAAACAAGCCATAGAGCTGAAAGACAACCTCACCCTCGAAAAGCTCAGCCGGGAAAATCCATTCAAAAAACCTACCTGGAGAGAGTGGACGGAGTCAATCGTCTTTGCGGTTTTTGCAGCAGCATTCATCAGAATGTTTTTGATTGAAGCCTATGTCATTCCGACTCCATCGATGGAAGGATCGCTCAACGTAGGCGATTACCTTTTTGTATCAAAAGCCCATTACGGTATCAGGACACCGAAGACCATAGCCATGATTCCGCTTTTGCACAATACCATTCCATTCATCAATAAAGAGTCCTATCTCGAAAAGCCCAGCCTGCCATTTTACAGACTGCCAGCACTTGAGAAAATCGAGAGTGGCAAGCCCATCGTATTCAACTGGCCGGTAGGCGACAGCATATACCTGACCAGTCAGCGCAGTTATTTCGTAGGCCAGGAAAAATACAACCCTGCGGCCATGATCAACGATCCGGAACTTGCAAAATTGGTGGAGAAAAAAGAAATCATTACCAGACCGGTAGACAAAGAAGACCACTACATCAAAAGATGCATCGGTGTCGGCGGCGATAAAATTGAGATCAGGGACCGCCAGGTTTTTGTCAACGATAAACCCATGCCCAACCCAAAACATATGCAATTCCTCTACAGCGTGCAAATACCACAAAACGTGAGGGTCAATGTCAGCAAGCTCCAGGAGTGGGGCATCGACGGTGGTGATGCTGCAGGAATGAATCACTTCTTTTTAGACGAAGAACAAGTGCAAAAACTCAAGTCACTTGACCCGGCTGTAAAGGTAGAAGTGTACCAGCAACAACCTGATCCAGGCAAGTTGTTTCCATTTGATTCTCTCAATTACGGCCAATGGACAGTAGACAATTATGGTCCCATCCTCATTCCAAAAAAAGGTCAGGCCATGAAGCTGACACCTGAGAACATCAGCATTTACCGCAGAGCAATTGCCGTGTATGAACACAATGAACTCAGAGAAGAAAACGGTAAAATTTTCATCAACGGCCAACAGACCGACACCTATACCTTCAAGCAGGACTATTACTGGGCGATGGGCGACAACCGCCATAACTCAGAAGACTCCAGGATGTGGGGATTTGTGCCTCACGAAAACATCGTAGGAAAGCCGCTGTTCATTTGGTTTTCTAAAGATGATACAGGTATCAACTGGGATAGAATTTTCAAATACGCCGGCGGGAAAGAGTAACCTGGAATACATACAAACAAACTGCTTTTCCAGTTCGAAAAGCAGTTTGTTTACTATATAAAGGTGCGCAGGAACATCCCTCAACAAGCATAAATTGCATGTTATTACCCGATTCATCTAACCAAATATCCAACCAAGCCCTCAATCCAGCACTTCCACACCTCCGCAGTTGAGCAATTTTGCAGTTGTGCAATTTTGCAGTTGTGCAAGTGTGCCATCCAGCAATTCCGCAATTGAGCAGTTGAGCAGTTGTGCAATTACACCAATCAGCCATTCTGCATTTGCGCAACTCCGCAGTTGTGCCGTTGGCAATCCTGACTTTCAAAAAAAACCGTACCAGTTTAGAGGAAATCAAAAAATTTATACCTTTGCGACGCTTCTAAATTTTGGGTTCGGGACGTAGCTCAGCCCGGTAGAGTACACGTCTGGGGGGCGTGTGGTCGTCCCTACACAATGTAGGGATCGTTCCGAATCAAAAAAAGTCATTTCCTAATCACAATTGATAGATACCCGAGTAGCGCTATGGGGATTTTACAATAAAATACAGGTCAAATTTTCGATAAGAAGTCTAAAATTCTGGTGATATTTTAAGCCAAAATTTTGTTAAGCATGGCTGAAAGAATACATTTGCCACGCCATTATAGGCAAGGAGCGGGACGTAGCTCAGCCCGGTAGAGTACACGTCTGGGGGGCGTGTGGTCGCAGGTTCAAATCCTGTCGTCCCGACTACAGTAAAATAAGGGTTTCCATCATTTTTTGGAAGCCCTTTTTTAGTGCAGGAAACCACTTTGATTTAATTATTAATAAATGATTGAGGCATTTGGTTACAGTTTGGTACCTGGTCAAAGCATCATTGTGTCCATAAGTTTAATGGGAATGGGTTTAGGTATTGTATACCAATAATTGTCTTAACAAGTTGATGCCATCTTTATACACTTTAGCAATGGCCTGACTTTTATGAGTTACAATCTGTTTTTGACCCTGTTAATGATGTCCATTCTCTCATGCAAAACAGCAACGATAAGTAATTTTTTATTTTCCTGCTTCAGAGTAAATATGTAATGATTTTTACACTTCAAATAAATTATCTGTACTTTATCAAGCTCTAAAACTCTAACAGGAATAGTATTGTGAGCCATATTTTGAATTGACTTCTCAATTTCATCCATATATCGCCGTGCCTGATCAATACCATGTTTTTCAATAGTTTATTTCACAATTCCTCTTAAGTCATTTTCAGCACTTTTTGAAAGATCATAAAGCGTCATCTGAGTGATAAATCTATTTCTTCTTCAGTGATTTGAGAAATAGTTTTAGAAGATGCCGGCTCATGAATAGCTTCGTTTACACGCTCTCTCAATAGTATTTGAAGCTTACTCCAGGCATCATTTTGTTTCGAAACAGGCAGGACTCTTTCCATGACATATTCACGAATGGATTTGCCATCAAGTGCAGCCAAAGCCTTTATTTGTTGATGCTCTTCATTTGATACCTCGATACTTAATCTGCTCATGATAACATGTTTCTTTTCATTCAAATATAATACACAAATGTTGAAATGTACAAATGTTATTTTGTTCAAATGGTTCAGTTAACCCTGTGTAATTGTCAAAACTGGGGATTATACGTATGAGCGCTTTGGTTATACCCGCCAAGCATAACCATAAGGATTGGATGTGGGATAAATTTGTGGCATTTTATTAATATACTATATAATTTTAGCTATTTTTACATATACCATTCTGACAAATCATTGTCCGAATGTATAAATTCTAATACCTTCAAAAAATGGCCCTACATATGAAGTACATAAAAACCAGGTACAAGCCTATAGCTTGGTATGAAATAGCTTGTAATGCAAGCCTCTTATTCATCATACTCAACAAATTCATTTTAGGTGGCAGTCCATTCATATTCTGGATTTGTCTCCCTGTTGTCATTGGGTGTGGATTTTTTATTTTAAGAGATAAATTCATGAATATCAAGGATAAGACCATAATCAAATGAAAACTACTAGCAGGATTTGAAAAACATATTCAAATAGCATCGAACACTTTTTAGCGCAGATTTTTACTTTACCAAAGCCCTGATCATCCCACCAAAAATGAAACCATGAAACGGGTAAACCAGATACCAGTAGAGTCTACCACTGATGCCCAAAGGCCTGAAGGTTGCGGTTTGTACCAATTCATCGTTTTGCACTTTAAATTCCAGCCAGGCTTCTCCCGGAAGTTTCATCTCTGCGAAGAGCAATAGCCGTCCTTCTTCCTTATCTGCAAACAAAACCCTCCAGAAGTCAAGAGCATCGCCCGCGAAAAGCGTAGTATCAGACGTCCTGCCTCTGCGCAGACCCACACCACCGGCTAGCTTGTCCATGAATCCCCTCAGCTTCCAAAGCCAGTTGCCATAGTACCAGCCGTTTTTTCCACCTATGGCCCAGATCCTTCTGATGGTTTCCTGTCGGTCGTACATCTTGCTTTTCCTGACATCCTTGAAGCAGCCGAAGTCAGGTACGTGGATGAAATCAGAAATGTTCCATTGAAAACCACTGCTGATGAAGGCGTCCTTCCAGCTGGAAACCACTTCATTCCTTTCGATTTTTGCAAAGGCTTTGGCAAGTGCCTGTTTGTAGGTCATCGGGGTGACATCGAGCAGGTCGTTGATGTTGCTCTCCCGACATACGACCTCAATCTTCATGCTGTTGACCAAAGAAACGGCCAGCTTATAGGAAGTGGAGGTAACAAAATACAGCCAATACGATGACAGCTTGGGCGTCATGACCGGCACAGTAAATATATATCTTTTAAGTTTGCGGGTTCTTCCCAGTTCCAGCAACATCTCTTTGTACGTCAGGATATCAGGACCGCCTATGTCGTAGTTGTTGTCGTATGTTTTTTGATTGAAAATGGCTTTGGACAACATCTGTATCACATCAGAGATGCCTATGGGCTGACAGCGCGTATTGAGCCATTTGGGTGTGATCATGATGGGCAACTTTTCTACAAGATCTCGCATAATCTCAAAGGAAGCACTTCCCGAACCTATGATGATTCCCGCCCTTAGCGTGGTAAGGTGGTAGGAGCTTTCCCCCAATAATTCTTCCACATTTTTGCGGGAACTGAGATGTTTGGATAGTTCCTGTTCATTGACGATGCCACTGAGGTAAACCACATGCTTTGCATCGGTTTTCGAAAGTGCGTTTTTGAAGTTGTTCGCCGATTGTTCCTCCAGCTTGTGATAATCTCCTGAAGACGACATAGAATGTACCAGGTAAAAGGCCCCATCGATGTCTTTTGGGATGTTGTTGAGTGTGTCTTCTTTGAGCAGATCCACCTGGATCACCGAAATCCGCGGCTTAAGAGATTCCGGTGGGCTAAATCTTGTAACGTCTCTCACACAGCAGACCACGTCGTAACCATGTTCAATAAGAATGGGCAACAACCTTTTGCCGATGTACCCCGATGCACCTGTGAGAAGAACTTTCAATGTCTGGTTTTTGAAAGTAACATCGCGCCGCGGCTATTGTTTTGAAGAGGGCCTGGATGGCATGGTTTTGCATAGATTGCAAAGCTTGGGCCAAACCAGGCGGCTCCCTTTTAGGGCTGGGGTAAACCGCAGGCATGGGTGGCATAGATTGCAAAGCAGCATAGGTAGCATAGAGGCGTAGCTTAGGACAAACCAGGCGGCTCCATTGAGGGCTGGGGTAATCCGCCGGCATGGGTGGCATAGATAGCAAAGGAGCATAGGTTGCATAGAAGGCAAAGCTTTCGACAAACCATGCGGCTCCCTTTATGGCTGGGGTAAACCGCCGGCGGTGGCATAGATTGCAAAGGATCATAGGTTGCATAGAGGACATAGATGGAAAAGATTAGGACAAATCAGGCGGCTCCCTTTTAGGGCTGGGGTAATCCGCCGGCGTGGGTGGCATAGATAGCAAAGGAGCAAAGGTAGCATAGAGGAGTAAGAGGCAAAACTTGGGACAAATCAGGCGGCTCCCTTTTAGGGCTGGGGTAAACCGCCGGCACAAAGGCATGGATTGTGTAGAGTAAATGTGACATATACGTCACGCGAATTACGAATTGACCTATGGTGAAGTTATGACGATCATCGATTACCTTTTCTCAAAGCGCTGAATCGGCTTTTATTTCCCGCAGATAAGCGCTGAAAAGCCCGCAGATTTTCGCAGAAATTTAGTGATGAATAATACGTAATTTAACACCTAAACCTCCCCCCAGCTTCAAAGAAACGCCAAAAAAAACTAACAGCTAATAGCTAAGACACCTAATACCTATAACTTCTCACCAAAAACCAACACCCAAAGACCAAAGACTAACTTCTACTCCACTCTCTCACCTGAGTTGGATCAAAGAAAAGTTTCGGCTTTTATTTCCCGCAGAAAAACGCAGAAATTTCCGCAGATTTACGCTGAAAGTGATGGCCGCAATCTAACACCTGATACTTCCCAGCTTCAAAGATGCGCTAAGAAAAGCTAACAGCTAATCGCTAACAGCTAACAGCCCCCTACTTTTTACTCTTCTTCACCTGCGGATTATAGGCCAGACATTTCCCGATCCAGTACCTCATCCTCGCATCTGAAGCTGCTTCTTCACCACCAATATAAATGTAATTGGGCATGACTTTTTCCTGCATGATCATAGGGACATTGGAAGAGTGTTCAAGGGCTTCCTGGCAATCGGCATCGCTCATTCGGGCAAGAATGATCTCCTGACTGCTTTCTTTGTCCAGATGGCTGCCGAAACACATTTTATCGTCCACCATAAAACAAATGCCGTTGAACATTTTTTTCTCTTCGTAGGTCACATTGAGATCATTAAGGATGATCCTTATTTTTTGCAATTGCAGATCAGAGTACGCCATGTTTTTTACCAAAATTAAGGATAGTTTTCATAAGGTTTTAATCCACTACTCAAAATTTCTCAAACCAAAGGTTTTGGCCACATGAATACTTTGTACCTTTAATGCCGGGACATCAATCTTAAAAACAGGTATCATGGAAGTCGAGATACTGGCCAGGATTCAATTTGCATTTACGGTAGCTTTTCACTACATCTACCCGCCACTGAGCATTGGCCTTGGTTTGCTTATGGTCATTTTTGAAGGGATGTTCATCAAAACCGGTGACGAATCTTATGAGCGGCTTGCCCGGTTCTGGACAAGGATATTTGCGTTGACATTTGGCATTGGCGTCGCTACGGGCATTGTCATGGAATTTGAGTTTGGCACCAACTGGGCTACCTATTCCAAATATGTAGGCGATGTATTTGGGTCAGCACTTGCGGCAGAAGGCATTTTTGCATTTGCATTGGAAAGTGGATTTCTAGGTATCCTGCTGTTTGGCTGGAATAGGGTCAAACCCTGGGTGCATTTTTTGGCTACTGTTGGCGTTTTTCTGGGGTCTATGTTCTCCGCAGTATGGATCGTTGTAGCCAATAGCTGGCAGCAGACGCCTGCAGGTTATCATATAGTGGGCGAAGGACTCGATGCCAGGGCTGAGATTACTGACTTTTGGGCCATGGTCTTTAATCCATCTAGCGTGGATCGATTGCTGCACGTCTGGGTGGGCGCTTTTTTATCGGGCGCTTTTCTTGTGCTGAGTGTGCATGCCTACTATATTTTGAAAAACCGCGATGTGGAGATTTCTAAGAAGGCCTTTGGCATTGCATTGTCAGTTGCGACCATTTTTTCCCTGACGCAGTTGTTTCTTGGACATAAGTCAGCCGATGGAGTTGCAAAAAATCAACCTGTGAAACTCGCAGCCATGGAGGGTCATTTTTCTGCTTCAGGTCCGGCTGACCTCTACCTGATGGGATGGGTGGACAAACAGAATAAAACTACGACAGGCATAGCAGTACCGGGAGGTTTGTCTTTTCTGGTACACGGGGATTTTGATGCCAGTGTACCGGGACTTGATGCATTTGCCCTTGAAGACACACCCGGTCAGGTCAATGCTGTTTTTCAATTTTACCACCTCATGGTAGCCATTGGAATGGCCTTGATAGGTATTTCATTGCTGGGCATGTGGATGTGGTGGCGCAATATCATTTATGAAAGGAAATGGCTGCTGTGGACCTTTGTATTTGCAGCCATCCTTCCTCAACTTGCTAACCAGTTTGGATGGTACGCCGCAGAAATGGGTAGACAGCCCTGGGTCGTATATGGCCTTTTGCGCACTTCCGATGCATTTTCTCAAATGGTGACTGCCCAACAGGTGCTTTTTTCCCTCATCATGTTTACCTTATTGTACACCATACTATTTTTACTTTTTGTTTACCTACTCAACAAAAAGATCAAACACGGCATCTCCAATCCGGCGGACATGATGGATGTAAGAACACATCAGAAGGAAATCACAGATAAATTGTTGGGATCATGACAGATGGCATTTTTCATTTGACTTATGCAACATGGTGGTATATGGTCATCGGTGCACTTTTTACGGGATATGCCATCCTCGATGGATTTGATTTTGGTGCAGGAGCCTGGCATCTCTTTTTTAAAAAAGAAGAGAGCCGCAGAATTGCGCTGAATGCTGTTGGACCTGTTTGGGATGGAAATGAAGTGTGGCTGGTTATCGGTGGCGGTGCTTTGTTCGCAGGATTTCCCAAAGTCTATGCTTCTCTTTTTTCCGGCTTGTACATTCCTTTTATGCTGTTTTTGTTTGTTTTGATCCTCAGAGCCGTCTCGATTGAATTCAGAAGCAAGGAAAAGATGGCTTGGTGGAGGCAGATGTGGGATGTGTGCTACACGATTTCCAGTGTATCTCTGGCATTCCTCTTAGGCGTTGTATTGGCCAATATTTTGCAGGGCATGCCCATTGATGCTGAAGGAAACATTCACATGGGACTGATCGATGTACTCAACCCTTATGCCTTGCTGGTGGGTAGCATGACTCTGGCTTTATTTATGATGCATGGAGGCATCTACCTGATGATGAAAACAGAGGGTAGGCTTTTTGCAAAAGTCAATCTTTTGACCAAAAATGCCATCATTGGCTTTTTGGTATTGTTTTCGCTGACCACCATTTATACCCTGATATATATACCCCATCTTTCTGACCGACTCAAAGAAAACAGCACCTTGTTTTTCATTCCCGCCTTTGGGCTCTTGAGCATCGCCAACATTCCAAGATTGATCAAAAAAAACAAATATTTGGCAGCCTTCATTTTTTCTTCACTGTCCATGACTTTTTTCCTGATTGCGGTAGCTGTAGAATTGTTCCCAACTATTTTGATTTCTAACATCGACAGATCATTTGACATCACCGTACAAAATGCTGCAGCCAGCGACAAGTCATTGGGAATCATGTTGCTATTTGCTGCTGTGGGCGGACCATTGGTGGCCTTGTATACCGTTTTTGTGTACCGAACATTTAAAGGCAAAGTGAAACTTGATGAACACAGTTACTGAGAAGGCAAAATTTTTTATATGGCGCGTTTTACATTGTGAAAAATTTAATTTTCAGTGCTAAAACCAGATGAAATGTTCCAAATTAAACACGGATCAAACAAATTTACAGAGCACATTGTTTTTTTTCGAACATCAATTGTGGCTAAAAGATTTTATACACAAGGTGTTCAAAACTATCTTTGAACAACATGGGATATTACTCCAAAGTTTATGACGTAAAATACTGTGATCAGGAACCTGTTCATATCATTAGGGCGATTCAGCCTTATGGAGGATTATTTGTATTCCAGCATTCACAACCCGATCTTTTGGCATCATCAGATTTTGAGGACGAGTCAGTCGCAAAGTTTGCATATGAAATCAATAAAGATTTTCTGTTGGGCTATACAGAAACAGAACGCATTTTGGGTGACAAACGATTTCTCCTCACAGTCACCAACGAATCACAATTGATCGAAGTTGAACCCATATACAGTACAGACGGTGATTTGAGTCCCTTATCCTTAAAAGATACATTGCTCAAAATCAGTAAGCCGGATGGGTCTGAACCACTGATCAAAGTGATTGCAGAGGAGATTAAAGCCAAGTTGCCATACGACCACGTCATGGTGTATAAATTTGATGAGGATTACAATGGTACAGTTATAGCCGAAGAGCGGGATGAGCACCGTCCGTCTTACCTCGATCTGAGATTCCCATCTACAGACATACCTGTGCAGGTAAGGCAATTGTATTTGCGCAACAAAATCAGGATCATATACAACGCATCGGAGCAACAAAGCATGCTCAGGTTCAAAGAGTTTGCCCCGGACGTTGATTTATCAGATACTTCAATCAGAGGCGTATCGCCCATCCACCTGGAATATTTGACCAATATGGGGGTAATGTCTTCCTGCTCTATTGCGATAGTGCACGGAGGTAAGTTGTGGGGCCTTATTGCATGCCACGGCACCAAGCCTGTCTTTTTGTCAAAACCCGTGCGCGACTGGTTGATCTTCCTTTCAGAAATGATAGAAAACATTTTGGCCAAGGAGCTGGAAATGGAACGTCAGGCATTGGACCAAAAATTCGAGCTCTATCAGGTACAGTTGCAACAACAACTTTTATTGAATTCTGACCTTACCAAAGCGCTCAATACTACCATGACCCTCCGATTGATGGATGCAGATGGATTGATTGTGATTAAAAATGGTGAGATCTATTCGGAAGGTCTGGTACCGGAAGAAGAAATTATAGTTGCTCTGCTGACATCTTTGTCAAAAAGTGATGAAGATATTTATTTGGCCAGCCATTTTTCTGATTGGAAAATAGGTGAAGTCAGCGAAACAAATGAAATAAAAGGATTCCTCGCCATCAGATTGGCACGAAGGACCAATGATTACATCATTTGGTTCAGACAAGGTATGGTAGAGAGTGTGAAGTGGGCCGGAGATCCTAATAATGTCAAATATTATGATGCAAATCTGGGAAGATTGCGGCCCCGATTGTCATTTGAAGCCTGGGAGCAAAACCACTCTGAAAAAAGTCATCCATGGACTAAGATACAGATCGACTTTGCCAATAGGTTGCGCAATGAAATCAGGGATTTGGTCTACAGGAAGTTCAACGAACTGGAATTGCTCAACAACGAGTTGAGGCAGTCCTATGCCGACATGGAGCATCTTTCATATACCATTGGACATGACCTCATGGCACCCATCAGAATAATCAAGGGTTATACAGAAATCCTCAAAGAGGACTACGAAAAACTTTTTGATGAAAAAGGACTGCAGCTGATGGATGTGATCGAATCCAATATCAATCACATGAGCCAGCTGATTTCCAGCATTCTTCAATACGGTAAGACCAATAAAGTTGAATTTAAGGCGGACTATGTGAGCATCCATGAAATAGCCCTTCAGATATGGGAGCCGCTTACATCTTCGTATCAGCTCACTTCCAAATTGCGTTTTACAGAGGATATGCCAAAGGTCATTGGAGACAAGAACCTCTTGCGTCAGCTCCTGGAGAATTTACTTTCAAATACCATCAAATACAGAAAACAAAATGAAGACTTGGATGTATTGTTGGGCTATGAACCACTCAACGACCAATTCTGTACATTTTATATAAAAGACAACGGGGTGGGAATTCCTGCCAATCAAATTTCAAAAGTTTTTCAGATGTTTGTGCGCGGTCTGAATATCGGTCAAGTAGAGGGTTCAGGAATAGGTTTATCCATCGTGAAAAAAATAGTGGAAAGGCACAATGGAGAAGTCAATCTGAAATCCGATGAACATGGGACAACCGTATTATTTTCTTTACCTACCAGCCCGGAATACCAAAAATTGAAAAAAAATACCAAGAATTAAATCTGTTGATTAATGTTAGATAATTTGCTCGTAATTGACGACAACAAGGATGATTTGAACCTCGTCAAACACTACCTCAAAAAACAATTTCCGGACAGCACCATTGCATCAGCTGGCTCCGTTTCAGAATATCATGAAAAACTCAACTGGATGAATCCGGATGTTATCATCTGTGATTATCAACTGCCGGATGGTACAGGTCTTGATATACTTATCCACAATAAGGCCAATCAAAATACTCCCTTTATTTTTCTTACAGGCATTTTGAATGATGAAGAAAAAGTGGCTTCAGCTGTTTTGAGAGGCGCTGCAGCCTATGTTTTGAAGGAAAATGTTTCTATTATAGGATCTGTTGTTACCACCATACTTGAAGACAGAAGCAAGGCGGAGAGTATTGCTCAAAAGATGATTTTTATTAAAGACAGGATAGAGTACCAATGCAATAAAGCGTTGGAATTGTTATCTCAGGGAAAAGATTTTAAAGATGTAAGTGCCTGCATAGAATCCATTAAGGCTGAAGTCTCCGTAGTTTAATAAAAAGATGATGCTATCGGAAGTCAAAGCCTATACCTCACCAAAGCACCAAATCCTCGAGGATGAAGGGTTAGGGCTATTTTTGAAATCCGGAAGCTTTTCAAAAGCCCATTATTCTGCCTGGCTCAACCTGATGCTGTGCCTGATGCTAAAATACAGAGAATCAGCCATTTACGATGATTTAAGGATCATCAATGACGCTGAATACGACAAGGCTTATGCTGCGCTTGTCAAAGACCTGCACAATCAGGTCGTCACCGTACCTGAAACTCCGCCTGATTCTTATAAGCCGACTAAAGAAGAGATGATGGCTGTCCAATATCTTTTGCTGGGAAGCTCTATGGGAGCAAAAATGATTATGGTGGGTGTGCATCGCCATGAACAGTCCACTAGAGATAAATTCCTGAAAGTAATGACGAGCTGGGCTCCTCTTTTTATGGCATTTCAGAAGATGATGGAACAGCATGAGGCCAAATTGAATACGCCGGCTTTTCTCAAAGCTACAGATGCCTTGTTTGATATGCTGATTCAAATCCAGAGGGAAGTATTGGCTTGATCATTTTATAAGGATTTAATCAGGTCAAATTGAGTTTCCTCACTGGTCATATTTTAAAGCAATATTTAGGTGTTCGGATCGAACATTATTGTGGATTTAAACTCTATATGAAAAAATGATCCATAGTCATGCATTTAAAGGAAGATAGATCACAGATCCAGACTCATGAAGAGTACTCAGAAACGGTCGAAAGCCGCAGTATGAAACTGGTCATTCACAATAAAAAGATATCCGGAAACATTACCTCTCTTGCCAAACAACTGGGCATGGAGATGAATTCTGATTGTGGTGAATGTTATATTAAAGATGAAAAAGATGCTAAGATTTTCAGAGGTATTGATTTCGCCCAGGGGCTGAGTTTATTTATATCCAATTATTACCAAAAAGAAGACCTCGACCTCAACCTGACTTTCAACAAAATGAAAGATCTCACCTTGTTTTTCAACCAGGGCGAGGAAATCGAAATTTCAGATGTAGACTCCGGCCAAATTTGTAAGGTAAGTCCTGGCCAGATGTGCATTTTTGATGGAAAAAGAAAAGGCAATTACGAATTTTTAAATGCCGGCGAACACACCAAGTTTCTCATTGTCTGGGTAGACAAAGAGAAGTTTATAGAAAAGTCGGGGTGCGAACTGGAAAGTCTTCCTGATGAGATCAAACAGCTCCTGGAAGAGAAGGATGCCGGGAAGACATTTCAATATACCACCTCTTTCAATCCGGCAGTAGCAAAAATTGTAAGAAAAATCTTTGGAAGCGAAGAAATCAATCTCGAAAACAAACTTTTTCTTGAGTCAAAAGCACTCGAATTGCTCACCTATATTTTTAAGAATTTCAGAATAGAAAAATCTGAAAATCAGAGCAATTACAAATTTACCGAAGAGGATTTTAAGCAGATAAAAAACTTAGCAACGGTGATGAAGGAGAACATCTCCGAAAAATTGACGGTAAAAGAGTTGGCCAAACTCAGTGGCATCAACCAAAATAAACTTCAGATTGGCTTTAAGTTGACCCATGGAAAAACCATCAACCAGTATCTGGTAAAAATAAGGCTGGAAGCAGCGCATAAATTGGTGGAAGAAGGTAAATACAGCGTCGCTGATGTCGCCGAGAAAGTAGGCTATACCAACAAGGGTTATTTTGCAAAAATTTTCCAGGAAGAATTTGGAAGCCTTCCCTCAGATTTAGCACATGAATGATGTAGCCCCTACGATGTAAGAGCTACACTTGATTTTACTTTTCCAACGGCCTGTTCAAATTCTGCCTTTAATACAGGATCGGTAATTCCTTGCTCATCGTCAAAATTTTCATTGAATTTCGGTAAAGAAAAATGCTCAATGATTTCTGCACCGTGGATCGGAAACCTGACCAGGGCAGCATCCATAACTCCTTTTCCACCTCTACCACCGGGTGATGTAGATAAAAGCAACATCGGCTTATTCCCAAATACCTTTGATTCGTATCTCGACATCCAGTCAAGTAAGTTTTTGAATGCTGCAGTGTAACTGCCATTGTGCTCAGCCATAGAAACGATGATCAAATCCGCACTTTGCAATTTATCATAAAACCTGATGCCATTTTCATGGATGCCATTTTCCGCTTGCAGATCGACAGAAAAAACCGGTAGAGCAAAATCATTCAGATCCAAAATCTCTACATCATTGTCATGAAAGAAGGTAGAGGCATAAGTTGCAAACCTTTTATTGATGGACTTTTTACTGTTGCTCGCCCCAAAAACTATTATTTTCATATTGGCATCTTTTTATATCGGTGTTTATTAGAAATTCATGGGCACTTCCATCAGCAATATTTCAGCGTTTGGACTCAAAGCTTTGATTTCAAAATTTTCAGCATCAACAATGCCAAGTGCATCTCTTTCAGAAAGCTCTTTTCCGTCCACCTGGAAACTTCCATATATAACAAAAGCGTAGACCCCGTTGGATTTGTTTTTCAATTGATAAACTGTTTCAACATTTTCATCAAAATTACCCAGATGAAAATAGGCATCCTGATGAATCCAAACACCTTCATCATCAGCATTTGGAGACAATATTTGTTGCAGTTTATTTTTTCTGTCTTCAGGATTTAGGCTGATCTGGTCATACCTTGGGGCTACATTTCTTTTATTTGGAATTACCCAAATTTGCAAAAATTTGACCAATTTATCCTGATTTTTATTGTATTCTGAGTGGGTAATGCCAGTACCTGCACTCATGACCTGGATATCGCCATTTCTGATGACCGTCACATTGCCCATGCTGTCCTTGTGCTCCAGATCTCCTTCCAAAGGAATACTGATGATTTCCATATTATCGTGAGGATGGCCACCAAAACCTCTTCCTGCAGCTACTGTATCATCATTCAGCACCCTCAAAGCACCAAAATGTACTTTTTGTGGGTCGTAAAAGTGTCCAAAGCTGAAAGAATGAAAACTGTTGAGCCAACCGTGATTGGCCTTACCTCTTGCGTTTGCAGGGTGAAAAATTTGCTTGCTCATTTGTTATAATTATTATTTATAATACAAATGTACAGGCAGGTAGGTTCAAAGACATTGATGTATGGTAAGAAACAAAATCCTGGTTGACGGAAGGTTATTTGGTGTTCTTTGAAATCCAGTTTTCAACCAGTTTAAGGGCGTCAAATTTTGGCTTTTTAAAATTTGTGGATTGTTGCAGGGCACGCTGCATCGATTGTACCTCAGGCACAAAACTGTTTTCTGAAGATTTGAATTTATCGACAGTTCTTAAAACCCGGTCCACTTCATAAAAAAATCTTCCCTGGTAACAATCATAAACATCACGGCAATTCTCAATGCCTTCCCGAATGAGTCGTGCCTGGGTATAAACGCCTGATTTCACCGCATCAATGAACAGGCTTTTGTCAGGAACGTCATTGGAAGCCAGGAATGTAAATACCTCAGGAGCCCAGTCATTGCCTAGCCGGGCAGCCAATTCTTCCTGCCAATCTGCCCTTGATTTTATTTTGGCCAATGCCTTTTCCCGCACATCGCTGGGGTGATTGGAGTCCGTATAGACCAGTAAAAATACCATATCCTTACTTACATCCGTCTTTTCAATGTTGTTGAGGTGGTCATTGTGGATTTTATCATGGAAATCGACCCTGTCTTTGGCGATGGCCATGTCCCTTTGTATTTTGAAACTGATAATAAATATAAAGGCAATGATTCCGGCACCAATTCCGGTGAATATCGGTATTTTATAAGTCAAGGGATGCGCGCTTCCAGCCTCTGAATTGAGCAAAACTGCTGCGGCGAATATCAACATGGGCGGTAAAATAACGGGAAGCCCTTTAACAATGAAGCGAAAAATTAGAGGGAGGTCTATCGGGTTTTCACCAAATAGAAAAAACACATATCCCACAATAATTATAACGATACCGACCAGGATCAGAAAGTTGCGCTTTTGAGGCAATTGATTGACCCAATCCAGCTTACCCGTCCAGGCCAACATACCTGTGGTAATCAGTAGGCAAAGGCTGATCAATCCTCCACCCATGATGAGCATCCAGGCGTAACCTACAACAGCATCCCCTCCTCTCGGTGGATTTTTGAAAAGGGTTTCATTGGTAAGCACCAAATAAATGATCGAAGCCACGACCAAAGCAAGATTGCCTATAACATTCATCGAGATTTTTTTGAGCGTTAATCAGAAGACAAATTTGAGTAATTGCCCAGAAATTTATTCAACTAAATGTTTGGGGACGACCAAATATTGATTGAAGGGTAGTAATATTGGTAGTCAACCGTTGACTGTTGGTCTAAAAATAACTGTAGACCTATATCAGGTAATTAATTTAAAGCAATTAAATGCTGGAAAATGGACAGAAGAGAAAGTTTGAAATTGACGGCCGGCCTTGGATTGGGCCTTGGATTGTATCCCTTCAACCTTGGAGAACAATCGTCAGATAAAAAATTAGGCATAGCGCTGGTAGGTCTCGGTAGCTATGCAACAGCTATGCTGGCACCGGCATTAAAAGATGCAAGTCACTGTTACCTTGCGGGTATAGTTAGCGGTACTCCCGAGAAAAGGGCAAAATGGAAAATTGACCATCAGCTCAAAGACGAAAACATCTACGATTATGAACATTTTGATGAATTGGCCTCAAACAAAGACATCGATATAGTTTATATAGTCCTTCCCAATTCCATGCATGCCGAATATACCATCAGGGCGCTGGAAGCAGGCAAACATGTCATATGCGAAAAACCTATGGGCATGAATGCCGACGAGTGCAGAAAAATGATTGCGGCCAGAGACAAAAGCGGAAAGAAGTTACAAATCGGTTACCGTCTGTATTACGAACCCCACCACCTTCTTGCCCATGAGATTGGAAAAGAAAAGCGGCTCGGTAAGTTTCTAATGGCTGAAACCTCTTTGGCTTTCCGGATGGGAAGGCCCAACTGGTGGCGAATGGATCCCGTAATGGGAGGAGGTGGAGCGCTCATGGACCTTGGAGTTTACAATATACAGGCAGCACGGAGAATGGCGGCAGAACTGCCATCAGCAGTCACAGCCCAGGCGTACGTGTTTGACAAAAACTTGTACAAAGGCATTTATGAAACCTATATGTTCCAATTGTTGTACCCATCAGGCGCTGTGTCCAATACCACCTGCTCCTTCAATGCCTATGTAGACAGGGCTCACGCATCTTATGAACGTGGATGGGTCACATTACAGCCGGCCAGCAATGGAGGAGAAAAAGTAGTCATGACCTCCGGCTCTGAAAACATCAAAATACCACCACCCATCACCGGATTACAGCAAACTGCCCAAATGGACGCTTTCGCCAGAAATATTCTGGAGGACACAGCTGTGAGTGCATCAGGAGAGGAAGGTCTTACCGACATGATCATCATCGATGCCATCAAAAGGGCTATCAAATCAGGGCGGATTGAAGATATTGTATATGGTCTGTGATTAATGATCTAATGGTATAATGATCCAATGGTACAATGATCTAATGGTGTAATGATCTAATGGTATAATGATCTAATGGTATAATGATCTAATGGTACAATGATCTAATACTGTAATGATCCAATGGTACAATGATCTAATGCTGTAATGATCTAATGCTATGATTTTTTTCCATTTATAAATGACCTAGAGTTCTCATTTTTAAGACATTACCGAAATTAGATCATTAGATCATTCGAAAATCAGATAATTGAAAAATGATCTAATGGTATAATGATCTAATGCTATAATGTTATCAATTTATGAATAAATAAATGACTTAATAGTCTCATTTTTAAGACAATACCAGAATTAGATAATTAGATCATCAGATAATTAGATCATTAAACAATGATCCAAAGGTATAGTGTTTAAAAGCAATTTTCCTGAGGCTGAATGGTAGCTTTAAGAGTAAGCACCAAATTAGATCATTAGATCATCAGATAATTAGATCATTAAATGTTAGCTTTAAGAGTAAGCCCCAATTAGATAATTAGATCATCAGATAATTAGATCATTAAACAATGATCCAATGGTATAATGATCTAATGCTATAATGTTATCAATTTATGAATAAATAAATGACTTAATAGTCTCATTTTTAAGACAATACCAGAATTAAATAATTAGATCATCAGATAATTAGATCATTAAACAATGATCTAATGCCATAGTGTATAAAAGATATTTTCCTGAGGCTGAATGTTGGCTTAAGAGTAAGCACCAAATTAGATCATTAGATCATCAGATAATTAGATCATTAAACAATGATCCAATGCTATAATGTTTAAAAGCAATTTTCCTGATGCTGAATGTTGGCTTAAGATTAAGCCCCAATTAGATAATTAGATCATTAGATCATTAGATCATTCAAAAATCCTCAAATACTTTTTCAAAAACTTGAGCCGTTTGTTTGTTTTCACCACCAATAGACCTACTTTTGAAGTGTTAAAATCACACTTAAGTAAACGATCATAGGATTTCATTGCCCAATGGCAATCATGAAATCTTCTGAAGATTAAGCGGGTGGGGATCGCACTTTATCACCAGATCCAATGTTATAATCGTATCAAAGCTGACTACAGTATGAAATTCGTCGTTTGTGAAGAGCCTGGCAAATTTTCCAAGAAGGAGATGGATGCTCCTGTATTGGAAGCCGGGAGGTGTTTGTTGAAAATCAAACGCATTGGTGTATGTGGTACCGACCTTCATGCCTACAAAGGAAATCAACCCTATTTCTCTTATCCCAGAATTCTTGGACATGAACTCTCAGGTGTCATTGAGGCCATTGATGGTAACGACGAGTTTAAGGTTGGTGAGGAAGTAACATTCATACCATACTACAGCTGCGGCAAGTGTATTGCCTGTAGAAAAGGCAAAACCAATTGTTGTTCAGACATCAGGGTTTGTGGTGTTCACGTAGATGGGGGCATGGTAGAAATACTTTCTATACCTGCTGATGCACTGATCAAAGGTGAAGGTATTTCCCTCGATGGTCTGGCCTTGGTCGAACCATTGGCCATTGGTGCACACGGGGTCAGGAGGGCACAAATAGAAAAGGAAAGTTTCGTACTTGTCATGGGCGCAGGGCCGATTGGTCTGGGCACTGCACACTTTGCTGCCATTGCCGGAGCCAAAGTCATCATGCTGGATCTTGATCAGAACAGGCTTGATTTCTGTCTGGAGCACCTGCCGATCCATGCAGTCATCAATGGAAAAAATGAGGAAGTTGCTGAAAAATTGCGCGAATTGACCGGGGGTGACATGTGCGAAGTGGTGATCGATGCAACAGGAAATCTTAAAGCCATGCAAGCCGGATTTTCTTACCTGGCGCATGGAGGAAGGTTTGTTTTGATCGGTCTTCAGAAAAACGAAATTGCCGTCAATCATCCCGAGTTTCACAAAAGAGAAGCAAGCCTCATGAGCAGCCGCAACGCCACGAGGGAAGATTTTGACGTCGTCATAAAAGCCATGTCCGAAGGACTGGTCAATCCAGAAACTTATATCACACACAGGTTGAGTTTTGATGAAGTTGCAGATAGATTTGAAGAATTGTATCAACCCGATAATGGCCTGATCAAGGCCATGATTTCATTATAAAATTAATTAAACAGACATATGAATTATAGTCGATGTAAAGTAGCTGTCTTGTTGATGTTTGTGGCAGTAAGCAGTTTTGCCCAAAGCATCACGATCACCAATCCGATTTTGAAAGGATTTTATCCGGATCCCAGTATTCTCCAGGTGGGAGAAGATTATTATCTGGTGAATTCTACCTTTTCATACTTTCCCGGCATCCCTGTGATGCACAGCAAGGATTTGAAAAACTGGAAACAAATTGGTAACGTCATAGATCGTCCGTCACAAATGGACTTTATGGGTGAGCGTATGACCAGAGGACTATTTGCGCCAGCCATCATGTATTATAAAGGCATTTATTACGTCACTTGTACCGACATCGACCATGAAGGAAATTTTGTAGCAACAGCCACCAATCCTGCCGGTCCCTGGAGCAATCCTGTGAAACTTCCTGAAGTGAGGGGAATAGATCCATCTATATTTTTTGATGAAAGCACTGATAAGGCATATATTATCTACAACAGCGATGCACCGGACAATAAACCGCTGTATTCCGGACACCGTACCCTCAAAATGTACGAGCTGGACTATAAAAATCTCAAAGTTGTCGGCGAACCAAAAATCATGCTCAATGGTGGGGTAGACCTTTCTACCAAACCAGTTTGGATTGAAGCACCCCATATCTTCAGAAGAAATGGCTGGTACTATATGTATGCTGCAGAAGGGGGTACTTCTGTCAATCACTCTGAAGTCATTTTGAGGAGCAAAGATGTTTGGGGCCCGTATGTGCCTTATGAAAAGAATCCAATTCTCACCCAACGCCATTTGCCTGAAAACAGGCCCAATGCCATCACTTCTGCAGGACACGCCCAATTTGTTGATGGTCCCGATGGTAAAACCTACATGGTATTTCTTGCGGTAAGACCATACGAGGGCGATTACTACAACACGGGCAGAGAAACCTTTATCGTTCCGGTAAAGTGGGTGGATGACTGGCCGGTAGCAGACCTTGGAGGTGAAGAAATCAAATATCAGTATACTGCATCATTCAAAGAAAAAAAGCAGAAAAATGCCAGACCGCAATCGGGAAATTTTGCTTACACCATCAAATTTAAGGACAAACTCGAACCGGAATTTTTATTCATGAGAACAGAGGATAAGAGCTCTTACAGCCTGTCTAAAAAGAAAGGCCTGACCTTAAAACTTAAGCCGGAAAAAATTTCAGAGTTTGGAAATCCTTCATTTATTGGCAAGCGCCAGCAACATTTGAACAGTTCTGCAGAAACATCCATGACTTTTGAGCCTAAGAGTGAAAATGAAAAAGCAGGTCTGGTCATATTCCAGAGCGAAACCCATTATTACTTTTTGAGCAAGACGTTGAAAGGAAATGAAGCATATGTAGTTTTATACAAAAGCGGGAATGCGAACCAAACCGAAGTTTTGGCAGAAAGCAAGCTCACAGACGCTGCTCAGTCCGTTACTTTCAAAATAGAATCAAAAGGTGACAAGTACAATTTTTATTTTGCAGAAGGAAAAGCAAGTCCAAAACTTTTGCTGGAAGGTGCTGACGGTAAGTTTTTGAGTACCAAAGTTGCAGGAGGCTTTATTGGTTGTTTGTATGGTCTGTATGCGACTTCATCTGGCGATCCATCCACCAATACGGCATCATTTAAGTATTTGAAGTATGCCGGCAACGACCCAACCTATAAATAATGTCCATCCAATAAATACAAAGAAGTGAACAAGCATAATATTTTGATTAAAATCATGCTCATGCTCCTCCTGAGTCCATGTTTTCTGAAGGCCCAGCAGGAAGTGTTGATATATGAAAATGACATTGTCAATTCCAGATTTCCGGGTGATAAAACCATGGGTAAGAAGGTAAACAGAGGCAATGTACCATTTGTGGGAGCCCCGAGCCTTGAAATATACTTGTCGGAGGATACAAGTGCCGAGAAGACAGGCATATTGCTCATTCCCGGAGGTGGTTATAGTGTAATCGTCTTCGATGGTGAAGGAGTAAACAATGCCAAACAACTTAATAAAAAGGGATATAATGCTTTTGTCCTGAAATACAGATTGCCTTCTGACTCAACCATGATAGATAAGAGTATGGGCCCATTACAGGATGCTCAGCAAGCCATGTTGTACCTTCGCACCCATGCCAAAGAATTGGGCATCAACCCCAATAAGATAGGGGTCATGGGCTTCTCTGCCGGTGGACATTTGGCTTCCACTCTGGCGACTCATTTCGATCCTCCTGCCATTGAAGTCCCGGAAGGGATGAGCGTCAGGCCGGATTTTCAGGTCTTGGTGTATCCCGTCATCAGCATGAAAGAGGAGCTCACCCACGGAGGATCGAGAAAAGCCCTGCTTGGCAATAGTCCTTCAGAAGACCTGACCCTTAAATTTTCAAATGAAATGCAGGTAAGCGAAAATACACCTCCTGCCTATCTTACGCATTCAGCAGATGACACTGTCGTTGATGTAGACAATTCTATTAAGTATTTCGAGGCATTGCGGGCCAAAAAAGTACCAGTGGAAATGCACATTTACCCAAAAGGAAATCACGGTTTCATATTCCGTCAACCGGGATGGATCAACCCTCTTTTTGATTGGCTTGAAGCAAATGGCTGGTAAATTACCACAGGCCAAAAGCTTACAAAGGCATTTATTTTAAGGATAAATTAGAGTTTTGAAAAATTATGTTTTTTCAGACATACATTCTAACAACTTTTTTCATATATTTGGAAGTGTTTAAATAACACTTATTATTTAAACCCATTTTATCAAAAGTCACACAAACGCAATATGAAGTCTTCTTCAAAAACTTATGGCTTGATTTTGGCCGCCATGTTTTCATTTTCCATCATTTCAACTGCACAAAACCTCGTTGAAAAAACAGCTCCGGTAGGTTTTGATGTCATGCAGGCTGATATTCCCCACGGAAAAATCGATTCATTTGAATACACCTCAAAAACAGTAGGAGTAAAAAGAAAATCTCTGATCTACTATCCTCCGGGATATAACAAAAAGAACAAATATCCGGTCCTGTATCTATTGCATGGCATTGGAGGTGATGAATATGAATGGTATAGAAACGGTCAGCCTGATGTCATACTGGATAATCTTTATGCGGCGAAGAAGGTAGAACCGATGATCGTAATTTTGCCAAATGGCCGGGCTATGAAAGACGACAGGGCGATCGGCAATGTTTTTGACAGGGAAAAGGCAGCATCTTTTGCGACTTTTGAACAAGACCTGATCAACGACCTCATTCCACACGTAGAGAAAAAATATCCGGTCATAGCTGATAAAGAGCATAGAGCTGTTGCCGGTTTGTCCATGGGAGGAGGACAGTCTCTCAACTTCGGACTGGGCAATACTGACAAGTTTGCCTGGGTAGGCGGATTTTCCAGTGCACCAAATACCAAAGCTCCAAAAGAGCTATTGCCTGATCCATCCAAGGCTATTGACAATCTTGAGTTGTTGTGGATTTCATGTGGTGACGCCGATGGTTTGATGAGTTTTAGCTTACGTACCCATGAATACATGCGGGACAATGGCGTGCCACATGTTTTTTATGTTGAACCGGGAGGGCACGATTTTAAAGTCTGGAAGAATGACCTGTATATGTTTTCACAGTTGCTTTTCAAACCTGTGGACAAAAGTATTTTATCGAAATACAGTGTCGTAGGACTGCCTGCAAGCACCAATATCCGTAGAGGAAAATATCCCCAAATCATGACAGACAACAGCGTAATGTTCAGGATCAAAGCGCCTGAGGCGAAAACGATGCAGATCGACCTGGGCAAAAAGTACGATATGAAAAAGGATACGGGAGGATACTGGGTGTTGACAACAGATCCAATTGGTCCCGGTTTTCATTATTATTCACTGATCATCGATGGCGTAGCTGTGGCTGACCCTGCAAGTGAAACATTTTATGGAATGGGACGCATGGCCAGCGGAATTGACATTCCATTCAAGGGTGATGATTTTTATGAAGAGAAAAATGTACCCCATGGTGACATCAGGATCAAACGTTATTTCTCCAGAGCGTCCAACCAATGGAGGAGGTTTTATGCCTATACACCTCCGGGATATGACCAAAACACAGACCAGAAATATCCTGTTTTGTACATATTGCACGGCGGAGGCGAAGATGAGCGGGGCTGGGCAACCCAGGGCAAAACCGATCTTATCCTTGACAACCTGATTGCTGACGGAAAGGCCAAGCCCATGATCGTCATTATGGTCGATGGCAATGTACAGGCTCCGGGAGGAGGGGCAGGATTCAATGCCAATGCGCTGAAGAGCTTTGAAAATGAATTGAAAAACGCCGTGATTCCGTTTGTAGAGTCCAATTTCAGGGTTTTAGCTGGTTCAGAGAACAGAGCTTTGGCAGGTTTATCGATGGGAGGTTTACAAACCCTCTATGCTGGTGTGAGAAATACAGATATGTTTGATTATCTCGGTGTATTCAGTTCAGGATGGTTTGCCAACAACGATGAGCTTTCAGGTCCTGAGTATGCTTTTATGAAGGAGAATAAAGATAAAATCAACAGCGGCCTCAAAGAATTTTGGATTGCTATGGGCGGGAAAGAAGACATTGCCTATAACAATTGCCAGGTCATGATGGATAAGTTTAAAGAAATAGGTATCAAATATTCTTATTATGATAGTCCGGGTGGACACACCTGGCCGGTATGGAGAGAAGACTTATATAAGTTTGCTCCATTGCTTTTCAAATAGGAGTTTCTTTGTTTCAACATACATGTATATGCTTGGGGTGCTGTGAAAATGGCACCCCTTTTTATTTGCATTAAGAGTAAGGTGTTATAAACCCTTAAGTTAAATGGCAAGGTTATATTACTAATATTTTTAATCGCTCATGACCTGGTTTGGACCTTCTGGGTTATAATGTATTGATAAAATTCTCTAGTAAATACAGTCCGTTTTCCCAGGGTCCAAATCCGGCATCTGTGTTGATATGACCTGCATTTTCCTCAAAATACAATTGACTGCCCCACGATTTGGCAAATTCCTCCACTCTTGAAACAGTAGCCCAATGATCATTGGTGCTTCCTATCACCAGGCTGGGAAAGGGCAGGGTAGTGTCTGGTATGGGAAGAAATGACTCAAGGCCCAAATCTGTATAAGGATTTTCAATGTCGGGAGGGCCGACCAGCAATGCACCTGCAATGGTCAGCTTGTATTTTTTCGCCCAATAAGCCACCGCAATGCATCCTAAACTATGGGCAATGATAAAAACTTTTGATGGGTCAGTATCTCCTATGGTTGATTGAATGGTTTGAATCCACAAGGTGTTATCAGGTTTTTCCCAGCTGTGCTGTTCAATCCTGGTACAGTCTTGAAGTCGGCCTTCCATCCATGTTTGCCAGTGTCCAGGTCCAGAATTGCCATATCCCGGAAGAGAAAAAAATTGCAGTGTATCTATGCTTGCCATAATTTTTTGCATCAAATTTATATTTTGAATAGTAATGTTTTATGGTTTTGTCGCAAAACAATTGTTTGCATTTGTTTTGAGCGCTATAGCACAATTTTGATGCACGTAACACCAGATTAAATTAAATCATTTGTTTGATTAGATAATGTTGATTGGTGATGAGTTTTTGAAGCATTGATTTTGGTTTAAAGGACAGGCGAATGGGCACAAATATTATACGTATTTGTACGTAAGTTTGTCATGAAAAAGTTGCACTATTAGATAACTGGTCGGATACTTGTCCGACCGGTTACGTAATAATACTATAGTAAAATACTTATTAATTAAACAAGCTTGTAACCACTGAAAACCATAAAAAAGAGGCCTCAAAACAGATTTTCAAAAAGAGTTATTCAAGCTGCATATTTTTACCATAACAATTGCTCTGCAACCATTTAATCAGGAATAAAAAAAATACCATTTTTACATAAAGATTCATACAGATTACGCTACTAAAACCTCTTTGATGAAAATTCTCATTGTGCACAAAGGCAAATTGCCCGCTACCTATTATGGGGGAACGGAGAGGGTCGTATGGTATCTGGGGAAAGCCCTCGTTGAAATGGGGCATGAGGTTGAATATCTTACCACTTCGGGATCAGAAATCCCTTTTTGCAAATGCAGATTTATTGATGAAAACAAACCCATTGAAGATCAAATTGGCAAAGCGTATGATGTTGTGCATTTTCACCATGTCCAGGACAACAATGAATATGGTCCTGTGCCGGCGCTCGTCACCATTCATGGCAATGCAGCCCCAGGGGAGCAACTTAGTCTGAATGCAGTATTTGTTTCTGCAGACCATGCACGTCGCCATGGCGCTGCATCTTTTGTGTACAACGGACTTGGATGGGAAGATTATGAATTGCCCCATCTGGATCTTGACAGAAAGTATTTTCATTTTTTGGGAAAAGCTGCATGGCGGGTGAAAAATCTTAGAGGGGCCATTCAGGTCATTCATAAAACCCGTAACGAGAAACTCTACGTTCTGGGTGGTCACAGGGTGAATTTCAAAATGGGTATGCGCATTACCTTATCCCCGAGGGTGAGATTTTTTGGGATGGTTGGAGGCAAAGAAAAGTCAGCACTGGTCAATGGTTCAAAGGGCTTGATTTTCCCTGTTAGATGGCACGAACCATTTGGCTTGTCGATCATAGAAAGCCTGTTTTATGGCACACCTGTATTTGGTACTCCATATGGATCTCTGCCTGAGCTCGTAGGTAATGAATTTGGTTTTCTAAGCAATGATGCTTCTGTTCTTGCTGCTGCTATTTATGATTCAGAAAGCTATAATTCCACAGTATGCCACGAGTATGCCAGAGATGTCTATTCCGCAAAACAAATGGCCAGGTCTTATGTGGATCTGTATGAAAAAGTTATTGTTGGGCGACCCCTGAACCCTTCGATGCCAAAGCTGGAACCTGACCAGTCGACGACATTGCTGGAATGGATAAGCCCTTAGTTTATGCTGAGATAAAGCATTGATAGCATTCTAGCTTCTATTGAATTCCAATTCAGTCATCACAAGGTGTTGCCTATTCGTTTATGGATAAAAAAAAGGGGCCCTAAAGCCCCTCTTTCGTTTTGTTTCGAAAGTATTACCAACCCGGGTTTTGCTCCAGGTTTGGATTTGAATTTATTTCGTCCTGTGGTATTGGCCACACAAACTTAGCATCATCATAAGGAATTGCAGTAACTCCATATGGTCCGGTATAAGGAGTTCCCAATACGAAAGCTGAAGCCGGTGGGTTACCGTTTGCAACTTTAGCAGGAATACCGTCAATTGGAGCTATATCGTCTTTCTGCAATCTGTGGATATCAGCCCATCTTCTTCCTTCCATGAGGAATTCGATTCTTCTTTCTTTCAGAATTGCTTTTACGAGATCTGCATCGCTGCCAAAGCCTGTATAGGCCTGGGTTGTTGGATCAGCCAAAGCTCTGTTTCTTACTGCATTTAAAAGTGCCAGACCATTGGTAGCATCTCCTGTTCTTGCATATGCTTCAGCCATGTTCAACAAGACCTCTGCATATCTGATAACTGGTGAAGCGTCTGTATAGTTGGTCACATCTTTGTACTTGTTGGTGTATTTTCTGCTGCCACTTGTACTGGTAAATACCATAGCGAGTGGGTCAGAAGCACTTTCAAACCTTCTCTTGTCGTCTGCCAACCACTCAGGATCTCTCCAGATGATAGGGCTGATACAAACCAATTCTCTTCTTTTGTACTGTGAAGCCAAAGCTGCGTTTACACCTGGATTGAGGGTAGCTGCCTGAAGCATAGAGAAAATAGATTCTGTGTTGCTGTAAGAACTTACGAATACAGTGCCAGGATGAGCAGTTAATGTATACTTGCCATCCAATTTTTTGCCTTCTTCGATCACTTTAGCCCAGTTTCTCATGTGAAGATAAACTCTTGTTTTGAAGGCAATCGCAGCATTTTTACTGGCGTAAGTCAAACTTGTGCTTGTGATTTTTGCTTCAGCTTCGTTTAGGTCAGCCAATACTTTTGCATAAACTTCAGCAACAGTATTTCTTGGCTTAGTTACCTCGTTGTTGATCTCATCTTGCGTGTCAACACCAACTTCTCTGTATGGAATACCTGTATGAGACGCGTTCGCAGTATGCTGATAAGGTCTTGCGAAGTGAATAGCAAGTTCAAAGTGAGTGATGGCTCTCAAGAACTTGGCCTGACCAATGTAGTTGTCACCAACAGCAGAAGTTATGATTCCATTGTCAACTGCTTTGGTTACTCCTTCGATAACAAGGTTACATCTGTTGATCAATCTGTAACCATCGATCCAGTAGTAAACATTGTTTGCAGTAGTTGGATCGTATGTTGCTGTATAAGTCAGCTGGTAGAATGTTGCATTGTTTACCACATCCTCTCCTCGGTTATCGCCTTGTTGAACGAATGCAGCTCCCCAAACATAACCTCTACCACCGTTTGCTGCGCCAGAGTTGTAAGTACCAATTGCTGCTGCGTTGTACATACCATTGATGGTAGATTGGATAAGTGCAGGAGTAGTAAATGACGCGTCAACAGAAATGTTGTTGATCGGCTGCAGGTCCAGAATATCCTCTTCCGAACAGGCGGCTACCATCATTACGATGAAACCGTAAAAAATATATTTTAATTTATTCATTGCTTTAAATTGTATGCGTGACTGAAATTAGAAATTAAGATTTAAACCAAAGGTCATCAATTTTGATCTTGGAGTACCGTTGAGGTCAACACCTGTGCTTTCCATTTCCGGGTTAAGACCTTTGTACTGAGTGATGATGATTTGGTTTTGAGCCATAGCATAAATTCTCAAACTTGAGATATTGATTCTGCTTGTGAGTGATTTTGGAAGAGTGTAACCCAATGAAACGTTGTCAAAGCTTACGAAATCACCATTCTCTACAAATCTGGTTGTAGCAGCTGATGTTAGGTTAACAAATGTATTTGACTCTGCCCATAGTTTCGGTGTAATTCCATCTCCTGGATTTTCAGCGCTCTGCCATCTTCCAAGAATTTCAGTGCTGTTGTTGTTAAGGTTCATGGTCACAAGGTCTCTTCTTGTAGCGTTGAATATTTTGTTGCCACCGCTGAATCTCACCATAGCGCTCAAATCGAAGTTCATGAAGTCGAGTCTGGTATTAACACCACCATAGTATTTAGGTAAAGTATTACCAAGAATTACTCTGTCGGTTGTTGTACTTAAGCTTGAAGCTTCGCCTCTGACTCCAGGATTAGCTGGGTCAAATATGTAGTAACGGCTGTTGGTGATTTCACCTTCAACCAATGTTGTTCCGTCGCCTTTATAGTATACAGGGTTACCATTTGCAGGATTCACACCCCAATATTTAAATCCATAAAGTGAATTCATTGATTCGCCTTCTCTCAAAATGGTGTTGGTACCGATGATATCAGCTCCACCATTTGGCAAAGAAACAATCTTGTTGCTCATAAATGTGACGTTGGCACCAACATTCCATCTCAATTTACTATCATCAATGATGTTGTAGCTTGCGCTCAATTCATAACCCTGGTTCAAAGATTTACCAATGTTTTTGTTGATTCTGTTGAAAGGCACACCAAGTGAAGGCGCAACCGGTTCTTCGAATACAAGGTTGTCGATGTCGTTTTTAAACCAGTCGAAAGTAACTCTGATTTTGTCGCCCATTAAGGCAAGGTCGATACCAAAGTCAGTTTTCTTTGAAGTTTCCCAAGTCAACTGGTCGTTACCAAACTGGTTGAAAGCCAAACCATTGAGTGAACCGTAAGGAGAGGCAATAGCCAAACCAAGGTATGGATAAGTACCAATTTCTGTATTACCAACAGCTGAGTAAGAGTATCTGAATTTCAATTCAGAAAGTACATCTTTCATATCGGACATAAACGATTCGTTGGAAAGGTTCCATCCAAATGAGTAACCAAGGAAGTTGTTCCATCTTTGATCAGGTGAAAGCTTTGAAATACCATCACGTCTGAAAGAAACCTGACCAAAATATCTTTGTGCATAGTTGTAGTTCAAACGTCCAAGGAATGAAATCAAACCAACTTCAGTGGCACCACCACCTGATTGTTGAGTTTCATAAGCATTCGAAACCAATACCTGATTGTAGAATCTGTCCAAAAGACCTGTACCAACAGCAATGAAGTTTTCATTTCTTTCTTTTTGGTATTCAGAACCTACTGTAAATCCTAAACTATGATTTTTTGCGAAAACCTTATTGTAATTAAGAATGTTCTGGATGTTCCATCTGAACAAATCGTCATTTCTGTTTTGAAGTCTACCGGCAGAACCAGCTCCATCACCGTGAACAGGGTCATAGAAAAGGAAACCATTGGTTGTCGGGTTGTCAATGCTTGCCTGGAAACGGTAATTCAAGCCATCGATGATATCTACACTTGCGAATGCGTTTCCAAGAACCCTTTTGATGGTAGACTGGAATTTGTTGTTTGCAAGTACATAAGCAATGTTTGAAATGTTGTCTCCAACAGGGTTGGTATTGTCCCATTGTCCAACGTTGGCATTGTTGGCGCTTATGTTGTATCCTGTTGGATGGTCAGGATTCAAAACTGGAGTGTTTGGCAATTGCCTGGTTGCATTAAATACGTTACCTGACAAAGAGTTGGTACCAGTATTCAGACCATCATATGCTGTTTGTGTGTAAGTAATGCCTCCACCCACAGACAACCACTTGAAGATTTTGTGTTCCAGGTTGGATTTTAGGTTGAAACGTTCCATTGAGTTTGCCTTCGCAATACTGTTCTGATAAGTATAACCGCCAGAAATGTAGTAAGTGGTATTGTCGCTACCACCACTGATAGAAATGCCTTGATCGTGCTGTAAAGCATTGTAATTGAGTACTTCAGCCTGCCAGTCAGTATCATATTCAGAACCCACAGCCCATGCTGCCTGACCTCTGTTGGTTCTTTTCTCGTTTGAGATTGCAAGAAAGTCCGCAGTCTTCAGCAAATCAAAAGTTTTGATTGGACTTGCTATACCAAAGGTTGAATTGAAGGAAACTTTAGCACTTCCTTTTTTACCCTTTTTGGTAGTAATGAGGATAACACCATTCGCTGCTCTTGAACCGTAAATGGCCGTTGCAGCACCGTCCTTAAGGATCTCGTAAGACTCGATGTCAGCTGGGTTGATATCACCAAGACCACTTGCAGAAGCATATCCTCCAAGGTCACCGGTATAAATAGGAATACCATCAACAACAACTAGTGGAAAAGTACCTGAATTCACAGAGGCAATACCTCTGATCCTGATTCTTGGTCCTTCACCAACAATACCTGTTTGTTGCGTGATTTGAACACCAGGAGCACGACCAGCGAGCTGAGTTGCAAAGTTGGGTGTCATGATGCCGGCAATGGATGACCCATCAACCTTAGAAATTGAAGAAGTGATGTCACTTTTTCTTTGAACACCATAACCTATCACCACAACTTCATCCAGCAATTCGCCGGCATCTAGAGATGCATCAACATAGTTGTTCGCTCCAATGGCTACTTCCATAGTTTTGTAACCAGTATAGCTAATGGTAAGTTTCTCGGTAGCACTGGGTACTTCCAGTGTAAACATACCTTCTAAGTCTGTCACAGTACCAATCAATTGGTCCCCCACAACAGAAACATTGGCACCAATAAGTGCCTCGCCTTGCCTGTCAGTCACCTTACCGGTAACAGTTTTTTGCGCCAGTGCGTAGCCTGACAGAAACAAAGCCAACAGAATTGTAAAAAACTGTTTCAACATACACAATTTATTTAGTTAGTTATAAAATAAATACTAAAAAGTAAGAAATGCGGCCAGTGGAAATTTGAATCTGATTTTTTGGGTTGGCTTCAGGCTAATCAGGTGGTGAGGTATTGTATAGTGCTACTAAATGAGGATGGTGTTCACCTTTTACAGGCACCCAGCTTTCTGACTGCAAATTAATTAGATTGACCATCAACAATTCATTTGGTATGATAGCTAAACGTTAAAAATGTTCACTTAGCTGCGCCAAAATTAAAGATTTTATAACATTTTTGATACGTCCAGTTATTTTTTAGAAATTTTATTTTTTGGCGCAAACATATTATATTTGTTATGATATATATGTAATTGATTAATAATAAAAAAGGGGATGTAACACTGTTACATCCCCTTTAGCAAGAAGAATTGAAAATTTAAAAGATACTTATGCGTTATCTATAAAATCTGTGATTTCATCTTTTGATTTACCTACTTTTTTCTGAATTCGGCCCAAAAGTTCATCTTCTGCTCCTTCTTCATACATCAGATCATCATCAGTAAGGTCACCGTATTCTTTCTTCAGTTTTCCTTTAATGATGTTCCAGTTTCCTCTTATTTTATCTGTTGTGGCACTCATAATTAAAAATTTTGTTTGAGTTAATAAATACTTTTTACGTACTTATAAGGTTTACCTCTTTTGTATTGTTTGATGTTTGTTGTATTTAAAATCATATCATCTTTGTTATTTGTTTTGAATATTGTCCCGCAATCCGAAAGAAGTTTATTGTTTTGTAAGCTCAAATCGATAATTTTAAATTTTGTAAAACATAGCTTATGTTAAATAAAATAGTTCTGCTTGCCATATTTATTCCCGGTTTGCTGTCTTCATGTAAAGAGGACAAAGAAGTTTTTACGGCGGAACACAAGGAAGGTATGATTCTGATACCTTCAGGCACACTTCACATGGGGGGAGACAACGCCCAGGCAGATCAAAATGAATATCCTAAACACGACGTGGAAATCAAATCTTTCTGGATGGATGAGACTGAAGTAACCAACGCCCAGTTTAAAGCATTTGTGGACGCAACCTCATATGTTACTGTTGCTGAAAGACCCATCGACTGGGAAGAAATGAAAAAGCAGCTTCCTCCAGATACACCGAAGCCGGCAGACAGCTTGCTCGCTCCCGGCGCTTTGGTTTTTTCTCCAACTACCGGTCCTGTACCGCTTGATAATCCACAACTGTGGTGGCAATGGACCTTAGGCGCTGATTGGAAGCATCCGCTGGGGCCCGAAAGTAATATAGAGAACATCATGGATCATCCTGTGGTGCATATTGCCTGGGAAGATGCAGACGCATATTGTAAGTGGGCAGGTAAAAGACTGCCTACAGAAGCCGAATGGGAGTGGGCAGCAAGGGGAGGTAAAGAAAATGTGATTTATCCGTGGGGCGATAATGAATTGTCAGAGGCTAAGGCTAACTTTTATCAGGGGGTTTTCCCTTTTGAAAATACAGAAAAGGATGGCTTTGCAGGTACAGCCCCTGTAAAATCTTTTGACCCAAACGGATATGGCTTGTACGATATGGCAGGAAATGTATGGGAATGGTGTCAGGATTGGTACGATGTGAGTTATTACAGTAAAAGCCAGGCAGAAAAGGCAAACAACGCAGGACCCGAAAAAGCATTTAACCCTTTAATGCCCTATCAGGAGGAAAAAGTGATCAGAGGTGGGTCTTTTTTGTGTAACGAAGACTATTGCAGTGGTTATAGGAATGCAAGAAGAATGGGCTCAACAATAGATACAGGATTAAATCATACCGGATTCAGGTGTGTTAAGGACGTCAAATAGGAAATCTTAGCCATGTTGAAATTCAAATTCATAATACTGCTGGGGTTAATTTGTGGTTTTGTCAATGGACAGAGCTTTGACAGGGTATTTCTGGGTGATGAAACTGAATTCAATTTTGTTTATGACATAGAGCAGGATGACAAATCATATATATGGCTGGCCACCGAAGAAGGTGTATTGAGATTTAATGCACATTCTTCGCGACTTTACAATGAGTATGATGGATTGCCGCCCAATTTTGCCAACAGGATATCCTGCGTTTTTATGGACTCCAAACGCAGAATTTGGGCTTGTGCTGACAACAAATTGGCCTATTATGATGAGTTAAAAGATGGTTTTGTACAAATTAAGGTATCTGACGATTATCAGTTTAGTCTGATATATGACATTTCAGAATTGAAGGATCGACTCATCCTTGCCACATTCACAGGGGTGTGGAGCATTGCATTTGATGACAACAATAAGCCAATAAAAATAGATCATTTCCTTGAGGAGGTAGCTGTGCAGCATGCCTCGGCGCTTGACAATGAAGTTTATTTAGGAAGTTCTACCGGAAGCTATTTGCTGAGAGAAAACACCACAGATCCGGTAAAAATTTTGGAGGATGTATTTATTTCTTCTGCATGCAAATACAATGATGGTGTCTTGTTGGGCAGCATGTCAAAAGGTTTGTTTTACAGAGACAATTCGGGTAATTCAAAACAAGTCGTTCAGATCAATTTTCCAGTAAGTGATATCGTATTTGATGAAGAAGGAAAGCTGTTTTATATTGCTACTGATGGCGACGGTTTGTACATCCTGGATCAGCAATTGAAAATAATAAAACACCATCTTTTTGATGCCAATCAACCAAAGTCTCTGACCAGCAATGGACTTTACGATTTGCTGATTGACCGTCAAAGAATACTTTGGATCGCCAGTTATGGTGGGGGAATCATGAAATTGAGTGTTGATGAGGAACTATTCACTACTGAACTCCACATCCCCAATTCTTACAACTGTATTGCCAACAGCTTCACAAGGTCAATTCTGCAAACCAATGAAGGCAACATTTGGTATGGACACAAGGAAGGTATCAGTATTTACTATCCTGCTTCAAATACATGGAAGCACATACCTTATTTAAACAGGAACGGTTCGAGCAAAAACATCGTGATGTCACTATTTGAAGACGGGGAATTCATATGGGCTGGCACCTATGGAGAAGGGACCTTCAGGATTTCAAAAAGGAATCTGGTTTCTGAAACCATCAAGGATGTTTTTGGATGGAAAGAGCCTTTGCCTTTAGATAAAGTATATGCTGTACTGAAAGACAGGTCAGGAAATCTTTGGCTGGGGGGCATAGGATCACCACTGATCAAAATCAGCACTGAAGGAGAAATAAAAACCATTGGTGTTGGGCTTATCAGAGAAATCAAAGAAGATGCAAATGGAGATATTTGGGTAGCGGGAAGGCAAGGTGTCTTAAAGTTGGAAAATGACAAGCCAAGAATATTGTCTGCTATTACGATCAACAACGGTGAATTTGACTTCTCGACCGTCAATTGTGTGGTACTTGAAGAACCCTCTGTGGTTTGGATTGGAACCAATGGTGACGGGCTCATTCGTTTTGAATTGCGCGACAGCACCTACGAAGTGATCAACAAGGGGAATGGATTTCCTTCGGATATTGTGCAGGGTGTGGTTTTTGATGGAAATACCAAGTGGGTATCTACATCAAATGGGCTGGTTGCCCTTGACTACGAATCTAAGGGAAAGTATAAGCTTAAAATTTACAATCAGGGGGATGGCATGGTTTCGGCTTCATTCAACTACGGCAGTTATGCCAGACTTCGAGATGGAAGACTGGCTTTTGGCAGTACAGAAGGGGTGGTCATTTTTGTTCCCGAGCAAATCAAATCTGATCAATTCAAGCCCATTTTTGTATTCGAACAACTCAACTATTTCACCAACCAGGAAAGTGTAAAGGTGCCGCTTCTACGCGATGGTGATCAGCAAGTAAGCTTGAAATACAATCAGAACGACATAACCCTTGTTTTCAGTGGGGTGGATCACAAATCTCCCAATAAGATTCGGTACAGTTGGCGGATCGAAGGCGATTCCAGGCAGTGGAGCACTCCCCAAACAGAAAATGAAATTAACCTCGTCAATCTCAATCCTGGCACATACAAATTCATGGTGAAAGCCATTGGAAGAAATGACGTAGAAAGTGATGTCAAATCGATCACAATTGTCATCAGCCCGCCTTGGTGGAAGTCCAATCTGGCTTATTTTATTTACGCTTTGGTTCTAGCGGCTTCAATTGTGGGAGCCTATCTTATAGCAAGGACATTTTTGAGACAAAAGAATGCGAGTGAACAAATCTCCTTTTTCAACAACATCACCCACGAACTGAAAACGCCACTAACCATTTTACTGACCAAACTCAGCAATGAATCTGACCAGCAATCTGCGACCGGAGAAATCAGAAGTACCGTCAATAGACTGAATGGCTTGTTTGATCAATTGCTCAATTTTAACAAGGTAAATTCTGATTATTACCAGAACCAAAAGATTTCCGAAATCAATCTCAAGGAACAACTTGAGTTGATATTGGGCAGTTTCAGGGAAATGATTGCCAGAAAGGAAGTGAGCGTAGTGGTGGACAATAATTGGCCGGAACCCAATTTTTACTACAAAAAGGATTCCTTTGACAAGATCATTTTCAACCTTTTTTCCAATGCATTGAAGTATTCAAAAAATGGTGGTAAGATTGATTTGCAGTTGAGGAGAGAATCTGATGGCAGCCTTAAAATTGTCGTGACCGATAATGGTATTGGCATTCCCAAAGAACAACAAAAAGACATTCTTAAAAGATATTTCCGGGCCAGAAATGCCGTGAATAGCCAGCTGCCCGGAACAGGACTTGGGCTGATGATCGTAAAAAGTTTGCTGGACAATGATCATGGAAAAATAGCATTTGTAAGTGAAGAAGGAATGGGCACTACATTTACCGTGATTATGCGCAATTTCAGGAAAGACTTCAAGCCCGAAGCGACCAAAAAGGAAGTTATTGTGCAGGATGAACCTGTATCGCCTGAAGCAGGCCACAAGCCAAGAATACTGGTCGTTGAGGACAACGATGAACTACGCATTGATATGGTCGAAAAGCTGAGTGAGCATTTTTCCATTATGGCTGCCAGAAATGGTAAAGAAGGTTTTGACAAAGCCAAAGCAAAGTTGCCAGATCTCATTGTGACAGATTTTATCATGCCTGAAATGGATGGGAATGCATTGTGCCGGGCACTACAGGCCGATGAGGATACCAACCATATCCCAGTCTTTATGATGACTGTATTGAACAATTCAGGGCAAAAGGTGGAAAGTATCAAAAGTGGCATCACATCTTACATGACAAAGCCTGTTGATATTCCCTACCTGGTAGCGCAGATCCAATCGACTCTGGAGTATAAACAAAAACTGCGGGAAAAATACCTGCATGAGGCAGAAGTGCAGAAAGCAGGCATGTTTAAAGATGAGCGTGATGCCGAGTTTATGCAGGACCTGGAAGATTTTGTGATAGAACGCATCAAAGAGGAAGAAATTTCTGTCCAGGATTTGTGCAAGCACGTCGGCATGAGCAGGACGGCTTTGTATATGAAACTCAAAGACACCATTGATCAGTCACCTCAGAATTTTATCATCATGACCAAAATGAGTCATGCCAGGAAGCTCTTGCTTCAGGGTGGAATGACTGTCAAAGAAGTGGCTTATGAGGTAGGTTTCAGCAATCCTAAATACTTTGCGACCTCATTCAGAAAACAATTTAACATGTCTCCAAGTACTTTCTTGAAAAGTCTGAATCCGGAATAATTTTCCCCGTACTTCTTTATATTTTTTCAAAATATCTATGAAAAGTCCATGTTTTTGGGGCTTTTTGATGATTGTTGAACCTTATCGGAACATTAGTGACCCCTGTGAGAATATACTGAACCCTATTATTGCACTGTTAATTTAATCATTCAAGTCACATTTCAATCATGAAGAAATTTTTATCACTCTTCTGTCTGACCATCGGAATCACGATTGGCCTCCATGCGCAAAAGACCATCAAAGGATACGTTACCGATGCCTCCAACGGGGAAGCATTAATAGGTGCAACCATCCTGATCAAAGAGACCGGGAAAGGTACTGCAACAGATATCGATGGTGCATACACAATGGAAATCTCGGATGCAGATCAGACCATGATTGTATCATATACCGGGTATCAGACACAGGAACAAAGCATCAATGGTGCTAGCAAACTTGATTTCCTGCTTAAATCCGGAGAACTGTTGGAAGAGGTTTTGGTCATTGGCTATGGAAGCATAGAAAAATCTGACAAAACCGGTGCCATAGAATCGATCAAACCCAAAGACAAGGATGTATTGCAATACAGCAACTTCCAGGACTTCCTGCAAGGGAGAGCGACGGGTGTGCAGGTATTGTCCTCAGGAAGCGAGTTACTTTCACCAAGCAGCATCAGGATCAGGGGTGCAAATAGTTTGCGGGGAGACAACGAGCCATTGTTTGTGGTTGACGGCATCATTGTCAACAGCAGCACCGAAGATGTAAGAGACCCGCTACAGGGAGGTAACAGTTTTCTATCAGCTCAAAATGGATTGTCGGGCATCAATCCACAGGATATTGAAAGCATTGAAATTTTGAAAGACGCATCAGCCACTGCCATTTATGGCTCCAGGGGCGCAAATGGAGTAATCCTCATTACCACTAAAAAAGGATTATTGGGCAAGCCTCAATTCAGCTATAAAGCAACCACAAGGATAGGGCAGGCAACCAGGCTATACGATGTGCTCGCTGGAGATCAGTTTGTCGATTATATTAATGAATACCGGAATATTCAGGGATATACCCCTACATATTACAAATACGAAGATGGGTCAGTTGCAAATTTCAATACAAGTGCAGAATTTATGGAATCAAGAAGTGACTCCATTCCAAGATTAACACCTATAAACTGGTGTGAAGATATTTTGCAAAATTCTACTTCACAAAATCACAGATTTACAGTTGCAGGAGGTTCAGAAAGCTCCAGGTACTACATTGGTGCCGGCTACAATCAGGCCAGTGGCATCATTCCGGGCACTAAAATGAGGGCCGGAGACTTCCTCTTGAAATATGACCATGAACTCAATTCACGACTCACATTGAGTCCCAGGATATCAGCATCTTATACTGTTAACAATGCCAGCAAAGGCTCAGAAAATCTTGGAAGTACGAATGCCAGTCTCATGAGACAGATTGTGGAAGCTGTACCATTCCTTGGAGATCTGGAAAATAATCTGGGGCTGGATGCAGCGGATGTGTTGGATGGACCCAGGGCCTGGCTTTCTGATTACAATGACGATGGCACTGAAGTGCGCGCCCTCGGATCATTGACTGCCAATTATAAAATCAACGACATATTTTCATACAGGGTTTTGGCAGGAGTCGATTACAGAAATAAAGAAAGAAAGCTTTGGTATGGTACCAGCCTTTTTAGGGGCAGGTTAGCCAATGGTGAAGCAGGGGTTGGTACACTCAACAGGGTCAGATACAACATTGACAATACACTGAATTTTAAAGCCAGTTTCAAAAAACGTCATAAGATCAACGGTACCGTAGGATTTATTTTTGATGAAACGAATGTGCAGCAGCAGGGTGCGACTTCGAGCAATTTTTCAAACTTTGAGCTCAAGTACAATGGTATCGCCTTTGGGCAGACCTTCTCACCTATGCAACTGTTCAACTCACAGGAGTCCATCCTGTCCTTCCTTGGCCGTGTGAACTACTCATACAAAAACAAATATTTGGTGACCTTATCATTCAGGGAAGACGGATCAAGCAAGTTTACCAATGAAAATAAATGGTCATTTTTCCCATCGGCTGCATTTGCCTGGAAAATTATTGAGGAACCATTTATGAAAAACTCCAATTTCTGGAGTGATGCAAAATTGAGGATAGGTTATGGTCGCACCGGAAGTCAGGCCATTCAACCTTATCAGACACTTACCAGATACTCTCCAACTGACAATCTGTTGTCCAATGGATCAGGCGGCGGTGTGACAGCTGTTTTACCGCAAAATCTTGGCAATTCCAATCTGAAGTGGGAGACCACCGACCAACTCAACCTCGGTTTTGATTTTGGATTCCTGAAAGATAGGTTTACCGGTAACATCGATGTGTATGAAAAGACAACTTCTGACCTGCTTCAGGTATTGAAAATTGGACCATCTGCGGGATTTGATGAGATCATCACCAATGCAGGTAGCCTAAGAAACAGGGGCTTTGAAATAGGATTGAATACCCACGTACTGGATGGAAAATTCCAATGGGATGTGTATGGTACTTTCTCTATGAACAGGAATCAGATCCAGAATCTGGGGGTTCCGGAGGCACAGTTTGGCAATGAGCTGAGAAAGGCGATTGTTGGAGATCTCGTTTCGGGAGGAACTATTTTTAAAGTACCTGCCAATATTTTTATTGAAGGACAGCCTTCAGCATTGTTCTGGGGATATCAGACCAATGGCATCATCGACAATACCGAAGAATTGACGGGCTCTCCAAGTGTACAAGGCGTGGCGTCGCAATTGGGTGATGTTATGTATGTTGATCAGAACGGTGACGGAAATATTTCTGACCTGGACCTGACCATCATTGGTAATCCAAATCCTGATTATACCGTTGGTTTGGGGTCGGATTTCAGATATAAAGGATTTAATGTCAATTTCTTTGTAAACTCAATTCAGGGCAATGACATTGCCAATGGCAATTTGGGAAGACAGGGATTGCCGACAGGGCTGCCGAATAATATCAAAACCGAGGTATACGAAGGTGCCTGGAGAGAAGGCAAAACTGATGCGACTTATCCCAGACTTGGCTATTCAACCAAAGGGGATTTTACGGATAGAATGATCGAAGATGGAAGTTTTGTAAGGCTGTCATTTGTAAGTCTGGGTTACACCATTCCATCCAATCTCATCAAAGGCATCAATGGTGCCAACTTGTTTGTCACCGGCCACAATTTGTTGCTTATTACCAAGTACTCAGGCTTCGATCCGGAGGTCAACAGTTTCTCCTTTGATCCTACCAGACAGGGCATAGACTGGAATGCCTTCCCGAATGAAAAATCCATTTCTTTTGGCTTTAACCTCAATTTCTAAAATTCAAATCATTCAGAAAATGAAAAAGACAGCGATATATACAATCATTTTTATCTTATTGGGTTTGCAGGCTTGTACGGACGTACTTCAGGAAGATCCCAAGTCTTTCTACGCTGAGGATGCCATTTACGCAACCGAACAAGGTGTAGAGACGGCGATCAACGGTATTTATTACTCTATGGGAGCGTTCCAAAACTATGGTTCCAACTTTCATAATCTGATGATGCCGCATTCCGGATTGTTCTACTCTTCACAACAAGCCAGTGTTGATCTGGTGGGTTTGAATGCCAATTCGAGTAACATCAACATCTCCTCAGTTTGGGAATTCATGTATAAAACCATCAATGCAGCGAATGTCGCCATTTCCAATCTTGAGGCCAAGGACGAAAGTTTTTCGAATAAATCAACCGCTCTCGGACACGCACATTTCGTGAGGGGTAAAATATATCTTGATCTTGTGAGAATGTTTGGTGGCGTGCCTTTAAGAACCAAACCTATAGACCTCGAAACCATACATCTCGCAAGAGCCAGCAGACAAGAAATCATTGATCAGGTGATTGCTGACCTCACCATTGCCAAACAATTGATGCCGGGTCCCAAGGATAGCCCTAATGGCCGACCGGGAAAGTGGGCAGCACATGCTTATCTGGCGAAATTGTATATGACATTGGCTGTAGAAGATCCTGCTTTCTGGCAAAAGGCACAGGAAGAACTTTTGCCCATCATTCAGTCCGGTGACCACAAATTGATGCCCACTTATGCTGAAATTTTTAGGGAAGGCAACGAAAATCTTGAGGAGTCCATTTTAGAACTTCAATACGGATTTACTGGGGCCTTACGTCAGTCGGATATGATCAGATTGTATACGCCATCCAATAGTGTTTTCGCTCCGGCGAGCTCACCAACTTTTGGAAGGATCAGACCCAACAAAGAAGTATTCGACGCCCATTTCAAACAATATCCTTCTGACCCACGCATTGAGACCACCTTCCTGTACAATACTTATCCAAGAAGTAATGGGGGCACACAAAATATTTATCCTAAAACTAAAACCGGTAATAATGGCTATGCGTGTATTGCAAAGTGGTTTGATTCTCAATATAATGGTACAACGACAGAACGCAATTATATCATGATGCGCTATGCCGACGTATTGCTGATGATGGCAGAGGTTACCAATGAGATCAGCGGTCCTGAAGAAGCATACACCTATGTCAATGCCGTACTTAAAAGGGCAAGAGACACCAATGGCGATGGAGCAAATGATGCAGAACAGCCGGCGGCTTGGTCCAACATGTCAAAGGAAACCTTCAGAGACAGGATCATGGCAGAAAGAAGGTATGAATTGCTTACCGAAAGTGAAGACTGGTTCGACACGAGAAGGAGGGGATACGATTACTTCAAAGCTCACGTCATTGATCCGCACAATGCCAATCCCACTTTTGACAAGTCCAGAGATTTTGTCTATCCTGATGATACAAAAAACATGCTACTACCGATTCCCCTGACTGAAATTTCCGGTAATCAAAAAGTTTCGGCAGGGGATCAAAATCCAGGTTATTAATTGATGGAGATGTTGCAAATGAGAAAAAATATAAAGATGCTTGTAAGAGTAATCCTGCCAATACTGATTGTCTTGACGTTTGTCCAGGCCACTTCAGCTCAACTTTACCTGGATCCTAAAGCGAAAGTTGAGGATCGCGTAAAGGACCTCATGGGCAGGATGACACTCGAAGAAAAAATAGCTCAAATGTGTCAGTATGTTGGCTTAGAACATATGAAGGCTGCTGAGAAAAACCTGACTGTTGAGGAGATGAAGAAGTCTGATGCGCAGGGATTTTATCTTGGGCTTTTCAGTGCTGATGTTGCGAGAATGGCTTCTGAAGGCAAGATTGGATCCTTCCTGCATGTTGTTACCGCAGAGGAAGCCAATTATTTACAAAGCCTGGCTCAAAAGTCAAGACTTAAGATTCCATTGTTGATAGGCATTGATGCCATTCATGGCAATGGCCTGGTCAGTGGATCGACCATTTTCCCATCGCCCATCAGCCTTGCAGCGACCTGGGATGATGCTCTTCAATATCAAATTGGCAGACATACAGCTGTAGAAATGAGGGCTACAGGATCGCACTGGGCATTCACCCCCAACATCGACGTGATGCGTGACCCAAGATGGGGAAGATGCGGCGAGACGTATGGGGAAGATCCTTACATGGTAGGCAATATGGGGGTTCAAACCATTTTGGGCATGCAGACCAAAGATTTCACCGGCAATGACAAAGTTATAGCTTGTGCCAAACACCTCATTGCGGGCAGTGAATCATCCAATGGACTAAACTCTGCCCCGACCGATGTATCATTCAGGACACTGATGGAGGTTTTTCTTCCACCCTACAAAAGAGCCATCAAGGAAGCAGGCGTCTTTTCGATCATGGCAGCCCACAACGAAATCAATGGTGTGCCTTGCCATTCAGACAAGTTTATGATGACCGACCTATTGCGCAACGAATGGGGTTTTGAAGGTTTTTATGTAAGTGACTGGAACGATGTTGAGCGCATTGCATCCATTCATCACGCAGCAGAAGATTTTAAGGAGGCGTCAAAATTGTCTGTAGAAGCAGGCCTGGACATGCACATGCACGGTCCATTGTTTGCAGATCACATTCAAACACTGGTCAATGATAAAGCATTGGCAGATTCAAGAATCGATGAAGCCTGCAGCAAAATATTAGAAGCAAAATTCAGGCTTGGTTTATTTGAACAAAGCCAGGTAAGTCTAACTGGCATCCAAGGGGTGGTGAGGAATGAAAATCACCTTGCTACCTCGCTAGATGCCTCCAGAAAATGCATCACTCTCTTGGAGAACAAAGGCATTCTTCCCTTGAAGAAGGGCGATAAGAGAAAAATTTTTATCACCGGACCCAATGCCGACAATATGACGACCCTCGGAGACTGGGTGAGCCCTCAGCCCGAAGCCAATTTCATCACCATCAAAGAAGGCATAGAAGCGCTTGCGCCTGAAAATAACTTTTTGGTAGAATTCTTCGATTGTGGCCAGAGATCGCGTCAGATCAAGACCGGTGACATAACAAAAGCAGCAGAGCTTGCCAAAGAAGCCGACATCAATATCCTGGTCCTTGGAGAAAACTCCTTCAGACACGACTGGCCCAACAAAACAACAGGTGAAAACATCGATAGATCTACACTCCAGCTTTCCGGAAGACAACTTGAACTTGCAATGGAGGTCAAAAAAAGCGGTAAACCCCTAATAGTCATCTTTGTGAATGGCAGCCCGATTTCTGAGGAATGGATCACACAGAATGCCGATGCAGTCATTGAGGCCTGGGAACCGGGGGACTTTGGAGGTCAGGCGGTAGCTGAGGTTTTGTTTGGAAAAATCAACCCAAGTGGTAAGTGCCCGATGACCATACCAAGATCGGTCGGACAATTGCAAATGGTCTACAACCACAAGCCTTCCACTTACAAACACAAATATTACAACGAACCCAAAACACCCCGATACCCCTTTGGATACGGATTGAGCTACACCACCTACAAATACGATAATCTCAAAATAGAAGGAGACCTTACCAAGCCGGGAGACCAGATCATGGTGAGTTTTGATGTGACGAATACCGGGAAAATGGATGGCGAAGAAATTTGTCAACTCTACATCCATGACGTCATCAGTACGATCACCCGCCCGGTAATGGAGCTGAAGGGCTATCAAAGAGTCTTCCTGAAATCTGGAGAGAAAAAGAATGTGAAGCTGACCCTGAGCCCGGAGCACCTGGCTTATTACAATGCTGCCTACGACTTTGTCGTCGAGAAAGGAGAGTTTGAGATCATGGTCGGTGGTTCGTCGGATGTCAAAAAACTCCTCCAAACCAAAATTCAAATACAAGACAATCTATACATCAATCAATAATATGGTATGAAAAGAATATTGCTATACATCGCCCTCATTGCCACCATAAGCTGTAACACATCTGTAAAAGATAAAATGGCAAGTGCGGAAGGCGACCGCCCGAACATCATTTACATCATGTGCGACGATCTGACTACCCAAGCCATCAGTGCATACGGCGATATATACAAAGACATCGCTCCGACTCCCAACATCGACAGGATTGCTAATGAGGGCATGTTGTTTCAAAATGTTTTGTGCACCAACGCCATATGTGGACCTTCAAGAGCGGCCATTCTCACAGGCAATTACAGCCACCTCAACGGATATTATAAGAATGAAAAAGGTGGGCAGTTTGACGCATCTCAATGGACATTCCCGCAGGAATTTCAGAAAAACGGCTACCAAACTTCCTTGTTTGGAAAATGGCATTTGGGTACAGAGCCCGTGGGGTTTGATGAATTTATGTTCCATTCAGCCAGCGGACAACAAGGTTTGTATTGGAATCCTACCTATAACAGGAATGGAAAAGAAGAAAAAATCAAAGGCTATGCCACCAATATTACTTCAGACTATGCATTGAAATGGCTGAAAGAAGGCAGAAAGCAGGACAAGCCTTTCCTCATGTTGTTGCAATATAAAGCTCCACACAGACCTTGGGAACCCGATACCAAGTATGAGCAACTCTGGGAAGATGTAGAAATGCCATACCCTGCCACTTTCAACGATGATTATGAGGGAAGAGAACTTACAGCCGGTGATACCGAGATGACCATGGAACACCTGAGCCGCAGAGACCTCAAACAAAAAACTCCTGAAGGTCTTAAAGGTCCGGAAAAAATCAAATGGGACTTCTATGGTCAGAAAAACGACGAGGTGGTCCAGCCCGAAGGTATGAGTGCTGAAGAAGGTAAAAAATGGAGATATCAGATTTACATCAAAGATTATCTCGCCTGTGTCAAATCAGTAGATGACAACATTGGAAGAATCCTTGACTATCTGAAAGAGAACAATCTGGAAGAAAACACCATGATAGTGCTTACTTCTGACCAGGGCTTTTATCTGGGAGATCACGGATTTTACGACAAGAGATTTATATATGAAGAATCACTCAGGATGCCTTTCATGATCAAATTTCCAAAGAAGATCAAAGCAGGAACTGAGAACGAGGACATCATTTCAAATGTAGATTTTGCTCCGACGATGCTGGAAGTTGCAGGTATAAAAACGACCCAGCCCATGCAGGGAAAGAGTTTTGTACCCATGTTTGATGGTAAAGCTCCAAAGGATTGGAGACAGTCCATGTATTACCATTATTATGAATGGCCTTTCTGGCATCATGTACAGCCCCATTATGGCATCAGAACAGCGCGATACACACTGGCCCACTTTTATTACAACATTGACAAGTGGGAGTTTTATGACAATAAAAAGGACCCTGAGCAGGTCTACAATGCCATAGCCGATCCAAGGTATACTGCAATTATAGCCGACCTCAAATCACAGCTCAAACAACTGCAGAAAACATATGGAGACGATAAAGGCCTGGAAGAATTTAGAAAGATAACGGATATGGATTTTGGCAGACTCAATGGAACAGAAGGTGGAGAAGAAAATGTAGAAGACATCATCAATTCCGGAGAAAGCAAACCCTAAAGATTACTTGGAATACAGTGCTGACGGTGCATTTCATCAAAAGTGGTGAGATGCACTTTTCATTTAAAGAACCATAGTAACTTGTTTTTAATCCATAAACTTTTGGCCCGGAAAGGGAGGAATTTCTCCGTTTTCAAACTTATCCTTCCAGAATAACATCACTTTTATAGTCGCTAAAAATAATTGCGCTTCAGTTGAAATTTTTTCCGAAATTCCAGTAAAATAAGGCTTTTCAGGCATTTTAAAGTAACTTTTAAACCTTTTGTGACAATCGTTGACCCCATATAAGACCTTGATCCATGTACTTTTGGCTAAAGTTTTCAATCTTAACACCACGATAGTAAACTAAAATTCAAATTATCAGTCTAAACAGGAAATAAGAACATGTTAAAGCGACTTTCACTTTTATTGATTTTTTTGGCGGTAGGCCAAAGTGTTTTTGCGCAACAGAAGAAAAACAACATCCTCTTTATAGCCGTAGATGATCTCAAGCCATTATTGAGCAACTACGGACACCCTGAAATGAAAACTCCTAATTTTGACAGGCTGGCGGCCATGGGTGTGACCTTCACCAATGCCCATGTCCAGCAAGCTGTCTGCGGGCCATCCAGAGCGAGCATCATGACAGGCACAACACCCGACATGACCAAGGTTTGGGATCTGCAAACAGATTTTAGAACTTCTAACCCCGCACTAGTTTCCATGCCCGAGTATCTCGCCCAGAATGGTTATGAAACAACAGCAATCGGAAAGATCTACCATAAAGGATCATCAGCTCCAGGCCATGATGGCAAAAGCTGGACCATTCCTCATATGCAACCTGAAGGCAAAGATCCTGTCTATGGATCTGCAGCCTATGAATATTATCAAGATCCTGAGGTGAAAGAGCAAATAGCTGAAATTGAAAGCAAACTCAAAGCTGCCGGCACAAAGGGAGGAATGAGGGAAAAAGTGTTCAAGGAAATCAAACCATCAGTCGAAGGATTTGATGTGAGCGATGAGGCTTATCAAGATGGTATGTATGCCCTGGAAGCAATAAAAATGATGAAGCAGTTGTCAAAGGGAGCAAAACCATTTTTTCTTGGTGTTGGCTTCCAAAGACCTCACTTGCCTTTTGTAGCTCCAAAAAAATATTGGGATTTGTACGACAGGAATAAAATCCAGATCAATCCATTACAATCAACAGGTACCGATATTCCAAAAATAGCTTTTCACAATTCTGGAGAGTTGAGGGCTTACACAGACATTCAAAAAGATTTTGACCTTGACCAGCCCATAAATGAAGCCAAGCAAAAAGAACTTATCCACGGATATATGGCCTGTATATCCTATATAGATGCTCAATTGGGCAAATTACTGGATACATATCTTGCCCTGGGATTGGACAAAAATACGGAAATCGTGCTTTGGGGAGATCACGGCTGGCATTTGGGTGATCATACGCTATGGTGTAAACACAGCAATTTTGAGCAGGCAACTCATGCACCATTGATGTTTGCAGGGCCCGGTATTGCCAAAGGCGTTAAGGTAGATAATCCTGTTGAAATGCTGGACATATTTCCCACATTGTTTGAGTTGGCAGGGGTGCCACAGCATGCACAAACTGAGGGGAAGTCGCTTGCTCCGTTGATGGACAAAGACAAAAAAACAACTGTAGCAACTCCTTATGCCATCAGCCAGTACAGCAGAGCGAAAGATATCAAAGGATACAGTCTAAGGAATGAAAGATACAGATATACAGAATGGCACAAAAACGATTACAACAGCCATAAGAAGTACGATGGCGCCAACATCATGGCCACAGAATTGTATGACTATGAAAAAGACCCTCTTGAATCTAAAAACCTGATCAATGATCCGGCTTATGCCCAGGTTTTGAAGGATTTGAAAATGCAGTTGAAAGCCCACCTTGAGGCCAAGGCTGTTGCAGCTAGTGCAGCTAAAAAAGCAAACAAAAATGCTGAAAAAGCAACTGGAGACAGTGGTGTCAAAAATCCTGATGCAAAGTCAAATAAAAAGAAAGAAGCAGCTTCAATGAGTGAATCCACTGCCTCAGTCAACACTGGGCAGGTAAAGTCTGAAGAGCAGGGCAGCAAAAAACCAAATACAGCACAACAAAACAAAAAAGCAAAAGCAAGTGGCACAGCAAGTTCCAATAAAACTGCAGCAGAAAGTACCAGAACAGCGGAAGGTTCAAAACCAAATATCATCATCATTCTTGCAGATGATTTGGGATACCACGACCTGAGTTTTACTGGATCTGAAATATACAATACACCCAACATCGACGAGCTTGCAAAGAAGGCCAAATCATTTCAGGTGGCCTATTCCAGTTATCCAAGGTGTGTACCTTCAAGGTATGCCATGATGACCTCCACCTATCCTGTCAACGAAGACCATGGTGACTTATCGGCAATACCAGCTGAAAACAGTTTCATCCAACAATTCAAATCATCGGGTTACCAGACCTCATATGTAGGCAAATGGCATTTGGGAGATGGAAATAATTCGCCCAAAGGCCTGGGTTTTGACCATTCTTTCGCAGCTGGTACGGCAGGAGGTACAGGCTCCCATTTTTATCCATTCAACAATGAGCGGTCAAAAACAGATCCGGATTTACACATAGAAGACGTTTCAGAGACAGGAAAAAAGGGAGATTATCTGGCCGACCTGCTCACTGACCAGACCGTTGATTTTATCAAAAAAGCCGACAAGAGCAAACCATTCATGGCCATCCTTGCACATTATGCTGTACATACACCTATTGAAGCCAAAAAGGAAGACATAGAAAGAAACAAACCACAGATAGCAGCCAACAGCTTTGGCGGTAGACCGGAATACATCCTCGAAGGCGAGGGTAGAAATAAGATGCGACAAGATGATGCAGTATATGCCGGCATGGTTGAAAATCTGGATATGAATGTCGGAAAAATACTTCAGGCTCTCAAAGACCTGGGCATTGACAAAAATACCATTGTTGTATTTACTTCAGATCACGGAGGACTATCCAACGACGGAAATAAAAACCAGAGACACCTGGCCACAACCAATTTCCCGCTAAGAGCAGGTAAAGGGCACTTGTATGAAGGAGGAGTGAGGGTGCCACTTTTCATCAAATGGGAGGATAAAATCAAGGCCGGTGCAGAGACAGAAAGCATTGTCCTGGGGATGGACCTTATGCCAACTCTCCTGGATCTTGCTTTGGACAAAAAACTGACCAAAGTTGATGGCAAAAGTTATGAAAAGGTCATTGAAGGTAAAGAAAAATGGAACGACAGGACCGTATTCTGGCATGAGGACAAAGCAAGACCTTACAGCACTGGTGATAGCAAATGTTCATCTGTTCGTTCAGGAAATTACAAGCTGATGCATTTTTATGAGAAAGGCATTTATGAAATGTATGATTTGTCCAAAGACATATCGGAGACAGACAATCTCTATGCTGCTCAACCGGAAAAAGCAAAAGAACTCACCCAATTGCTCACCGATTGGAAAAAGGCCTATCAAGTAAAGCATGGAAAGGGGGGCAATGAAAAGCCGGCAAAAAAGGACAAAACAGCAGCCAACGGAAAAGATAAGCCAAAAAATAAAAAAGCCGGGCAAAATGATGAATAGTGGTTGGATGAACCGCCATTTGATATCTACAGCTGGGTTTTTATTCTTTGTTTTAGCGATTCAGATGCCTGCATATACACAGGCATCCCCAAAATCCAGGGTTTCCATATTGGACAATGCCAAACTGAAGCAATGGAAATTTACAAAGGCGGGGGTCGGAAGTCTGGCGAGGTTGGAGTCTGAGGGGGCAAATGTTTTTCAGGTCACCTCACAAATTGCTTCACAATATACCTACCAGCTGGCAACTAAACTCCCGGTTAAACCAGGACCTTACAAAAAAGGGGAGAAGCTATTGTTGAAGTTTACAGCCAAATCCTTAAGCTCCAGCTTCGAAACAGGGGAGGCGAAAGTTCTTTGGCAGCTCAAAACCGGAACAGATTCACGTTTGTGGGAGGATGCGGTAATCAGCATCGCCAGCCAATGGCAGACCTATTACCTCCCTTTTGAGATTCCCTTGAATTCCAAAGACGATGAACTGAGTGTGGTCATGCAATTTGGCTTTCCGCCACAACAATTTTTGATCAAAGAGCTCAGCCTTGACCTGTATGCTAAGGAGACATCCTTGCAGGATTTGCCCAAGACGCAGATCACTTATCCAGGAATGGAAGCCGAGGCGTCGTGGAGAAAAGAAGCGTTTGCCAGAATAGACTCGATGAGAAAAGGCGATTTTGAAATACAATTTTATAAGGACGGCCAGCCTCTGGAAAATGTCGCCCTCCAGGTGGAAATGACAGACCATCAGTTCAATTGGGGAGCTACAGTGAGGGCAAAAGACATCGTTGAACGTCCCGGTGATCTCCAGCTCTTGAAAGAGAATTTCAACACAGCGGTTTTGGAAAACGACTTGAAAATAAAATTCTGGACCAAACAAACAATGCCCACAACATTAAAGGCCATGGACTTGCTCAAGGCCAAAGGCTTGAGATTGAAAGGGCATGTTTTGATATGGCCGGGATTCAATCACCTACCATCTCAAATCATAAAACATGAAAACAATCCAGAAAAAGTGATTGAAATTTTAAATCAGCATATCCGGCAAATTCTTAATGAAACGAAAGGTAGGATTGATCAATGGGACGTCGTGAATGAGGCCTATACCAATAAGGATTTGCAACGCATCACAGGTTCGGAGGATGCGCTTTATAATGCCTTCCGGTTTATGAAAAGCCAATATCCTGATGTGAAAAGATTGGTCAACGAATATGGCATCATCAGTCAGGGTGGGCTCAATCAGACCAAGAGGGAGTGGTATTACAATTACATCAAACGTATAGATGAAAACACCGATGGAGCGATCGATGGCATAGGGATACAATCGCATATTGGTACGGATCTGACCCCGCCTGTCAAAGTGCTGGAAATTCTGGATTATTATGCCCAACTGGGCAAAAGCATTTCGATCTCAGAATTTACGCTGGATGTCAGGGATGAAAATATCCGCAGAATGTATACCGAAGACTTTTTGATTGCAGCTTTCAGTCATCCGTCGGTCACAGATTTTATTTTTTGGGGATTCAACAATGACGCCTCGGGCAGGACAGATCTATTCGACAGGAATGGTCACGCCGGAAGCATGGGCATGGCTTACCAGGCTCTGGTCCACGGTTTGTGGAAGACCAAAGCAGCGGGCAATACCAATGCAGACGGAGTCTGGAAAGGGACAGGGTTTTATGGGAGCTACAATTATACATATACCATCAATGGACAGGAGCGCAAAGGGAAATTCAAGCTTGCTCCTGGTGAAGATACAGTGATAAGAATCAATTTGTAGGGGTTGAAAAATGCGTAGCATTTTATTGGGGAGTGGTCAGGCTTGCGTCTGACCACCTTTTTTTTAATGGCTGTTTATGGATTGATTTAGCTGCAACCGATCTGTATACTATCAAAAGATTTTCGGAGTTTTTATTTCAGTTTTGGTTCTGCAAAACTCACGCTTATGGTAATCAAAAAGTCAATTTTCAGACCTATCCTGACGCTATTTGGCCCCTTTCCCCCTTGGCCATCCGGTATTTTTATTCCATGAAAAAGAAATCGTTATTCCTCATTATTGTCACCATTATCCTCTATTTACTTCAGAGAGATGTATTGTTTGGTAGGACCAATGACACCTTTAGTATAGGGACTACCATTCATTTTTTCCATTCGCATTATTACACAGCTGTTTCACAAAAATCTGACAGCATTCTTGCAGACCTTCAACCGCCTGATAGAAGCTGTACTGAGCTGAATTTGCACATCTCTTTTCCCTAGCACATCATGAGGGAAGTATCGGGTGAAGATTTAAAATCAATTCGCACAATAAGCGCTGAAAATCAATGTGTTTTGACAAATCTCAAACCTATACAGACGGTTTTTAAACCTGTTTCTAAGCGGAATAAAAGAATTTTGAACCATTAAAAAATGAATAAATCGTTATACATCATGCAAAAAATTTATACCCTCTCCCTCTTTCTGGGACTCTTATTTTCCACTTCATTGCTGTCTGCCCAAAAGATGACAGACGAGAAAAAAGCAGAAGAAAAACTGACGGAACTCGTAACAAAAATATCAGAAGCAGAGGCACCCGGCCTTTCTGAAGCCCAGAAGAAGTCCGCCTACACCATCTACCTCGATGCCATGGTGGCCATGTCTGAGATTCGTAAAATGAAATTGCCATCAGAAGAAACTGACGAGAAGCTCAAGCCCATCAGAAAAGAAATGTCCAAAAAGATCAATATGGAAGTGTTGACAAAAGAGCAGAGACAAGCCATCAACGCTTCAAAAAAGGACGAATGAAATACAAGTGCATCCTTTTGATCTGTTTTGGGATTTTTATTGGCAGTGTCTCCATGAATGCGCAATTTTCGGTAGAAGAGCTTGCAAAAGCTGAAGTCCTCGACCTCGATGAAAAATTGGTATTCATGGATCCTTCAACTGCACTTTCTGAAGAGCAGCAAAAGTTGATCCAGCAGCTATTTACAGAGAAAATAGCCAAAGCAAAAAAGATCAGGGAAAGTATTCAGGATCCAACGCTGAGACAATCAGAACTCGACCAGCTCTATAAGCAAACCAGTGACAGGTTGCACAATAACATTCTTTCGCGAAGACAACGCGAAGCAAAGTTTGATTATCAAAAATTAAAGAACAATTAAAGCCATTCATTATGAAATTTAGAACTTTTACTTTTATACTTCTTTTCTGTTTGCCGGTGTTTATCCACGCCCAGGTCATCTGGGACGGAGGCGGAGACGCCAAATTATGGAATGATGCCCTCAACTGGAGTACCGACGCTGTCCCCGTAGCCGGAGAAATTGTCGAAATTGGCACTTCTGCGACCATCAGTGGAACAGCCCCGGCTACTTATGGTCAGCTGAGAATCGTAGGAAATGCCACAGTGGTTTTGGCGCTCAATTTGAGCATCGATGGTACTGCCGGAGACTTCCATGCAGTAACCGTGGGTAAAACGTGTACACTCAGCATAGGTGATGGAGTGAATGCGTATCAATTCAATGTCAATACCAATGACACCAAAGGAGGCATTGCCAATTTTGGTTCAGGTGACAGTTCTATGATCACCATTGCATCGATGGCCAATTTGAGGCTGATGGGAGGTTCAAACGGCATCAATGCTGCAGCACCAGTGACCCAAATCGTCAATAAGGGGACCATAACCATAGATCCTGCAGTCAAGATTGGAATTAAATCAGTCAGTACTTTTGACAACCAGGGCAGCATCATCTCAGGTGCTGTAGCCACTGACGCCATCCAGGTTGCAGGCGGAGTATTTACCAATGAGGGTACCATCACCATCAACAGTACGCTGGACGATGGCATTGAAATTCTTACCGGGGGAGTGTTCAACAATGAAGGAAGCATCAACATTACCGTAGCCGAAACCGCCAATGCTTCAAGAAATGGAATTGCTGTCGGTACCCTAGACGCAGAAGGAAGCTTCAACAATATGGCCAATGGAACCATCAACATCGATGGAGGCAGCTCTGCCACAGCACGGTCGATCATGGCCTATGAAAAAGGAAGTTTTACCAATGAAGGACTGGTAACTGTCAAAAACGGCAATCCCGGAGCTACTATCTATACCAGAAACAGTTTGCAGAACCTTAAAGGAGGTGTCATAGACCTCACCAATGGCAGGATCAATGTCAATGTAGGTACGCTCGTCAACAACGGCCTCATCAAAAGCAGCAGACAAGGATCAAGTGTATTCACATCTGAAGGCACCATCATCGTCAACAACGCCTTTTATCAGAGTGATAGCGCCTTCACATTTGCGACAGGTGCCGGCACAATTACCAATAATGGCATTTATGTAGATTCAACAGGTGTGGCCATTGTTGACGCAGCATCGATGTGTGAAGTCGACCTGGGTGAAGTTTCCTACGATTATTTCTACGAGGGTAATGCCTATGCCACTTCTACAAGTGAAGGGAATCTTGCTTTCATGGCCAAAAGTGTGCTTTCAGACACAGTTGAATTGACGACCACCATTCCGGGAATCACCATTCAGGTCCTCAATGTCTGTCCGGAGGCCATTATCAATACAGCATCGAAGACATTGGTGGCAGATCATTTGAACATATATCCCACAGTTGCCGGAAGTGGAGATGTCATCAATATTGATGGTGCACCAACCGATGCCGTCATAAGAATGTATGATCTCAACGGTGCAATCATCGGACAAGGCAGAGGCAATAGGATTGAAGTGCCGACGCGAAATCCGGGAATGATCCTTCTTTCTGTGATGGATGGAAAAGTGGGTTATGTCCAGAAATTAATAATCAGATAATTAAGAGGAAAGCCATGTTAAAGCGAATATTTACATCAATACTTATACTCACTTCATTTATGATGATGTGGGGACAAACGACAACCTATACTGATCCGGGTAGTACAACATTCAATGTTCCTCCTGGTTTTTCAGGCACGATGATAGTGCAGGTCTGGGGAGCAGGAGGAGGTTCTAATGGAGGTAGTATCGGAGCAAGAGCAGGTGGCGGCGGCGGTGGTTTTACCATGACCACTGTGGTTAGTCCAACCCCCGGAGATTATACGGTTAATGTTGGAGTGGGAGGACTTGCAAGTGAGGCTGGCGGTGGTTCTTCTTCCTTTATAGGGGGTAGTATAAATCTTGTAGCAACAGGCGGGTTAAGGGGTCAGGGAGCCACTCAAGGCATTGGTGGTTCAGGAAGTGGGGGTGATATTAATTTTGTTGGAGGTACAGGTGGTTCAAGGGAATTAAACGTTGCAGGAGGTGGCGGCGGTGGCGCCGCAGGACCTACTGGCAATGGTGGGAATGGAGGAGATGCCTCAGGAGGTGTCGCTGGTTTTGGAGGAGCCGGTAATGGCGGCGGCAATGGAGGAGATGGGCAACCTAGCCTTGGTGGTGCCGGAAATCCGGGAGCTTTTCCCGGCGGTGGTGCCGGAGGGATTGGTAATGGAGGATCGGGATCTGGTGGCACAGGTGGAAATGGCCAAGTCATTGTTTCTCTTCAAACCACTGTTCCTGTAGTATTCGAAAAATTTACTGCAACAAACATTGGTTCAGGTGTCCAACTCAACTGGTCAACCACAGCCGAATTTGGCAACGATTATTTTGCCATTGAAAAGTCCCTCGATGCAAGAACATTTTATGAAATCGGCAAGGTAAAAGGAATGGGCAATAGCCTGGCCGGCAATACCTATCAGTTTCTGGATGTAAAAGCCGAAAAAGGCACCGCATACTACAGAATCAGACAAGTAGATTTTGATGGCAGCTTTGCATTGACCGATCTGGTGGCATTGCATTCCAAAGGAGCTACCGTGGAAGATGCAATTACCGTCGAACAACGCAACAGAATTCTGGAAATCCAGGGAGGCAGCGATGACATTCAGGTGCAATTGTATACGTCTCAAGGCAGCTTTGTCAGGAATTATAATCTGACCAATGGATCAGGTAAATCAACAGTAGACTTATCCGAATTGCCTCAGGGCATTTTTATAGCAAACATACAATGTGGCAGCACAGTAAAGGCTTATCAGCTTTTGTTGCCATAAAAAATTCTGTAATTCTCTTGTTGGGGTGGCTTCCGTTGTGTAGCCGCCCCTTTTTTGTTTGAGAAATTGGCAATTATCTATTAAAGATAGGTGATGATATTGAAAAATTGATGAACTTAGAAATGGCAATCAATAGCTTTATACTTTTATTTATTTGATGCAAATGCAAAGTTAAATCAATCTAAATCAATTAATTTTCCCCTCAAAATATAAATACCAAAATGAAATCCGCTTTAGTTGTTATCGCTTCCTCACTCGTTTGGGTAATAGGAATCTTACATTTGGTATTCACCTGGTGGGGCAAAAATTTGCACCCCAGAAACAAGGATTTGATCCTGCAAATGAAGCAGACGCACATGCACATCACCAACGAAACCACTGTATGGAAAGCATGGATTGGATTTAATTCTACCCACAGCATAGCGGCCATTTTATTCGGACTCATTTATGGTTACCTTGCTCTGGTCCATCCCAATCTGTTTTTTGAATCTATTTACTTCAAGCTGCTTGGCTTTGTGACATTGGCAGCATTTTTATTGCTTTCTTATCAATATTTTTTTAGCACTCCGACTGTGGTTGTTGGGATTGCGCTGGTGTGTTTTACTATTGGTGTTTTAATATAGAATAACAGGTGTATTCAAGTCGTTATTAATGAACGATTCCCAAGCTTTAAAAACTGCAATTCATTGATGATAAAATATTTAAAGGTTATTCTATCGGCCTTGTTTATTTATTTTTCTTGTACTAATCATGTACACAGCCAACAGAGATTTGATTACTCCAACATAGTCGACTATCACGTCCACATTTTCAGCCCTGAATTGCTGGAAAACCTGGAACAGCAAGGATACAGTTTTAAGCGATCAGGATTTAAGGTCATCAAAGAACGGCAAGATTATTCTAATCTTAGTGAAATCAGCACAGACAATGGTCAATCAAAGATGTTATTGATTTCTGTCGGATATGCTTATAAAAATTTGAATGGTACGCTTCCTGAGAGGGAATTTGTGAAAAAGGAAAATGATTTATTGTCAACTATGGTAAATGCTGACCGTGAAAGATTGCTCGGATTTTACGGTATAGATCCTTTGAAAGATTTTGCTATTGAGGAGATCAAAAGATGTGATGAGAAGCTAAAATTAGATGGAATAAAACTTCATCTTCAGGCAAACAATCTAGATCTAAAAGACACCACACAACTCAACAAGCTGAAGGAAGTGATCCAATTGGCAGACGAGAGAAACATCCCTTTATTGATCCACAATAATGCCAGGGATAATACTTTCGGAAAGGAGTATTTCAGCATTTTTAAAAAGGAAATTCTAGATAAATGTGAACCCTTAACCATCATTTTTGCCCATTGTGGAAGTGGGGGAGGTATGGATGAATTTTGTTTTAATTTTCTAAATGCATTTAGAGCCTATGTTGAAGACCATTCAAAAAATAAGAAGCATAAAATATATCTCGATCTTTCTGCAGTTATTAAACCAATAGCTTATCCTGGCGAACGCCCGAAAGCAGAATTTTTAAAACTGATGCATGAAATTGGCCTGGAAAAATTTGTTTTTGGATCTGATTACCCTGTGAGAAGCAGTCCAGGCTATTTGAGAGAAGTTTCTCAATTGCTCAGTATCGATGATGAAGTATTAGCAAGCATAGCTCAAAGAAATCTTTTTGAATCAATGAGGCGGGATAAGAGGTAAAGTGCAGGCCATTTTCCTTTACGGGCCATCAGTTAAATATTCAAAGAAAAAAGAAAGTCACATTAGATTTGATGTTTATGAATACAAAAAGAATCGATCAGAGCACAAACGTTATATTTTCTAAATCTAAACATGAAAAAACAACTATCTACTTCAATGACTTTTTTCTACAAGTATATCTTTCCAACAGTATGGCTGACAGGTTTTGGGTTGGGCAGCATTATGGTGGTTTTTTCAGAAGGTATTGAAGGTCTTCCTTTTTTCATTGGTTTTTTCATTGGTTTTTTCATATTTTATCATACAAGCTTCAGGGCAAAAGAAGTATATATTGATGATGAATTTTTATACGTGAGCAACTTTAGAAGAAGCATACAAGTTCCCTTGAGAAAGGTCAAAGCAGTTTCAGAAATTTATTTCTGGAGCCCAACTTTGATTTTTGTTGAATTCAGTGAGCCTACCGATTTTGGAAAAAAAATATTGTTTATCGCATATTTTCAAATGTTTCCTACATATCCACATCCGGCCAGGAAAGAAATAGAACAAAGAATTTAAAAGATTGAATAGTTACTTAATGAATAATATCTAAATTGTTTTCATGACGTTTGAAGAACTAACATATTCCGGGGATGTTTGCAACAATTATCTGTACTATACATTTTACGGAGATTTTTTTGACACAAACATTATCACAAATGAGCTTGGTATCACGCCAACTTCTTTTCATAGTAAAAAAGATCCTGTTCCTAAATTGACATCCTGGAAGTATACCATAGCTATAGGAGATAACTTAGATTTAGAAACACCGCTTGAGCGGTTAATTGATATTTTTGAACCCAAGGTGACGTCCAATATCCTATTAAAGGATAAATTGAAGTTAAGTACCCGACTTCAATTTGTAATTTATATTGACATCGATCCGAAGGCTTCCACCCCTTACTTTGGATTGAGCAATCGAACAATTCATTTTTTGAGTAAGACTGATACTCATGTAGATTTTGACTTATTTAAAGCTGATACAATCGGACTTTTGGATGGGCATAATTTGGGTGCTTAAACTGTTCCATAAGCTTTACTTTTTATCAGCTATAAGTTTAAATATTTTATTTTTTTATTTCTCTTTGCTTGCAAAACTTATGAAGCTAGGCAAACAGCAATTTTTATTTACAAATAAGTAAAGCTTATTGGTATAATTTATATATTTGATTTGTGAGGCATTGAATTCTTCTATGCCCATGTCATCCAATCAATGTTGAAGTCTGCCACCTCCGCAATAACTTGAAAAATGATAAAAGCTGTAAGAAATGTTTAAAGCGAAATTCATTGAAGATCAAAAGTATTACATACTGAGGAGTAAGAAATTTTGGATGATGTTTCTGCCTACTATTCCTGTTAGCATTATTTTTAATTTATTTGATACTTCATTGTGGGTGATATCGGGCCTTGTAATTTTGTATATTGGGCTGATCATCTATGACTTTCTCAATCAAAAAAAAATTAGGGGATATTCTGAAAACAAGATGGTCGAAATGGATGCGGAGGAAATTAGAATAACGACAAAAAAGGGGGAAGTAGTCGAAGCTGTCCATCTGTCAAAGCTTGAAATAATCATTTTGAAAAATGACTATTCTATGCCTATGGAAAAACTGAAAGATATAGGCCAGGAATTGACTGGAAATTATAAACAAAACTATGTGATGCTTCAGCAAGGTGGCCAACAAAAGAGGTGGGATTTTGAAGTGGACTCTTATTACATGTTCAATCAGCTGAAAAAATTGATTGGCGAGTGGGAAATGAGAGGGTATAGGGTTGAATATTTGAATGAAATTAAAGCGTAGACATTGCAAAATCATCCTTACAAAGTTTGGTGGTATATCATACCAATATTATTACTTCTTTCTGCATTAGGGCCAAGGCGAAGTATTGATATCCAATGGCATGATACTTATTTCATCATTACTTCTCTCTCATTTGGCATATTATTCTCGATAATGGCAGGTGTTTTTGGAATCATGTATTGGGCTTTCAGGAACAGAAAACTCAGCAAATGGATGACATTGTTTCATGTAATTATTAACATAATGTCCTTCATAGGGATCATGCTTTTGAGTCTTTTTTACTTTGAGTTGATGGGTAGAAATCGGAATAATATTAACATCATACAGAATACAACTTTAATTTTTCTCGCTTTGATTGTTTGCTCTCAATTCGTTTTTATACTGAATTTGATGCTTAGTCTTCGCAAAAAATCTTAGTCTTTTTTGGCAGGAGTGAAGCATTTTTTGCCCATCAATTAAAAATTATAAATCGATGTGTTAGGTGAATTCTGCAACTTCTGCCTGGTTCTTTTTGGATGAGCGCTAGTGCGATACCAAAGGGCTTGTTAGTAAGAGATATGAAGGACCCTGAAATCTTGGAATTAGAATAGTCTAGTCGAAAAGTTGCCATTGGGGGCAACAACAGTTGTATGGAATTATTATGAATAAAATAATTAAGAGGCTTATTCCATATTGGTTGCATTGTTACACAACACCCCGGCCGGCATGTTGAGATTTAAGTTATAATTTACATAATCGAATGCCGTCCACCCCTCTTTTGAAGAGGGGAATTTAATTCTCCTAATGACATGACTATTTTGCAGATCTGAATTAGCTTTTTCCTTTTTGGGAAAAAGCATAGATTTACTTGATGAACAATACCAAAGCTTCAAATCGAATAGTCAGATGCATCGCATTATTGACTTGCATGGTCTTCTCTTCGTGTAATCCTTCAAATGGAGATATACCTTCTGACCCGCGCATCACTTATGCCACATACCATCCAAAAGCTGGAGACAGAATGATTTCGAGAGCAGCATACCTTGACAAGCTATATGGATTCTGGCTTGGCCAATGCATAGCCAACTGGACAGGCCTGGTGACTGAGATGGATAAAATAGGCAATATTGGAGACATCAAAACCGGAGCATTTTACACCAGAGATGACTGGGGCAAGCCAGATCAGCCCAGCATTTGGGGGGCGGGATTGCCCAGCATTTTATCACCCACCATCGATTTTGTTTTCATGCCACCGGATAGCATTTGGGGCGCAGACGACGACACCGACATCGAATACATTTACCAGGAACTGTTGATCGAACATCAGCAGTCAATGCTCACCGGAGAACAAATAAGGGACGGATGGCTGAAGCACATCAAAAAAGACGAAGAAAACTACCTCTGGGTGTCGAATCAAAAAGCATTTGATTTGATGGGCCAGGGACTTATTCCTCCCGCAACCGGAGATCCTGAACACAACCCTGAATATGAGATGATTGATGCACAATTGACGACAGAAATATTTGGGATATTCGCACCAACCAGGCAGGATGTTGCTTTAAAAATGGCCCGTCTTCCCATTCAGACCACGGCAAGAAACAATGCCCAATGGATTGCAGAATTTTATGTCACGATGTATGCTCTGGCCTCTTCAATTGATGAGCAGAAGTCATCCAAAGAAAACATCATGTGGATGGCAGATCAGGCCAGCAAAGTATTGCCCGACACTTCATATGCTGCTAAGATGTACACTTTTGTAAAGGAAAAATACCTGTCAGGCATTCCATGGGAACAAGCCAGGGATTCAGTTTACCAGCGATATCAGGTGATGGAAGCCGACGGTTATCATATGACCTCACAAAATAAGTATTGCAATGCATGTTTTGCCGCAGGGATCAACTTTGCTTCCAGTCTGGTCAGTTTGTTTTATGGAGAAGGTGATATTGTAGAGACCATAAAAATTGCAGTGCTGGCAGGCTGGGATTCTGATAATCCCGCTGCAACCTGGGGCGGTCTCCTGGGCTTCATGATTGGAAAAGATGGTGTAGAAAAAGCCTTTGGCCGCAAGTTTTCTCATAAATTCAACATCCACAGAACGAGAATCGGTTTTCCCAACAATGGCATTGATGATTTTAAAAATATGGCGCTCAAAGGTTTGTACATCACAGATCGGGTGGTACAGGAAGAATTGAAAGGGGGAGTAGATCTGGAGAAGAATGTGTGGTTTATTCCTGTGAAAGGGGATTAGCGTCTTTCTTTGATGCTGCATTTGATGATGTTGTAGAAATGGCGATTGTTTAAATCATTACCTTATGTAATGACAATCAAAATAATTTCCTATTGAATAATCACTTTAAAAGGTCCTGCCAATGGATTCAATATGTATCCAGGTAGATATAAACCCCTGATGTTTGTACTTGAAAAAACCAACGAGTTTGATCATGTGCACCAATCTAAAAACCTCTATGATGGCCACTAATTTTTTTCACAAACTTCAGCTACTTTTGTACCAACAGCATATTGACTTGATCATCATCAAACGAACATTTTGAATTCATCCCAAGCACCTTTCGCCATTTCAGAAGATCAAATTGCGGCCATTCGTAAGGAAGGCTTCGTCCTCCTGCCCAATGTTCTGACACCAAGGCAACTGATTGAATGGCAAAAAAAGCTTTCAGAACTCAATGAGTTTGCCGTTGGTGCATGTAATACTCAGGCACAACCAACAAATATGGGTTTTGCTGAAAGCCATGGACAAACTTTGCTGACCAGGGTCAATGATTTGTTTGCTTATTATCCTGATGCGGTTCTGGATTTGATGGCCAGTCCTGCAATTTTGAATATTGCACGTGGATTTGGAGGCGAGGACATAGTGCCTTTGCAGTGTGACGCACTTTTTAAGCAATTTTATGAACATTCAGAGGTCCTTTGGCATCAGGATGCAATCCATTCCCGAAATTTTCCTTATTTCAACATTGGCATATATCTGGATGATGCCAGCGCAGAGGATGGCTGCCTGGAACTGGTACCCGGAAGTCATCATGATGTCCAGGATATAAGAAACCTAAATAATGATTTTGGGTGGGATATTCCAGGAAAAATAAAAGTTCCCGCCAAAGCAGGAGATGTGATTGTTCATGACATGATGGTTTTGCATGCCTCTGGTGTCAAAAGAAATGAAAAGGTGAGAAGGACGATCTATATGGAGATGAGACCAGCCATAGCCATTTTGGAACAAGGTTTTCAAAGCAAAAAATGGATGGAATTGCGCAGACGTTGGATGGCCATGGTCTTGCGTAAATCCGGTATGAACTTTCACAACCCATCCTACATTGAATTAATCAAGGACCTGGCCAATGATGCTGATGAATTCGAGCAAATTCTTGCCCACCGTGAACCCCCGGTGCCAGCGCTATATTGAGCACGTAAAATAAAAAAATAGAAAAGCCAGGATGGCAAAAGTAAAAGTAAAAACACGAAGTTTGATGGAGGACAAGCCGGGTATCCAGATCAACTCAGAAGCAAATCCATATGGGTCAGGAGATATCCAGGCAAAACAAATGCATCCGGTAAGGTTGAGTTCATATTTTATAGTAATGGTTGAAAGCGGTACCATAACCTATCAATTTGATCTTCAGGAGATCACTGTATCAGATGGAGAAGTGATTTTTGCCATGCAAAATCAAATTTTTGTTCCCCCGATGCCAAGTGAGCATCTCAGGTACTCCAAAATATTGTTTGATGAAAATACTTTGGCTTTGCTACCACAGTCATTGCCTTTTTTAGTCAATCCGCTCAATTCACAAAAAATCACATTATCAGCGGAGGCTAAAGGGAGAATAAAGAAAGTTTTTGAAATCCTTGATCAAATTTTTAATATTGATAAAAACGATTCCGATACAGAAATAATGTTCATTTATTTAAATGCGATGTTATCGGAATTAAATAGCGCTTATTTCAAAAATAAACCACAGGCCAATCATTTAAATGTGAATTTATCCAAGTATATGGAATTTAAAATGGTGGTCGAAACTCATTTGTCAGAGCAGCCTTCCATTCATCAAATTGCGGAAAAAATGGCCTTGTCTCCCAACAGTTTATATCGCATTGTAAAGGAGTATTCAGGCATCTCACCAAAGGAGTTTTTCACCGGTCGTCTTATAAAAGAAGCACAGCGAAAGCTTTTGTATTCAAATCTTTCTGTGAAGGAATTGGCATTCGAATTGGGTTTTAATGACCCGGACTATTTCTCACGCCTTTTCAAAAAGTGTACAGGTAAAAACATCAGTGAAATGATGGATGGCGTGCAGGATTTGTCATGAGAATAGGTGGATTTGTCCAGCTTCCCATTGAAGAAACCCTCCAATTTTGCTGAAAATTAAATAAATGAAATCAGCATTAGTAACAGGGGCCAACAAGGGCATAGGATTCGAAGTTGTCAGACAACTGGCTCAGCAAGGCATTCATGTGTATTTGGGATGCCGCAATTTGGCTTCAGGCCTAGCAGCCGTCGATGCTTTAAAAAAAGAAGGATTAACCCATATTGAAGCCATTCAACTTGATGTTACCAGTGAAGAATCAATACAGCTCGCCCGAGCAAACATTGGTAAAAAATCTAAAGCGCTAGATATCCTTATCAACAATGCCGGCGTGTATGGTGGATATCCACAATCTGCATTTGATTCGAGTATTGAGCAATTTCAAAACACATTTGAAACCAATTTATTCGGTGTGGTTAAGGTAACACAATCTTTCATTGACCTTATGAAAAAATCTTCCCAGCCGCGGATTGTAAATGTAAGTTCAAGCCAGGGGTCGATTGCCTTGCACAGCGATCCGACATACAAATATTATGACTATAAAGGTGTCGTTTATCTCACCTCTAAGGCAGCATTAAATATGTATACAGTAGTATTGGCCTATGAACTTCAGCATACCGGATTTAAAGTAAATGCCATATGTCCCGGGTATACAAAAACAGATTTTAACGGTCATCGCGGACCTGGAAGTGTAGAGGATGCCGGAAAAAGAATTGTAAAGTATGCATTGATAGATGATCATGGTCCCACCGGCAAATTTGTAAGTGAGGAAAACAATCCCGAAACTGGCGAGATTCCATGGTAAATAAAAAATCGATTTGATTATTTTTGTTTCATTAATTTTGATGAATATGCAAAGTATCAAGTTCTTGCATCAGACTTTGGCTTTTTTGCTGGAATTATGCATGTTGGCGGCAATGGGAAGATGGGCTTATTTACAAGGCAAAACACCTTGGGCAAAATACAGTTTCGCTTTTCTGATCATTGCTTTTGCCGTTGTTCTTTGGGCTTATTTCGCTGCGCCGAAGTCACCAAATCGACTCATGTTGGAGTACAGAATTATTTTCGAGTTCCTCCTTTTTGGTATAGCATGCTGGATGTTGTATTCGACAGGCCTTCATAAATATGCATGGATATTTGGCATTACAGTATTGGTTAGTCTTTGCCTGGAGTTTTATTTTGAGAAGAAATAAAATTCACTATTCTTTTCATGAAATTTTTAGAAATGTATTTTTTCCCAGCCATATGATTGTATTATTTTATTTTAATCCAACAGCATTCATAAATAAATAGAAATTTCTATCTTAAAAGCAATTTTGAATTAATACTTAAAGAAAATGGATGTAGATAAGGCAGTGCAATCGATGATAGACAACCTCCATAAAAACACAGGTAAAACACTGGAGGAGTGGGTCAGTCTGGTTAAAAAAGAAGGCATAGAAAAACATGGCGAAGTCATCAAAATGCTCAAGGAAAAACATAGCCTCACCCACGGATTTGCCAACCTCATTGCTCATAAAGCCAAAGGTTCAGACGCTGGATCTGCAGAAAATCAGGACGATTTGATCATCGTTCAATATAAGGGCAAAGAACACTTGAAACCCATATACGATCATCTGATCACGGGAATAAGGTCCTTTGGCGAAGACTTTGAAATTGCACCTAAAGTTGCTTACGTTAGTTTGAGGAGAAAAAAACAATTTGCCATCTTAAACCCAGCCACAAAAACAAGATTTGAGATTGGATTGATGCTCAAGGGACAGGAGGCTACCGGCGTTTTGATACAAGAAAAGCCCAATGCCATGTGTTCACACAAAATCAATGTCTCCGACGTGAGTGATGTAAATGAGGAAATTATGAACTGGATAAAAATGGCATTCGATCAGGCAGGGTAAGTTTTATTGAAAAGAAAATCGTTGTTTTTTACCCAAATTTCAAATCAATATGACGTGGAAATGTAACTCCTTTCCTATTTCATCGTCAATCAAAAAAAGTTGTCTTTTATTTAAATCTTATTCAACACAGCTTGCTGAAATAATGTATTGATCATTCTTTTGTTTATCCAATGAGCAAGTTCTTTATTATTGTTTTCGTCTTAATGCAAATCAATGTAGCATTTGCACAGCAGGGAGGCGGCCAGCCCATTGGCACGTGGCCACCCTTCACCAAATGGTACCAGAATCCACTCGGCATCAGCCCTCTTTCTTTGCATACCAGCAGTGGCATCATCGTGCCAACGGCAGTTGCGGGTGTCATTTTGTTGGTTACTAAAAATGATCCGGAACTGTCTGATCGGTTGAGTTATTATGCTGATTTTGGATATTCCCGGGGATATTATGGGAGCTTTTCTAATGTAAGCCATCAAAATATTGGCGTAAATTATATGCTCAAAAATTATTTATCATTGGGAGCTGAGTTTTCACAAGTATATGTCTTTGATGATGTAAACAAGACCTATGGCCTCGGTGTGCGGCCTTTTTTCAGGTTTTATCCTGTACATAAGGAGAACTTCCAATTGTACTTCCAAAGTGGGGCCGGACTCCTGTTATTTGCAAAAAATTTTCCGCAACCTTCCGGATTTTTTGGTGATCACAGGGAAGGTACACAGTTGAATGGAAGTCCAAAATATGGAATTGGTGGTGAGTTCAAAATTAGCGAAAAGTGGAATATCAATGCAGGAATCTGGCACATCCATTTCTCCAACGGCAATGCTGTTGGTGCAGAAAGAAATCCCGGCCATGACAGCAATGGATTTTCTTTTGGGGTGAGCTACAAGATGAGATAAACATTTATTAAAACACCTCTCAGACACAGACTATAAAGATGCTTTTAATCCAAGTTGAGGTATCTTTGGATAAAATTGTATTAAATTTATGGTGTGCACCCGGGTAAATATCATTTCTTTAAATCAAACAGTTAACGGCACTGCTTTGTTATAAATATTGGTTAAGTCACCTCTCCGGAAAAAATTTCAATTTTCATGAAAATTTACATCAAAAATATGGTCTGCAATCGCTGCATTATGGTGGTAAAGCAAGAACTCGAACAATTGGGTTTTGCTCCTAAACACCTGACATTGGGTGAAGCAGATCTGGAAAGAGAAATCAGTGACGAAGAAAAAAAAGTCATTGCCGATCACCTGGAAGGCTTTGGATTTGAGTTGATCGATGACAAAAAAAGCAGGCTGATTGGTCAAATCAAGTCCCTCATCATCGAATTGGTTCACCATCAAAACAGTGCGTTATCCATCAACCTTTCTGATCATCTGAGTCAGGAGCTACACCACGATTACAATTATTTATCCAATTTATTTTCTGAGGTCGAGGGTACTACGATTGAGAAATATTTCATCGCCCAAAAGATCGAAAAAGTAAAAGAGCTGCTGGTTTATGATGAAATGAACCTGAGTGAGATTGCCTTCCAGCTCAATTATTCCAGTGTTGCTCATCTGAGCAATCAATTCAAAAAAGTTACCGGGCTGACGCCCAGCCATTTCAAAAACATCAAGTCAGACCGCCGAATTCCGCTGGATAAGGTGTAAAAGATATAACTCTTCCTTAAAATAGTGTAACAGATCCGGCGGCACATGCATTTACCTTTGCAGGGTAATTAAAATATAAATCATGGCAACAGATCAACACGAAATCATTCTGCCACTCGAAGGAGTTGAAAGCGAACATTGTGCCCTCATCGTAGATAAAGGCATTGCCAAAGTAGATGGTGTTACAGAACACCGCGTAGAACTCAACAACAGACGAGCCGTCATCAAGACCAAAGACCAGGAGACGGTTGGTGAAACCATACAAGCCATCAGGGATCTTGGCTATGGAGTGGTCACTGTCAAAAAAACACTACCGGTTCTGGATATGACGTGCGCTTCGTGTGCAGTGAGCGTCGAAAGTGTCATCAAAGCACAGGAAGGGGTAGTAGATGCCTCTGTCAATTACGCCAATGCAAAAGTTGCTGTTGAATACGTTCCTGGCATCACCAGTCCTGAAGCATTGAAGAGTGTCGTTCAGAAAGTGGGATATGACCTGCTCATCGAAGAAACTGCAGAGGCGGAGCAAAGTTTGGAGAACATACAGAAGGAAAAATTCAGAAAGCTAAGAAATAAAACCATTTGGGCGCTGGTATTGTCAGCACCCGTTGTTGTCATCGGCATGTTTTTTATGGACATGGCCTATGCCAATGTGATCATGTGGATCCTGAGTACACCGGTCGTATTCTGGCTGGGCAAGGACTTTTTTGTCAATGCATGGAAACAAGCAAAACACAGATCAGCCAACATGGATACCCTGGTCGCATTAAGTACAGGAGTCGCTTATGTTTACAGCGTATTCAACGTATTGTTCCCGGATTTTTGGCACGAGAGAGGCTTGCACGCCCATGTATATTTTGAAGCGGCAGCCGTTGTGATCGCCTTCATATTATTGGGAAAACTTTTGGAAGAAAAAGCTAAGGGCAATACTTCTTCTGCTATTAAAAAATTGATGGGTCTCCAACCCAAAACCGTAACCATCCTTCATGACAATCAGCATCAAATGGAGATTCCCATTGAAAAAGTAGGGATCGGAAACATCATCGTAGTTAAACCCGGTGAAAAAATAGCTGTGGACGGCAAATTGGTGAGCGGACAGTCTTACGTTGATGAAAGCATGCTCAGCGGCGAGCCCGTTCCCGTCCTGAAACAGGAAAAGGACAAGGTTTTCGCCGGCACCATCAATCAAAAGGGAAGCTTCAATTTCAAAGCTGAAAAAGTGGGCAGCGAAACTATGCTGGCCCAGATCATCAGAATGGTCCAGGACGCCCAGGGAAGCAAAGCACCTGTCCAAAAACTGGTGGATAAAATAGCGGGTATTTTTGTGCCCATTGTTATAGGTATTGCTATTCTGGCCTTTGTTGTCTGGAATATTTTTGGTGGCGAAAACGCCTTCACACAAGGATTGATGGCACTGGTTACTGTACTGGTCATTGCATGTCCGTGTGCGCTGGGGCTTGCTACACCAACAGCCATAATGGTCGGCGTCGGTAAGGGCGCAGAACACGGAATTCTCATCAAAGATGCAGAAAGCCTTGAGTTGGCTCAGAAAGTAAATGCGGTGATTTTGGACAAGACCGGCACCATAACAGCAGGAAGTCCGGTGGTTGCTGACGACCATTGGGTCAGCGATGACCCGGTCCACAAACAAATTCTTTTTAGCATAGAAAGACAATCAGAACACCCATTGGCAGAGGCAGTCGTTGCGCATTTGCACGAAAACACAGGCATTCCGGTTCATCAATTTCAAAGCATTACTGGCAAAGGTGCCAGTGCCATGGCAGACGGTAAAACATACTTTGTGGGCAACAGGAGGTTGATGGAAGAAAACAATATCACCATCGATGCTGACATGGAAGAATATGCCCAAAAATGGAGCAATGATGCCAAAACAGTCATCTGGTTTGCAGGTGACTCCAGGGTATTGGCGATTATAGCCATTGAAGATCAGGTCAAAATCAGTTCGCAACAAGCCATTCAGCAACTCCAGGCCTCCGGAATTGAAGTCCACATGCTCACCGGAGACAATGAAAAGACAGCTTCGGCGGTGGCCAAAAGAGTAGGCATACAACATTTCAGAGCAGAGGTGCTTCCAGATCAAAAAGCCAACTACATCGCTGAATTGCAGTCGCAAGGCAAAGTAGTAGCCATGGTGGGTGACGGCATCAACGACAGCACAGCACTGGCCAAGGCCGATGTCAGTATCGCCATGGGCCAGGGCAGCGATATAGCCATGGACGTTGCCAAGATGACCATCATATCCTCAGACCTGCTGAAAATACCTGAAGCCATAAGGCTTTCAAAATCAACGGTGAAGACCATCAAACAAAACCTGTTCTGGGCCTTCATCTACAACCTGATCGGCATTCCAATTGCAGCCGGAATCCTTTACCCCTTCAATGGATTTTTATTGAATCCTATGATTGCAGGAGCTGCCATGGCGCTCAGTAGTGTCAGTGTAGTAGCGAATAGTTTGAGGTTGAAATGGGTGAAATAGATTTGGAGGGAGATGGGAGAATTGTCGTAAAGCGCAATTAAAATGACTTTGGTGGCTGAGCGGAGCCGAAGCCTGGTCTTTAGGTGTTGGTCTTTGGCACTTTTGGAAAATTGAAAATTGAGAATTGAAATTTGAAAGTTTGTGATCCAAGAGTATGAAAAACATGAAATGCGGGCGGGTTCCCTTTAGGGCCAGGGTAGCGGGTGGCATGAGTAGGAGTCTTTGGCCTTTAGGTATTGGTCTTTAGCATTTTTGCATATTGGCGTTTTAGCTTGTTGGCTCAAAACCCCTCATTCAGATCCTGATGTGTCATAATATAGGTTGACAGGAATTATGTGGAAAACTTTTTGAAAATTTGTAAAATGGACAAGAGACAAAGACGAGTTTACTCAGAAAGTTTTAAGAAAGAGAAGGTTGCTTTGATAGAAAATGGAGAACTAGGAGTTACCGAACTTATGCGATTAATAGGAATGAATAATCCTAATTCTATATACAAATGGCTTAAACTGTATGGCAAAAGGCCTAAAATGGAAAGGGTTGTAGTAGAGACGGAGAGTGATTACTACCGGCTTAAAGACTTAGAAAAGCAACTAAAAGAAGCCTTGCAGGTGGTGGGGAAACAACAAATAAGACTTCAAGTATATGAAGG
>JAGQWX010000060.1 GCA_020436935.1 Saprospiraceae bacterium
AACTTTTTCAACCCAGGTTCTGCAACCGGATTGATGATGACCACATGTCCTCCTCTCCTCCTGCACTCCATCAATTCTGTAAGGAAACGTGGATGGTTGGACGCAGGATTAGCGCCTATAACAAAAATGAGATCTGCTTTTTTGAGGTCCTGCAATTCGATGGTAGCAGTGCCTGTCCCTAAAGTTTTGCCCATACCCACGCCAGATGCCTGATGACAATAATAGGAACAATTGTTTACGTTGTTGGTGCCAAATAATCTGGCAAAAAGATGGAGGACAAAAGAGGCTTCGTTGGAGGACCTTCCCGATGAGTAAAAAAATGATCTGTTGGGATCCAAAGCCATCATTCTTTCTGTAATCATGGCATAAGCTTCCGGCAAATCAAGTGTGGTAAAGTTGGATGCTCCAGGCTTTTTATATAAGATATAGTCAAGTCGGCCAAGACGTTCCAACTGCATGGGTGTCAGCATTTTAAGCTGATCTGTTGAAGTTGTTGTCAAATAGTTATGGTCAATGGATTTCTGGATGTCTGTGACCTGAGCCTGTACACTTTTTTTACAAATTTGTACACCTTCGCCCGCCTCATTGACCATGGCCCCATCCATTCCACCCATGCCGTAAGCACATGTTTTGCATGTATTTTTTGAAGTTATGGCCTTAAAAGTCTGAGGAATGCCTATTTCTCCGGCATAATGCACCGTTTTAAGGATCGATCTCCATCCGCCTGTATGCTGATTTTTTTTTGTCACCTGCTTCCAAATAATAAACTTCCAATGCGCACCATCGTCGCCCCTTCTTCCAATGCAATAAGATAGTCTCCGCTCATGCCCATGGATATTTCTTTAAATTCTAATTTGTCGGCAAAATACTTCGATCTGAGTTCTTCAAACCAGGTTTTTAATTGTCTGAATTCTTTTCTCACTTGCATTTGATCATCCGTGAAAGTGGCCATGCCCATCACTCCATGAACGCTTATACCCGGAAGTTGTTCTATCAAACCTTCGTCAAGTTCCTGCTTCAGCTGGGCTATGTCATATCCCTGTTTGCTGTCTTCTTCAGCAATTTTGATCTGTAACAATACAGGAATGACCCTGTTTTGTTTCAAAGCTTCTTTACTTATTACTTTTGCCAGATCCAGGTTGTCACAGGAATGGATCATATATACATAGGGCGCTATGTACTTGACTTTGTTTTTTTGAAGACTGCCAATGAGGTGCCACTGGATGTTGTCAGGTAAACTTTCCCTTTTTTCTTCGAGCTCCTGGACACGATTTTCGCCGAAATCTATTTGTCCTTCCTCATAAAGCTTCAATACAGCTTCTGCCGGTTTGGTTTTAGAAACTGCTACCAATCGGGCACCCGGAAAGTTCGCAATTTCTTTTCTGATTTTCTCTAATGCTTCATTGATCATAATAAACTGAACAAACCTCCTATTTCCGCCTCGATTTTACTGATGATGAAGCCAAAATCTTCCTGCTTGTTGATAAAATCGATTTCATCAATATTGATGATGAGCAATTTGCCATGATTGTAACCATCTATCCAGTGGTCGTATCGTTGGTTGAGCCTTTTGAGGTAATCCAGGCTCATATTGCCCTCATAATCCCTGCCCCTTGCCTGAATGTGGTCTACGAGTGTTGGAATAGACCCCTTGAGATAGATCAAAAGATCCGGCCCTTGTACCTGACTGGACATAGTATGGAATAAGTCAATGTAGTTTTTAAAATCTCTTTCCGCCATAAGCCCCATTTCATGCAGGTTTGGCGCAAAAATATAGGCATCTTCATAGATGGTTCTGTCCTGGACAACTGTCCTGTCCCCCTTTCTGATGTCTAATACCTGACGATATCTGCTATTTAAAAAGTATATCTGAAGGTTGAATGCCCATCTTTTCATATCGTTATAAAAATCACTCAGATATGGATTGGTATTCGCGTCTTCAAACAAAGGATCCCAACCATAATGCTTGGTGAGCATACTGGTGAGCGAGGTCTTGCCTGCACCAATGTTTCCTGCTAGTGCTACGTGTTGTATGGACATTCAAAAAAATATTCTCAGGTAAACTCTAAACTCTAATTAATATACCAATAGAATCAAGCTTATGTAAGATGCGTGACAGATGGTAAAAATGTAATGATAGATGCAAAGATTGACAAAATTGATTCTTCAACCACTCCAGGCAATTGATTAGGAAATGCCAACTTCAATAGATCAGATTTTTAACACCTGTTTTATCCACAAGCCGTCTTCATAAAGATATAACTGCGCCAAAGCTAGTGTAAAGAACCAACATATTAAAAAAAATATATTTATCATTTTATGAGCTCTAAAAATTTGTGCATTCAGTACATTTGCCGATCAATACTACCACCTCGTCTAAAACAAGGACCATGCACGTCAATGAATCGCTAATTTCGAAGCTTGAAGAACTCGCACTGCTGAGACTCACGGAATCCGAGAAAATGATGCTTACCAAAGATCTGGAAAAAATCATCGATATGTTTTCTCTGATCGCCGAAGTTGATACATCTGACGTAGAACCACTCAGACATATGAATGAGGTGTACAACGTCATGAGGGAAGATGTTCCTGCCCCTTCACTTTCAATCGAAGAGGTCAGAGGTAATGCTCCCAGGATAATCAACGATCAGTTTGCAGTGCCAAAAGTGATCGAATAATAGCAATGATGAAAGTAATAGAAATACACGACCTCGTAAAAACCTACATCATGGGCTCCCAACAGGTGAATGCCTTGAAAGGAGTATCCCTGGACATCAATAAAAATGAGTATGTTGCTTTGATGGGCCCCTCAGGTTCAGGGAAATCAACACTGATGAACCTTTTGGGATGTCTGGATACACCAACAAGTGGTGATTACTATCTGGATGCTCAAAACGTGAGTCAAATGTCTGACTCTGAGCTTGCAGAAGTGAGGAATAAAAAGATCGGCTTTGTATTCCAGACCTTCAACCTTCTGCCGCGCATGAGCTCTTTGGAAAATGTAGCATTGCCGTTGGTATATTCAGGACTGAATAAGGTAACCCGCGAAGAAATGGCCTACCACGTACTCGACATAGTGGGATTGAGCGACAGAGCTAGTCATAAACCCAATGAACTCTCAGGAGGTCAAAGACAACGTGTAGCAATTGCCAGAGCACTAGTCAACAATCCGGCCATCATTCTCGCAGACGAACCTACCGGTAACCTGGATACCAAAACATCCATGGAGATCATGTCTATATTTGAAGAAATCCACGATAAAGGGAATACGGTCATCATCGTTACCCACGAACCCGACATAGCCGATCATGCACACAGAATTATCAGGCTAAGGGACGGATTGATCGAAACGGATGTCCTCAACCAGAACATCGTCAAAACGACCGATCCCAATCACAATTACAATGTCAGATAGTTTTTCTTTCTAAAGATTTTAGAATACTCCTTTGAGCACTCCTCCGTCGATACTGAGGGTCTGGCCAGTTATGTATTTGCTCTTTGGTGACAACATCCATGCTACGAGGCTGCCCAGATCATCCGGATCACCCAGATAACCTACACCTGTAGCTTTTTCAAAGATTGACCTGGCTTCATCTTCTGAGAAGCCCATTTTCTCCTTTGCTTTGATCAGTCTGTCGAGCGCTGAAGTATCGTGATATCCCGGGGCTATGATATTGGCAGTAATGCCTTGTGCGGCCACTTCCTGAGAAAGTGTTTTGACCATGCCTACCACGGCCATTCTCAATGCATTGCTCAGTACGAGATTTTCTACAGGTTGCTTGACACTAACACTTTCAATAAATATCATTCTGCCGTACTTCTGCTCCAAAAAGACGTCAAGAGCTTCTTTTGCAATCTTCACCTTCCACCGCAACACACTTTCGTAGGCCTTGTCCCAATCCGTTATTTCAGTTTCGAGAAAACTGCCGGCGGGCGGACCCCCGGCATTGATGACTATGCCATCCAGAAATCTTCCATTTAACTTTCTAAATATTTCTGAGATTACGGCATCGGTGGTGATGTCACCTTCTACGTAGGAAATTTGGTCGGGATATTCTCCGGCCATAGCCACAAGTCTTTCTTCACCCCTGGCGTTGATGATCAGATGCGCTCCTTCATTCACCAGAGCAAGGGCTGTAGATTTACCAAAACCGCTTGAAGCGCCGGTAACTACAAACAACTTATCCTTTAAATTCAAATCCATATCTAAAGCAATTTTTCCAGGAAATGCATGATCTCCTTTTCTATACTGGCAAATTCCCCATCCACAAAACAGATCTTCTTTACATTGTCTAACAATTCCATTTTTTGATCCACCGTTGGGAAGTAAACGCCTTTATAAGACATGATGGTCTGAAGGGCCTGAAAGTCGGTCATATTGATGAATTCATTGTACAACCGGTCATAAGTTTTTACATCGAGTCTCGATTGAATCATTTTCTTCTCTTCGGGAGAATACTCCATATCGATGTGCGACACATATAACAAAAGGAAGCTGAGGAACTCCCTATAATTCCATTTCAATTCTGACATATAATTTCCTTGTACAATTCAGCCGCAATTTAAGTCCAGATCACTCAAAATGCCTCTTTAACCGTTAAATAAAAATTACCACCTTCAGCAGTTCTTGCATAATCCACTCTGAGGTTGACGTGATCCCTTTTATTGAGAATGTACCTCAAGCCCATTCCATATCCATGTACCCATCGATTTTTGAATAATCCGGATACATCCGAAGACAATGTTCCCAAACCGTGAAATACTACACCTGACAAGGACTTGTAGATCTGGCCTCTCAATTCATACTGTAACAGGAGTAAGTTGTTGTCCTGAAAACGTCTGTCATCAAAACCGCGCAACCTGATACCGCTGCTGTAATAAAACTGCTGATTGAAAGGCAGGTCTCCATTGGAAGCGCCAAAAACCATATTTGACGCTACGATCAATTTTGGGTGCAATGAGGTAAAATTCCTTACGTCCAGTTCGTATTTATTATAGCCATAACTTGCTCCGGTCCATTTTCCTCCATGTTCAGATTTTAGATTTACAAACCAGCCTTTGGATGGGAATATGATCTGATCTCTGGAGTCAAAGAGCAAATCCAGACCAATGGTTGAGATGACACCTCCACCGCTGCCGGGCGCCAGGGCAACATTTGACCCTGCGGTGATGTCCTTGGTCTTAAATTGTTCGAGATGAAGGAGGCCTCCAAGATACCAATGTGGGGAAACTGCATAAGAAACTGAGGACGTCAATTTGGGAAAGTCTGCACTAAAAACTTCTTTTGCCGCTCTTCCTGAATTGATTCCTTGCCCGAAATAATTGTAATAGTATTTGAAGTAGCCCAATTCGCCCATCCAGCGTAGCTTATCTCTTTTAAAGTAGAGCTCGAAGGGTGCAAATATCAGCACTTGTTTTCTGAGGGTATAGACAGCTGCGAACTGGACCTGAGAGGGTTTGATGCCCTCATATTTTCGTCCTTTGATTGTCGCGATTCCCGCAGCGCCAAATCCCAACTTTGTCTCAGGAAGGTAAAAGATGACAGGAAGAGCAGATAACTTTACAGGTTTACTTTTTTTAGATGAAAGGGTATCCAGTTGGGCAAAGAGAGAAGGGCCCAAGCAAATAAATGCAAGAGCAAATAGCACACATCTTCCAAATTGCTTAAAATCAATATCCAAATACATCCAGACTGCGTTCTGATCGGCGCCAATCTTCCTTCACAGAAACGTGCAACTCGAGGTGAATGTTTTTCTGGAAAAACTCTTCCATCCTGGCCCTTGAAGCTATGCCGAGCTTTTTGATCTCTGAACCGTTTTTGCCAATGATGATGTTTTTTTGGTTGGGACGTTCAACATAGATGTTGGCCTGAATGCGGATGATGGGTCCAGCCTTGGCCTCCCCTTCTTTAAAAGACATTACTTCGACTTCACTGGAATATGGAATTTCCTGCTTGTATTGCAGCAGGATTTGTTCTCTGATCATTTCGGACACAAAAAATCTTTCCGTGCGGTCCGATAATTGATCCTTGGGATAATACTCAGGGCCTTCAGGCATGCTCTCCCTGATGAAAGTCAGCAATTCTGCAAGTCCGGTCTTTTCTTTTGCCGAGATGGTAAAGACTTTGTCAAACTTGAGCCATTCTGACCACTTATTGGTGATTTCTTCGAGTCTGGAAACGTCTTTGAGCATATCGACCTTATTGATGATTAAGACTTTTGGGCACTCTATCTGCCTGATGTTTTCGATGACCTTTTCTTCTCCTGTGTATTGTTCGTATATGTCAGTTACAAATAAAAGAACGTCTGCATCTTCAAAACCACCAAACGCAGCATCATTCATTCGCTTGTGTAGTTGATATTGGGGGTCATCAATGATTCCCGGACTATCAGAAAATATGATTTGATTGTTGTCGTCATTCCATATGCCCAGAATCCTGTGCCTTGTCGTTTGAGGCTTGCTTGTGATAATGGATAATTTGTCCCCAAGGAGAGCATTCATCAAAGTAGATTTGCCAACATTGGGGTTGCCAATGATATTGACGAATCCTGAATAATGTTTTGAATTGTTTTCTTCGTTCATATGCCGCAAAATTACAAAAATTACAGTTGGAAAAGCTTTAAGTGTGCATCTTTTGAAAAACCGGCTTCTATATGTGCAATTTTTTAATATAAAATAATCATTTTTATAAATTACTGATTTACAAATAACTCAAACACCTATTTTTTACAAGTTGGCTGCATTTACATAAATTTCTGGGGCTGATTTTATGGAAGTTGTGTTGAATTATACCAAGCATTAATGATACCAAAATGGAAATATGCATATCTTAGCTCAAACAACAAATGACAAGGTGGTAAAAACAGCTGCAGAATATTTAAGCGAAGGAAAAACATATGAAATTCTATTTTGGGTGGGCTGTGCCGGGAGTTTTGATGCCAGGGCTCAACGCGTCACCAAAGCACTTTGCGATATTTTGGAAAAGGCAGGTATCACCTTTGCCATCCTTGGCACAGAGGAGAAATGTTCCGGAGATCCAGCGAGGAGAGCAGGCAATGAATTTGTCTACCAAATGCTGGCTGTCCAGAACATCGAGACCATGAATGCTTATGGTGTGAACAAAATAGTAACCGCCTGTCCCCACTGTTTCAATACCTTAAAAAATGAATATCCTGCCATAGGCGGAAATTATGAGGTGATTCATCACACTCAACTGATTGAGGAATTGATCCACACTGGTAAGCTCAAAGTAGACGGCGGTAGTTTTAAAGGAAAAAAGATCACGTATCATGACTCTTGCTATATGGGCAGGGTCAATGGCGTTTATGAAGCTCCAAGAAATGTTATCAAAGCATTGGACATCGACTTGAGTGAACTCAAAAGGAGCAGAACCAATGGGCTTTGTTGTGGAGCTGGTGGTGCTCAGATGTTTAAAGAAGATGAACCTGGCGATAAAAGGATAAACGTCGAAAGAGCAGATGAAATCATAGCCTCAGGAGCAGATATTGTGGTCGCTAATTGTCCTTTTTGTCTTACAATGCTTTCTGACGGGCTTAAAGCAAGAGAAAAGCAAGACAACATCATGGTTTATGATCTTAGTGAACTGATCATCCAATAACTGATTGATGCTAACCTAAAATTTTATCAACAATAAATTCCATCATTTTAAGGAGTTCGTCCTGGCGATCTTCCCCTGACTCAATACTTGTAAGCTTGGGCAAATGATCAGAAAAGTAAATGTTGCTGAATGTCATCTCAAGAATCATACTCGCAACTGATCTGGTATACGGAAAATCAGGTTTGATCTCCATAATGGTCTGACTTAACGAAGCACAGACCTGTTTATAAGCAAGAAAGAAACCTTCATTGTTTTGTTGATCCACAAATTTCGTATGGTATCCCTTTGCCCCTTCAACTATGACCAGCCTGTGGAGAATGTCCTCATCAATGTATTCTACATCCAGGTTTCTCTTGGCAGAATCGATGAGGACCATCAACATTATCCTCAATTTTTTCCTTGGGTCGGAAACATTGATAGTATTATTTTCCAACATAAAATTGAGCCACTCCCAGTACCAATTCAACAAATACAAAAACAACTTTTGCTTGTTTTCAAAATACCTGTATATAGAAGCTTCTGTGCTTTCAATATGATCTGCCAATTTTTTGAATGTAAAATTGTCCAGGCCAAGTTCATCTATTAGTATGATGCTGTTTTTTAAGATCTTTTGCCCTAAATCACTGGATTGGGGATCTTTGATGTAAAGTTTATCGTTGACTGTGATGCTTAAAAAATGTCCCATGAGCACTCATTTAGTTGAGTTCAAAATGATTTTGAACGTTGTTGTCTTTCATAATTTTTGACTGAAGGTCTTTTCTCGCCTGGTGAAGTCTACTTTTAACCGTTCCTATGGGTATATTGAGTTCCTCAGATATTTCTTCATACTTCATCCCATTCAACATCAGTTTCACGGGAGTGCCAAAATCTTCATTCAAGGCGTCAATTCTTTTGTAAATCTCTTTGATCATAATAGCCGATTCACCAAGATTTGACTCTGTGCCTGCAAAAAATTCAGCGTATGAAAAGTTGCTGTCGTCTTTCTCGCGGACAATATTTTCTCGCTTTTTCTTTCTGTACATATTGATGAACAGATTTTTCATGATCGTAGAAAGCCACGCCTTCAGGTTACTTCCCGGAATAAACCTGTGCTCATTCTTGATAGCCCTATACATTGTTTCCTGATAAAGATCACTTGCAGACTCAGGATCTTTGGTCAGTTGCATTGCGAAATTCCTTAAAAAATTGGTCTGTCGTAAAATGTCGTTAGAAAAGAATACTGAGGCCATATGTTGAATTTTTGAAAGTTGAATTTACTAATTATGATAGTATTACTATCATATGCAATAGTAATTATTTTTTTTCTCAAAAGTTCATGAATAGGACAAAATATTTTTTGTTAACGAAAATTTAGATTTTGTAAGTCGTTTAAATGCATGATCAATTATGATATTGCACACCATGGTGCTCATAATGTATCGTTAATAATATATTAAACCCTCACATATGAGGAGTTGAATGAGATTTTTCGATCGTTTTTTTGAAAATATATTACTTTTGCACCTTAAAATTTACAGAGTGGGTTTAAAACACAATCTTTATATATACATCCTTGCTTTCTTCGTGATCTCTTCAGCAGCTAGTTGCACCACTGAATTCGAAAAAATCAGGACGAGCAACAATCCGGAGCTCATTCTCGAAAAAGCCAATGAGTATTATAAAAAAGGTGATGACCTCAATGCCCAAACGCTTTACGAACTTGCCATACAGTACTTCAGAGGAAAGGCAGAGGCAGAAGATATTTATTTTAATTTTGCATATACCCATTACAATATGGGAGATTACCTGACCGCTTCCCAGTATTTCAAAGTTTTTACCAATACATTTTACAACAGCCCTAAAAGAGAAGAGGCATTTTTCATGTCGGCCTACTCCAAGTACAAACTTTCTCCAAATTTCAGGCTGGATCAAACTCCTTCAGAGAAAGCAATCGAAGAGCTCCAGGAATTCATCAATGCTTATCCATCCAGTCCAAGGATCATGGAATGCAATAAACTCATTGATGAGATGAGAGAGAAAATGGAAAAGAAGTCCTATTATAAAGCCATGCAGTATTTTGACATGGGATATTTTGAATCGGCTGTGAGATCTTTCCAAAATCATTTGAGCGATTTTCCAGGTTCTGAGTACGAGGAAGATGCGCAATATCTGATGATAAAATCCAGTTATGAACTCGCTTCCAATAGTGTTTTAGAAAAAAGACAGGATCGTTACAAAGAAACCGTAACTTTGTGCAACAAATACCTCGAGAAAATAGCAAAAAGGAGCTACAAAAATGAGGTTAAAGATATTTTAGAAAAGAGCAACGAAAAAATAAAAAATCAAGGAGTATGACAGATATAAAGTCTAAAGTTCAGTCAATCGACCCAAATGTAAGGGCAAGAAATGTAAAGAGTTTTCTTACTGAAAGCAAAAACATCTATGAAACATTGGCTGCTATTACCAAAAGGTCAAACCAAATAGCAGTTGACATCAAACATGAATTGCACAACAAACTCGATGAGTTTTCTGTAAGCACAGACACCATTGAGGAGATTCATGAAAATAAAGAGCAAATTGAAATCTCAAAATTTTATGAGAGACTTCCAAATCCTTCTATCATTGCTTTGGAAGAATTTTTGAATGGAGAATTCACATACAAGTACAAAAACACTCCGTCGAAGTCAGCGGAATAAAATAACTGAATAAGATGGGAGTGCTCTCCGGCAAAAAAGTGATCATTGCGGTGACAGGAAGTATCGCTGCATACAAGTCACTTCTGCTGGTCAGACAACTAAAAAAAGAAGGCTGCGAGGTGAAAGTTATCATGTCACCCGCAGCTTCTCATTTTGTAAGCCCTCTATCGTTCTCAACCCTCAGCGGCGAAGAGGTAGCCATCGAATTATTTGAAGGCAATTCCTGGAACAATCATGTTGAAATGGGTATGTGGGCTGATGTTATGGTCATAGCCCCAGCTACGGCAAACACTCTTGCCAAGGCAGCAAACGGAATGTGTGACAATCTTGTTATGGCTGTATATCTGTCGGCTAAATGCCCGGTTGTTTTCTGTCCTGCTATGGATCTTGACATGTACAAACACCCAGCTACAATTGCCAATCTCAATAAGATCAAATCATTTGGCAACCACATTATTGATGCGAAATATGGTGAATTGGCCAGCGGACTCGTAGGTGAAGGCCGCCTTGCTGAGCCTGAGGAAATTGTAACATATCTGGGTAAATTTTTATCAGAAGCCAAAGTCTTATCAGGCAAATCATTTATAGTAACTGCAGGACCTACTTTTGAGGCCCTTGATCCTGTAAGGTTCATTGGAAATCACAGCTCAGGAAAAATGGGGGTAGCTATCGCAAACAGACTTGCAGAATTGGGGGGCAATGTGACTCTGATTTTAGGGCCTTCGTCTGTCAATGCTTTTCATTCGAACGTGAATGTTGTAAGATGTGTTTCAGCAGATGAGATGTATGTTGCAGCAAAAGAAGCATATCCTGGAACCTCAGCTGTTGTATTTGCCGCAGCAGTTGCAGACTATAAGCCTGCATTTGTTGCAGACCAGAAGATTAAAAAATCCGATGCAGAATTTGCGCTCTCACTGGTGAAGAACGTAGACATTGCTTTCGAGTTGGGAAAATTAAAAAACAACAACACCATTCATGTGGGCTTTGCTCTTGAAACAGAAAACGAAGAAGAGAATGCCACCAAAAAAATACACAAGAAAAATTTTGATTTCCTTGTCTTGAATTCCTTGAACGACTCTGGAGCGGGATTTAAACATGACACCAACAAAATCAAGATCATCGATAAAAATGGAGTGGTGACGCCATTTCCTCTTAAATCAAAAGATGAAGTTGCGGCTGACATAGTCAATGCGCTACTGGCCAAGCTGTAAAATAATAGCGCATAAACTTTCGTATATTTATAAAACAATATTGTGGTAGGAAAAATGCATAACCGGACATCGATTTTCATAAGTCTCAAATTTATTTGTTCGGCCATTCTTGTGGTCGTCTTTGGTTCATCAACATTATCTGCACAGGAATTTGACATTAAGGTCACTGTGACCCCTTCCAATACGAGTATGCTCTCCGATCCTCAGATTTTCAGAAATCTTGAAGTGGCTGCAACAGAATTTATCAACAGAACAAAATGGACCAGTGATGAATTTGAGCCCCATGAAAAAATAAAAGGCTCTATTCAGTTTATCATTAAGCGAGAACCATCTATCAATAATTTCGTCGCAGATCTTGTCGTCAAGACAGTAAGACCTGTTTATAATACCAGTTATGAAACTGACGTATTGAGTTTTACTGATGCAGATATCAATTTTTCTTACATCGTTGGTCAGGTATTGCAGCGTTCAGACAATATTTACTATGACAATTTGAGTTCGACGCTTACTTTTTTTGCTTACATCATGTTGGGTATGGATTATGATACTTTTTCAGCCCAGGGTGGAGAAGAATATTTTGTCAAGGCGAGAGAGGTTCGAAGTGCTTTACCTGCAAGTATTCAGACCTCTGATCCAAGTTGGGGCAACAATGCCATAGTGACAAGAAATAAGTTTTATCTCGTCAGTGATTTTCTGGATCCAAGAATCAAACCTGCCCGTACATTTATCTACGATTATCACAGAAATATTCTGGACAATATGACCAATGATCCCGACTTACAAAGAGCCAAGTTGGTCAGTAGTATTTCTACACTCGATAAGGTACTTCAGTCCTACCCCAACTCGCTTGCTCTCCAGATTTTTGCAGATGCCAAAAGGGGGGAATTGGTTGAAATATTCAAAGTTGCTGATAGTGATCAGAAGAATAGGATTTACGAACTCATGATGCGCATCAATCCGTCTCAGTCCAAATACTTTGAAGTTTTAAAGAATTAAATGAATACGAATATTGCCATTTTTGCTTCGGGCACAGGAAGCAATGCACGAAAGATAGTTGAATATTTTGTCCAGCATCCCACGATCCATGTAAGGTTGATCTGCAGCAATAAAGCAAGTGCCAAAGTTCTTGATCTGTGTAAAGAATACGACATCAGCAAGTGTTACTTTGATAAAAAGTTTATTGAAGAAGGTACAGGATTATTGAAGATCCTAAAAGATGAGCAAGTGGATTATCTCATCCTAGCCGGTTTCCTTTGGAAATGTCCGGATTACCTGATTGCTGCTTACCCCAACAAGATCATCAATATCCACCCTTCCCTGCTTCCGAAATATGGCGGTAAAGGAATGTTTGGCCACTACGTGCATGAAGCTGTAAAGGAAAACAAAGAAAAAGAAAGCGGCATCACCATACATTTGGTCAATGAAGAATACGATAAAGGAAAAATCATTTTCCAAAAGAAGTGTGAGCTCTTAGAAAATGATGCACCTGATGATATTCAAAAAAAGGTTCAAGTGCTCGAACACCAGTTTTTCCCACCTGTAATTGAGCAATACATCATGCAATTTGAAAACTAATCAAAGCAAATGGAAGACCAATTTTATAAAATTCCGGAAGCCAGGACTTACGACTTTCAATCAAAAAAATTGTTGTGTGTCGTAAAAAGGGAACAGTTTGAGGATGCTGAAGAAAAAACACTTACATCCATTTCACAAGCTATAAAGATCAATTTCCAACAGGATGTAGAAGTCCTCATATTGGAAAAAGGAGAAAAAGTACAAATCGGCTCTGCTTTGAATAAGTTTGATGTGGTAATTTATTTTGGAGTAAATCCAGCAGATACCGGCTTGAATATCGATGCAAAGCTTTACAGAATATTTAAGCTGGAAGGGCCTTCATTGCTTGTATCCCATCATCTTAGGGATATTGCCGCTGACAAAAACAAAAAATTATTTCTTTGGAAGTGTCTGCAGCCTTTGTTCGGGATAAATTAAACCCATGTTATCCTTCATAGGATGTGTGACACAAGCCTTTAGAACGAATAAGTCAATACGATATTGGTTTTGGTCATGTCAGTAGCGCTTTTTCTTAATTCGAAAGCATCCAGGGTCTCTCCATATAGTGGGTCAATGCTATTTCTTTCTCTGACAAAATAATTTGCAGAAAGTCCAAGATTGTAGTTGATACTGAAGGAAACGTATAGCCCCTCAGAAAATGCAATACTTGCACCAAATCCTCCACCATAAAACAAAACAAAATCGCTTTCATCCAGGTTGGAGCTTGTTTCCTCCGAATTGGGCAAAGAAAGTGTTGTTGTCGTGTAAAACAAGTTTCCTCCGGTGTTCAACTCCAGAAAAGGATTGAGGGCAGGTGTTCCAATCTCAATGTAATACCTCGAATATAAATTGAGATGAAATACTGAGGACTTCGTCTCACTGTCCCATTCTTCAATAAAACCGGTGTTGTACTGAATGTTTACAGGACTGGACAACTTGTCGATGTTTGCAAAACCAAAACTCATACCAGCAAACAGGGGCTGAGCTTTTTTGACCTGGACCAGGCCTCCAAAGCCAATTCCCCACATCCTGTCTGTTACATTTCTTTTAAATGCGTTTTGTGGTGCCATGACAATTCCACCTGCCTCTACCATAATTACGCGACGAGCCATCGGAATATCATCTATGGCAAAAGAATCGATTTGCGCGCATAGATTAAAAGAAGACATAAGACAGAAAGCCAGGCAAAAATTCAACAGGAATCGTTCAACCAAATCACAAAATTTTTCTCAAAGGTACTGGATAATTGTGAGGTCGGAAAATCCGATTTACATCATAAAGTAGGCTCCCTGCAAGAGGTATTGTGCTGAAGAATCCAACTCACTGATGCTGTACCTCTTTTCGAACAATACCGGATCCTGAATCATGACTCTTTCAAAGTGATAACCATTGTTGTTTTTTTCGATAAGCTTTAGCACATATGATTTTCCTTCAGATTTGACAACAGCCTCTTCAGGAAGAGACAGCGCTTTTGTATCACCCAGGTCAAGATCTGCGACCACATACATGCCTGAAAGTACACCTTTCTTATCTAGAATATCGCAGTGAATGGACACCATATGGGATTCATTGACTTCGGGTTTTATGACATCTACTACCGCCTGAAGAGGTTGATCCATATTGTTTTGTACATAAAAAATTACTTTTTGCCCATGTCGGAGCTTCATGGCGTCTTTTTCCAGCACATCCAGCTCCAGATGAAGGTCTTCTGTACCTGCAATGAGCATGGCTTGTGTGGAGGCGTCCAGGTGCATTCCCTGATGGATGTTGATTTCTGACACAAATCCGCTCATTGGTGAGGTAACATAAACCCTGGACACCAGGTTCTGATTGGAAATCTTTTGAATATTGATTCCATAAACTTTAAATTTCTCCTCAAGTGAAGCAAGTCTGGACAAAGTTTCACTATAGAGCATCTGGCTTGCAAGTAAGTCTTTTTTTGAAGTAATATTGGCTTTGAACATCTCTTCCTGGCGTGCCATTTCTTCTTTTAAGAGAGGCAATTTATTTTTATAAACCAGGTAGTCTTCCTGCATGGTGATCAATTCCGGATTCTGGATAGAGAACAAAACTTGCCCTTTCCTGACGCTCTGGCCTTCAATCAAATTGATGGATCCAACAATTCCCGAAATCATGGTTGTAGCCACATACTTGTTTTTTTCGGGCAAATGAGACTTTCCAAACACCCGAATGCTCTGCGGAAAATCCAGACTTACAGCCTTGCCAAGTTCGAAAGCAGAGCTGTCAAACTGCGTTTGGGTAACTGTTATATGGGAGTCCCCTGCATTTTCAACTTCGGCGGTGAAGTCAGATTCCGAGTTGCCACAAGAGAGCACTGTAAAAAACAGTCCAAAAGAAAAAAGGATATAATATATTTTGGTCATGATGATCTAAGATTTAAAATAATAAATATTTTTTAGTATAAAAAGCTGTATTGTATTCGTGCATAATTTGGAGTTTTGCAATTTCTCCCATCCTTACTTCGTCAATGAGCAATAAATACATCAGCATGTCAATTTCGCCGGAAGCCAGTGCTACGTCGGCTGTTTTTTTGAGTTCTAAATAATTTTTCTCTTGATTTTCTTCAAACCACTTCATTCTTTCACTGATGGCTTTCAGCCTTTCTGATTGTGCGTTCAAAGCTATCTCAAGTCCTGTCATAATCCCACTTGCCTGGTATTTTGCCTGTTCAATGGCAATGGCGTCTGCTTCAGCTCTGGCTTTATATTGTTTTTTGAATAAGGGTATACTCAATCCCAGTTCAATACCGGGATAATATCTGGCATTGGAAAATGCATTCATACCATTGAATGCTGTTACATTCAGCTCCGGTAAAACGTTGACTTTATTGCGCATCATCATATCAGTTGCCACCTGAGTCTGACCATCCAATAAAGCCTTGATTGTAGACAAACCCTCCGTAGTTGCTGATATGGCAAGAGAATATGTGGTATCTTGTATAGATACATCTGCATTGTTGGTAAGCAGGACTTTCAGATCTCCATAAGCAGCGGTAATTTGTTGGCTGAGTTCCTTTTGTTTAAGCTGCCAATCCATCATCTTTTTCCGGACTGTAAGTACATCAAGGGCGTTTCCACCTCCAAATGAGGATTTTCTTTCGCTATTCAATAGAAGCTGTTCGAGTGTAGTAGAAACAGTTGTGTATTTCTGTTGAAGGCTTTGAAGGTATACGATTTTATCATATACCAGCATCAATTGTCCTTCCAACTTCAATGCTGCCAATTTTGATGCCGCAACTCCCTGCTGTACAATGCTTTTTTGAAGTCTTGTGGCTGCTTGTTGATAGGCCGGCATTTTAAAACTCTGACTTAAACCCACAACGTGTAAAGGCTTGTTGTTCAAGGCAATATTGTTCTGATCATATCCGTAGAAAAAATCTGTTTTGCTCCTTTCTACGACTGCCGGTATCAATGCTTGCTGGTAACTGATTTCATAAACACTTCTTCGATACTCGGGATTAGAGGCCAATGCAAGCTTATACAATTCATCAAAAGAATTCAGGTTTTGGGCTTTACCAATGGAAGGCAAAGCCAATAAAGCCAAAATGATCATGCCCAAAGCTTTCTTTGATCTGGCAATGCTGCCGAACATTCTGTACAATACGGGCAAAACCGTCAACGTCAGCAATGTTGAAGTAATCAAGCCACCAATTACGACGGTTGCCAGGGGCTTTTGCACTTCTGCACCAGCAGAGATTGAGACCGCCATTGGCAAGAAACCAAGTGCCGCAGCAATAGCTGTCAACAAAACCGGACGAAGTCTGTCTGTTGCACCGTGTATGATCAACTCATTGAGGTCCATGGATTTTGATTTTAATTCTTTAAAGTGTTCTACCAAAACTATCCCGTTGAGCACTGCTATACCAAACAAGGCGATAAAACCTACACCTGCAGAAATACTAAATGGCATTCCTCTGAAAAATAACGCAAGTATCCCTCCAATTGAAGCCAATGGGATCGCCGAGAATATCAGCACTGCATCCCGGAAGGAATTGAATGCCATGTACAAAAGCACAAAAATCAAAAGCAATGCAACAGGTACAGCGACCATCAGTCTTGCACTCGCCTGCTCCAGGTTTTTGAACTGTCCTCCATACTCAACATAATAACCCGTAGGCAGGCTCACCTGCTCATCCACAATTTTTTGTATATCCCCTACTACTGATTTCAAGTCTCTGTTCCTGACGTTGACTCCTATCAAAACCCTTCTTTTGGTATTGTCTCTGGAAATTTTTGCCGGACCATAGGTCTGCTCGATCTTTGCAAATTCACTCAAAGGAAGTTGTTCTCCATTGGCTGTGGTAATGAGCACCTCCCCAAGGAGTTTTACATCCTCCCTTGAAGCTTTATTGTACCTCAAAACAAGGTCAAACTGACGTTGGCTTTCATAAACTTCACCAGCTTTCAAACCTGAGAAGCCCATAGACAGGACTTCGTTCAGTTTTTCAACTGTCACCCCATATTTCGCCATTTTTAGTCTGTCGTATCGGACCACCAGCTGAGGCAATCCCTCTATTTTTTCAACAGCAATATCTGCCGCGCCTTCCACATTCCTGATTTTGCTTTCAATCTCATTGGCAAGGCGGAACAATTGATCCAGGTCCTCACCAAAAATTTTGACAGCAAGATCCGACCTGGCACCAGATATCAATTCATTGAAGCGCATTTCTATGGGCTGGGTAAACTCCACCTCTATTCCCGGAATTTCTGAGAGTATGGCAGACTTAAATGCATCTGCCAGGCCGTCCTTGCTTTCTGAGGTTGTCCATTGTTTTTTAGGGAAAAGCGTAATGATGACATCGCTCTCTTCCATAGACATCGGATCTGTCGGCACTTCCGCAGCCCCAATCCTGCTGACTACTTGATTGACCTCCGGAAAACGTTTGAGGATCTTTTCTATTCTGGTAGTCATTTTTACCGTTTCTTCCAGAGACATACCTGTTTTCAGAACAGGCTGAATCACGAAATCGCCCTCATCCAGTGTGGGTACAAACTCTCCTCCCATACGTGTAAAAATCAAGCCTGCAAGCACCAAAAAAACAACGGCGAGTGCAATCACGATTTTGTTGAATTTGAGGGCCATTCTCAAGGAAGGTTCATACATCTTTCTCAAAAAATGGATAAACCGATCTGACATACTTGTCCTGTGTTCTTTTGCTGGCCTGATCAAAAGAGCTGACATTACCGGCACGTACGTAAAACAAAGGACCATCGCACCAATCAATGCAAAACAAAATGTCAGAGCCATAGGGATAAACATTTTCCCTTCCACGCCTGTCATTGTGAGTATGGGGATGAATACAATGATGATGATGATCTGACCAAAGACTGCCGAATGCAGCATCTTATTGGTTCCCTGAAGTACGATGTGATCTTTGTGTTCTGCCAAAGTTGCTCCATCACCTGTGGTCAATTCATGTCTGTGCCTTGTAATCAGAAAGGTAACATATTCAACGATGATGACTGCCCCGTCGATGATGATACCGAAGTCAATGGCTCCGAGACTCATCAGATTGGCATCAATACCAAATGCATACATCATTGAAATTGCAAAAAGCAAGGTCAATGGAATGACTGAAGCCACGACGATTCCCGATCTCCAATTGCCCAGTAGAAATACAACTACCAGCAAGACTATGAGGAAACCTACGATGAGGTTTTCTGCAACAGTAGTCGTCGTTTTTTTGATCAACTCGCTCCTTTCCAGAAATGGGTTGATGTATACTCCTTCAGGTAAAGACTTTTGGACCTCCGCTACCCTTTTGACAACTTCATCAATGACTCTTTTTGAATCAGCACCTTTTAGCATCATTACCTGACCCAAAACTTTCTCTCCTTCGCCATTGCCTGTTATGGCCCCAAACCTGGTGGCCGATCCATATCTGGCTTCACCAACATCTTTTACGTAAATAGGGCGACCATTTTTATTGGCTATGACAAGTAGATTGAGTTCATCGAGATTATTGATTTTTCCCTCGGCTCTGATAAAATATGCTTCTTTGCCTTTTTCTATATATCCACCACCAGCAACTCCATTACCTGTTTGAATGGCCGTATAAACTTCACCAAGATCGATGTCCATCGCCTTGAGTTTGAGGGGATCTACCGCTACCTCGTAGGTTTTCAGATAACCACCCCACGTATTTACCTCAACCACACCGGGGATTCCTGACAGTTGGCGTTTGACGATCCAATCCTGAATAGATCTTAGATCCATGGCAGAATATTGAGCTGAATAACCTGGCTTAACGTCTAAGACGTATTGATAAATCTCACCCAACCCCGTGCTGATTGGTCCCATAAATGGCGATCCAAATCCTTGAGGTATTCTTTCCTCAACCGCCTTGAGTTTTTCTGCGATCAATTGCCGGGGAAGATAGGTGCCCAAATTTTCATCGAATACAATCGTGACCACGGAAAGACCAAACTTAGAAATGGACCTTATTTCTTGCACTCCCGGAAGATTGGCCATTTCAAGCTCAACGGAATAAGTCAGGTAACGCTCCACATCTTCCGCAGGTAAGTTTCGGGAGGTGGTGATGACCTGCACCTGGTTGTTGGTTACATCCGGCACAGCACCAATTGGGATATTGCTGACACAATAAATCCCAATTCCTATCAATGCCGCAACCAGTAATAAAACGAAAAATTTATTCTTTAAACTATACTTTATGATAGCTGTCAACATGTCTCAACTTTATTGATTGACTTCAATAATCATTTTTCAAAACATTGGATTTGAAATCTTTAAGAATGAAGCCTGGATAAAAAAAAGAAATAGAATGCACACCTGTACATTCTGAAAATAAATTTAAGACAAGGTGGGAGGACCCCTAAAACCGAATTGAAATAAACATCCTTGCGCTATTAATCCGGTAATAATTTCCAGCTGATATTGTTCACCTGATTGATCAAAGGGTAAATCGAAGTTTAAAAAAACACTTGGAACAGAGCCAAAATAAGAAGATTGTGGTAAAATGTTGAATTCGGAAAGATCTGTAGACGTAAAATTTTCCAGGTGATCTCCACCTAAATCACGATCAACGATGTGTTTTGCGAAACAAGCTAAATCAACATGCTGATGTTCGAAGGCATTGACCTGATACAAGCTTTGGTCTGCACTATGAGTATGCACCAATAGTCCATGCATGATGGTCAGCAGAAATGCCAGATTCAATATGCTATCTTTGATCAAACGCATGGATCAAAAATATAGGATTTGTAAAGAGTGGACAAACAAATGGCAGAAAAAGAATACTGTAGCCCTAAAATTCAACGCTGAAGCCAAAAAAGCATTACAATGGATTTATTTACGTTTAAGCATCAAATCAATCATTTTTCATTTCCCTGAAACGACCCTGATGCTCACCATATCGACTAGCATTAATTTTTTAAATATTTAAGACAAAGCCACGCATCCTTGCCCAATTTCTTCTGCAGTTGGAATCCGTGTTCTGAAAATGCTTCGTTGATGACTTGAAAGTCCTGGTCGAGAATACCGGACAGCAGTAGTATTCCTCCATTGGCTGTCATACCGGATAATGCCTCAGCACTGGCGAGCAATACATTCCTGTTGATATTGGCCAGGACTATATCGTATGGGGTTGAAGGTACCACAGTGATATCTCCCAAATAGGCATCAATATTGGTGCATTGATTGATGTCCGCATTTTCGACCGTGCTTTGGTAGGATGGTTCTTCTATGTCTACTGCGACAATATTAGATGCGCCAAGTTTGCTGGCCAAAAGTGCCAGTACACCGGTACCACACCCATAGTCAAAAACAGTCTTTTGGTCAAATGATATGTCACGCATGGCTTTCATCATCATGTATGTGGTCTGATGATGTCCTGTGCCAAATGCCATCTTTGGATGTATAAGCAATTCGTATTGAAAACCCGGGAGCGAGGGGTGGAAATCGGCGCGGATCCTGACAAAATCATCCACTTCTACAGGATGGAAATTGGACTCCCATTCCTCATTCCAATTCTTATCCTCCAAGGCATCAAATGTCCAGCCTGCGTTAAAGACGCCGGTGATGTCCGTCAATTCATTTTTCACAAAATCATTGAATTCCTCAGTAGCTATATAAGCATCGAGTGTTCCATCTTCTTTTTCTTCAAATGAATCAAAAGGCAAAAGGCTCAGGTGGGCCAGCAATGCTTCGTCATTGGTGCTGATGTGCACACAGATGTATTTGCTCATAGATATATTTCTTTTGTTGCTGCCTTCAGCGTATTGAGCATCAATGCAGTGACGGTCATAGGACCTACGCCCCCGGGCACTGGCGTCATTGCGCTAGCCTTTTCTGCAATCTCGTCATATGCGACATCTCCTACCAGTCGATAACCCGACTTTTTACTGGCATCCTCTACCCTGTTGATGCCGACATCAATGACAACTGCGCCTTCTTTGACCATATCGCCCTTAATAAATTCCGGTATGCCAATGGCAGCAATGATAATATCCGCTCGCAGGAGCTCTGCTTTTATATCTTTTGTTCTGCTGTGTGCCAGCGTGACTGTACAGTTCCCCGGCCTTCCTTTTCGTGAAAGGAGAATGCTGATGGGCGTCCCAACAATATTGCTTCTTCCGACCACCACACAGTGTTTGCCGTCGGTATCAATGTCGTATCGGTCCAAAATTTCCATGATGCCTGCAGGTGTCGCAGGAAGATAGGAGCTCATGCCTTCGGCCATTCTGCCAAAATTCATTGGATGAAATCCATCAACGTCCTTTCTATAATCTATGGCCAGATTTATTTTCATTTCATCGATGTGTTTTGGCAGAGGCAGCTGCACAATATAGCCATCTACTTCTTCATCATCGTTGAGGTCCTGAATGATGGTCAGCAATTCATCTTCAGAAATATCTTCGGATGCATTGATGAGTGTCGACTTATATCCTACTTCCTCACAGAACCTTATTTTATTGCCAACATAGGATTTGCTTGCCGGATTTTCACCCACCAGTACTGCAACAAGATGAGGGACTTTTCCTCCTGCAGCCTTGATCAAATCAACTTTTACTTTGAGCTCTTCTTTAATATCCTGCGAAAGCTTCTTACCATCCAATACCAGCATGAGCGTAGTTTTTAATTTTAGAATTGAAGGTCACAAAAGTAAAAAATTAAAAAGCTCAAGAGCCATGTTGATGCAAATGATTTTGGTTTCTCTACCAAAAAAACAATTGAATTGTTAGGGAATTGGTTTTTCAATTTAGAGCTGCAAATGAACTTAAGTTTGGTCATGGAGTTGTACTTTTGAAAATTGATCAGTCATTATGGAGCGAAAAATAGTTCTGGGTATAGGTGGAAGCAGTGGCGCGATATATGCTGCGAGATTTCTGGAAAAAACCAGAAATCTTCCACAGCTACAACTTGGTGTGGTGATGAGTGAAAACGCCAAAATCAACTGGGAGTTGGAGATTGGCCCATTTGATGCCACCCTATTTTCGCATGTCAGATTCTATGATGCTCACGATTTTTTTGCACCTTTCGCTTCGGGATCAGCAAAGTATGATTCCATGGTGGTCATGCCGAGTTCTATGGGACTACTTGCAAGAATCGCCAGTGGTTTTTCCAGTGATCTGGTCACAAGAGCGGCAGATGTTATACTCAAAGAAAAACGAAAGTTGATCATTGTACCCCGCGAAACTCCGTTCAATCTCATTCACATCAAAAATATGGAACAGCTGGTTTTGGCTGGTGCCATCATTTGTCCTGCTACACCTTCTTTTTACAGTCAGCCAAAAACAATCATCGAATTGGTAGATACGGTGGTCGATCGCGTGCTGGATTTGCTTGATCTCAATATTGAAAACATCCCAAGATGGGGTTCTAACATTGACCAATAATCGTATGAAAATAATCATAGCTACTGCTACTGAATTGGAAATCGCACCTCTGCTACATCACCTGGATGAAGGGGGACACAAAAAGAATTTTTTTGAATACATCATCAATGAACATTCAATTTTTCCGGTAACTACAGGCATAGGAAGTACCAAAATGGCATTTGGACTGGCGACCTATCCCTCCATCAAAGAAATCAGTCTTGTGATCAATGTCGGATTGGCAGGTAGTTTCAAAGAGGAAATTTCTCCGGGACAAGTTGTTGAAGTGTATAAAGATTGTCTTGCAGACTTAGGATCTGAAGAACAGGACGGATCCATCACTTCTGTATATCAGATGAATCTGGAAAACAAGGATCAATTTCCTTTTAGCGATGGCTGGCTGATCAATGACAAGTCCAAAATAGGTACTGGTCTGAACAAAGTTTCTTCTTTGTCCGTCAATATGGTAAGTGGCAGTAAGTCCACAATAGACAAAAGAACCGGACTGGCAGATCTGGAAACCATGGAAGGGTTTGGACTGGCTTATGCCTGCAAATGTCTGGATATTCCATATATACAGATTCGTGGAGTAAGCAATTATGTTGAGCCCCGCAATCGGGCCAACTGGAAAATTCACGAAGCTGTTGAGGCCAGTAACGCAGTCCTGTTAAAACTTCTGCAATCTTTTTAGACCATGATCGAAGACGAAAATCAAGTTTCCTGGAATGCACTGGCAAAAATTTATCTGGACAAGTTTGGTGGTGAAAATCAATACAATGAATGGATCCAGTCATTTTGCTCCAAAATATCTGCTTCACAACCAAAAATTCTTGATCTTGGTTGCGGGCCGGGAATAAATGCCAAAAAAATACTCGAATACTGCCCGGATGCACAGCTGACAGGAATAGACTTTGCGCCCAGTATGGTTGAAACTGCCCGCGAACATGTGCCTGATGCCTATTTTCAGGTGGGTGATATTAGAAATATACCCCGACATCTCCAATTGTTCGACGGCATTTTTGCTTCATTTAGTATCCCCTACATCAATGCTGACGATGCGGAGAAGATGATATTAGAATGTCGTACAAGGTTGAAAAGAGGGGGAGTATTTTTCTTAAGCTTCATTGAAAGCGATGAAAACCATAGCAAAAAAGTAAGCAATAGCGCCGGGCTTCCGATGACTTTACATTATTATGATGCCGAATGGATCAAGTCCATCCTTACGGACCTTAGTTTTGACATCATTGATAGCTTCCAACACTTTGAACCAAGTTACGGCAATGATTCCAGCCGCCTTTGTGCTTTTATTTCAAGGACTTAATCAAGGTTCCTTGACTCCATATAGTTTTTCGAATAATGGTCGATTGTGAGAGGAGGCCTTCCATCGTTGCATCAGGTTGATGATGGTACCATAAGATTCTGCCCCAGCAGCGACGCCATTACTTTTTAGATAAGTATCATATACCTTGTCGCGAACTTTAGGCATGATGTCGGGATATGTATTGAGCAGATTGATGATGGATTCTGAATCATTTTTAACGGAAGGCGATCTCATTTTTACCAGTTTCATGCCCAAACTCGGAGCAACTCTGATCAATGAATTGGCCATATACCTCCAGTATGCCAGCAATCCACTGTACTGAATGTAGGGGTCACTGGAATTGGCGCATGCCAACGTAGCCACAAAATTACATTCACCTTCGTCTGTTATTCCATAGCCATGGCTCATTTCGTGGGCCATGACAAAAGGCCACTGCAACTTTGGTAAACCGGCATCAATGTGACCTTCCATGGCATATGGTATGTAAACTCCAGCTGTAGAAATGCGCAGCAAAATGCCTTTGGGCTTCAGTGTCCTTACTCTGACACGTCCTTCATGAGGCAAGTACCAGGACTCCAGCAATGAGACAAGACTTTGTCTGATGGTATCTTCTGTAGTAGGTGAATACAATGTTATATCAAGATAACAGGTATCTGAACTGAGGCTGTCTCTCATTTCATTGATGACTCCAATCAAGTGCGCAGCCTCTTCATAAACCATTGTACTGTCGACGGTTATGTTGGGTAAATTCAACTGATATTGCAAGGGTCTGTTTTTATAATTGAGCCCCCATAAAAAGTAAAAAGAAGCATAAACCCAACAAACACTGGAAACAAACCTCAGAATAGGCGTCACAAATTTTCGCTGTTTGACAAACTTTACAATATCGAATGCTCCTTTCGCCAACCACAAAAGCACAATGCCGAAGAGCAAATACACAAAAGCAAAGGGCAACTTCCCAAAACTGTAATCATACACTTCACGAAAAAAAGGAAAAATCGTGCGAAGGTAAATCCTCTCATTTTCAAGGGGTTCGATCTTATACTGATACAAAACAACGGCTCCGGTAAATACCAGAATCAGTATATGAAAAATATTTTCTCTAGCGAACTTCTTAATTCCGACCATAAGTCTGCACAACATATAATGATGTAAGATTCAAACGAACATCAAGAGTGACAAATATATTCCTGAGTTTTGAGTTTTATTTAACTAAAAGGATTCCCGCGTATGGCTGATCATAGCCGTTTTAAAAACATAGGATACAGAAGTCGACCCACTCATCTACGTTTTTAAATACAGCCTCTTAATGAAATACTCAATTACCCTACACAACAAGTTCTAAGTACAATTATTGTTCATTTAATGTGAGACTATGAAGAAAAGATTTTTCATCGTATGGCAACGCATTGCCATATCCTAGGCTTTTAGGCATTTAATCAGATTTTTGTCCTTGCTAAGCCAAGGACGACAACAAGGCTACTGTGAGACACTGGTCGTCTCAAAAATCTACTTTGACTCCAAAAGCCCTCCAGTTCTTACCTAAAACTTCCTTCGCTCAGATGATATCAATTGGCAATTCTGCTGTTATACAGAAGGATCAGGATTCAATTCATAAATCTGATGAATACCATCCAGAACCTCCGGTGACAATTGGACATCAATACTATCGATATTTTCTTTGAGCTGATCCATATTGGTAGCTCCTATGATATTGCTGGTAAGAAAGTCTCTTGAATTGATAAAAGCAAGTGCCATTTGAGCCAATGAGAGTCCATGTTCTTTTGCCAATTGATAATATTCCTGGGCTGCTTCGATTGCTCTGGGCTTATTATACCTGGCCAATTGCTTGAACTGATTGATTCTATTTGACTCATTATCAGTTCCTTCAATATACTTGGAAGTCAATCTTCCAAATGCAAGAGGCGAGTATGCCAGCAAGCCAATATTTTCCCTGCAAGCTATTTCTGCCAGTCCTGTTTCAAATGACCGGTTCAGCAAACTGTATGGGTTTTGAATACTTACAGGCATCCCAGCCATTCCTGTTTCTTTGACGATGTCTCTAAAATGCATGAGGCCCCAGGGAGTTTCATTGGATACTCCCCAATACCTGATTTTCCCTTCTTTCACCAATGCATCGAGCCCCTCAATAGTGCCGTAAAAATCATCTTCCCATGCGGCATCATGTTTATCATAACCTCTTCTTCCAAAAAAGTTGGTTGACCTGTCCGGAAAGTGGAGCTGGTACAAATCGATGTAGTCGGTTTGCAGTCTCGACAAATTTCCTTCAATGGCTTGCTTTATTCTGTCTGGAGTGAAATGAACATCGTTGTGGATATATTTGAAATAAGGCAGTCTGCCTGTCACCTTGGAGGCAATGATCAGGTCGTCTCTTTTACCTCTTTGATTCAGCCAGGTGCCAATGTATTTTTCAGTGAGACCCTGTGTTTCTGCTCTACCTGGTACCGGATACATTTCAGCCGTGTCAATAAAATTGATTCCCCTTTCTACCGCGTAATTGAGCTGTTCATGGGCCTCAGCTTCCGTATTCTGCTGCCCCCAGGTCATTGTTCCGAGACAAATCAAACTTACATCGATATCTGTATTTCCTAGTTTTCTAAATTCCATGTTTATTTTTTAATGCGCAAATTGTTTTGAGAATGCCGAAAGTATAAAAAGCCTTTTTATTTCCCGGGCATGCACAGTTATAAAATTCTGATTTAGTAAGTATACATCACCTTGAGGTCATACCAGTTGCCTGGCATTACCACATTGCCCAACTCTTTATATTTTTCTCCAAGGAGGTTATTGGCTGTAAATTTCACCCTGAATGGGCCAAAATTACCCATGAGGGCTCCATCCAACAATTGAGCGTCAAAGAGGTCGTCACCTGTTTCAGGGTCGATGTCTTCTACTACTCTGTCTATTTTCCTGAAATTTAAAGACGCGACAAGCTTGTTATTAAAGAAACCGGCTTGAAGCCCTGAAATCCATTGGGCTCCCAGATGGTTGAACTGATACCTTGTAATATAGGTATTGTCCTTTTCATTTGAACTCGCATCAATGAATGACCCACTGAGATTCAACTTCAATATATTATTGGTTTTCAAGAATTTATTAATATCAAATTCTACATCTGCTTCCAGACCTTTGATGATGGTCGCAGCATAATTGTTGGTCGTCCATTTGGGATCTGCAGCGTTGGTTTTTGTCCAGTCTATGAGACCATTGGTGTAGTTGATATAAGCACCGACGCCAAGAGTGAATCCATTGTTTTTGTGCTCCAGACCTGCTTCATAACCTTTGACTTTTTCACTTTGAAGATTGGGGTTCCCTTGTTCCACAGAACTTGAATAGTAAAGATCCGTGTAGGTCGGAAGTCTGTTCGCCACATTTGCTGATCCGTATATTTTCAGGCTTCTGTCCGGATAAAAAGAAACATCGATACCCGGCAAAATTTGTAGATCTGCGTCAGAAAACTTATTGACATAAACACCGGGGCTTATGATCAGTTTCTCATCTATGATTTGAAATTTCTGTTCAAGATATGCCCCAAAAATGGACCTGTCATGATCTCCCAATCTGAGCGACCTCAAGTATTCTTTTGAATATTCGATGCCTATGCCCAATGTCCCCAGTTTATTGTACTGGCTGGCGTGCACATCAGCCGTAAGTCTATTGCCCAATGTCCTGTTTCTGAAAACAGCAGGGTCATTTCTGACAAAAAGATAATCATCAAAGTTGCGCCTCCATGACACTCCGGGAGTTATTCGCCACTGAGCTGCAGTATGTGTAAGCTTTACAGCGCCAATGCTGGTTTGAACTTCTTCGTATTGCTCTTTGAAACTAGGCAGGGCATAAAAGCCGTTGGCTCCAAACTTGCGCTCTGTATAACCACCAAAAATGGTAAGTTCGTCCTTAGGTGATAAACTTACCCTGCTGTCATAGAAGTAATTGAATATACTGTAGTCCCGATTGTATTCAAAACCGTCGCTGATGGCACCTGAAAACGCAAAATTTTGCCTCCACTTTCCATCCAGCAATTGTTTGCTGAGGCCAGCCTGCATGCCAATGGTATTGAAACTCCCATAGGAAAATGCTGCCTTTATTTTATCAGATGTTGGCACTTTGGTGATAATGTTGATGGCACCCGAAAATGCATTCTGACCATAATTTTTTGCTGCAGGTCCTTTGACAATTTCAATCCTTTCTATGTCATCGAGTTCTACTGGCAGATAGAGCGTATGGTGGCCTGTTTGCGCATCATTCATACGCACACCATTGATCAGAATGAGTACCTGGTCAAAACTTCCACCGCGCATGCTGATGTCACTTTGCACATTATTGGGCCCTCTTCTTCTGACATCCAGGCCCGAAATCATCTGCAAAGCCTCCGCCGTAGACTGTACAGGCAACATCTGGATTTCGCTTTTGGTCAGGACTTTGACGGTCCTCCCCCATTCCCTTGAATTGAAATTGATTCGGTTGGTGCTGATTTCTACTTCTTCAATAAGTAAGCTGGTGTCTGCCTGCGCATTGAGCAATGCCATACCGCCCAATACCACTGCGATTGTTAATACCTGTTTCATTTTGAAATCTCAAAAATTTCGGCAAATATAGAACCTTATTCATAAAAACAGGGATTTCAAACAATATGATACCCTCTTATCAAGTCAGGTAGTAGAATACTGAATTTCCTTAGAAAGAACCATATCTTTGCCCTATAAAATTTTGAATCACCATATGTTGAGGTTTGATATCATCAGTGCAGTACCTGATCTCTTAAAAAGTCCTTTTGAGCACAGCATCATGAAGCGGGCGGCAGAACGAGATCTCATTCATATCAACATCATTGACCTCCACGAGTACGGAGTAGGTAAACAGAAACAAATCGATGATTACCAGTTTGGCGGGGGAGCAGGCATGGTTATGATGCCCGAACCACTCGATGCTGTCATTTCCGCGCTAAAAGCCGAAAGGAGTTATGACGAAGTGATTTACATGACTCCGGATGGCCAACAATTCAAACAAAACCTGGCTAACAGGCTTTCCCTCAGGCAGAATCTGATGATCATTTGTGGCCATTATAAAGGCATTGATGACCGCATCCGGCAAGAACACGTCACGATGGAAATATCAATTGGCGATTATGTACTGAGTGGAGGTGAACTTGCTGCAGCCGTTGTAGTAGATGCAGTATCCAGGCTCATCCCGGGAGTACTCAATAATGAATCATCTGCTTTACTGGATTCTTTCCAGGACAATCTGCTGGCGCCGCCTGTATATACACGACCCGCTAATTATAAAGGCATGCAAGTGCCGGAAATACTGCTCAGCGGCCACGAGGCCAAAATCGATGATTGGCGCTTCCAGCAATCATTGGAGCGAACCAAAGCCAGAAGACCCGATTTATTGGAAGATCAATAAAATTATGTCTTGCAAAACAGTGCGATCGACCCTTAAATAATTACCATAGTATGAGAAAAAGCTTACATTTGCGCGTTTTTAAAATTAATACGTAAACACACCATCATGCAAAATATCAAATCAGCTGCACTTTTATTGCTGGCTTTGGGTTTCATCGCATTCCAATCATGCAAGCAACAGGCGGCAACAGGAAATACTTCTACAGGATCCTCACCTTCAGGTAAAATCGTTTATATCGACATCGACACCTTATTGGAAAAATACGATCTCTATCAGGAAAGCAAGGCCATCCTAGAAGAAGAATCAAGAAAGGCAGAACAATCTATCGCAGGAAAACTTGAGACTTTCCAGAAAAGAGCTGTAGACTTCCAGCAAAGAGTATATCAGACACAACAAAGAGCTGCTGAATTGGCTCCAGTACAACTCCAGGCTTTAGAGAAAAAATTTGCTGCTGAGCAACAAAAACTTCAAAAAGAAGAAAGTGAACTCGTCGCCAGAAGAGACAATATGGCGAGAGAACTCGAGAGCAGATTGATGGATCTTCAGGCCAACCTCAAGAGTAAAATTGACGAACACCTTGAAAAAATATCTGTCGAAAGATCATACGATCTGGTATTGATCAAAGGTTCTACAGGAGCTGTATTATACGGCAATAAAGCACTTGATATCACCAATCAAACCATTCAGGAACTCAATGAACTGCACAAAGCCAGTGGAGAAAAACCTGAAGAAATTGCCAAAGAAGTCGCTTCAGACACTACCGAAGTAGAATAATCTATCGGTCTTCAAAATCGAGTAGGTGACAAAGATAAATGACTTTAGATCAAATTTATCTTTGTCGACCTCTCACACCACCGTATGTAC
>JAGQWX010000061.1 GCA_020436935.1 Saprospiraceae bacterium
TATGGCTTTTCTCCTTCTATTGACTTGTACTCTTCGTACATGTTTTCTATTGTAAATCCCACTTTCTTACGATTACTCTCCTGACTATCAATAAATTGACTTGCCCTGTGGTGTCGCTCGGTAGGCTGAACAACTTTTGCCTCGATTTCTAAAATTTCTGCTAATTGCTCTCCTTCTGTGTTTTCTAAGTTGGGTCGACCTACTCTGTCGTATTGGTCAAGATAATAAGAAATGGTTCGCCGATGTAGGCCTAATTCTTTGCTTATTTGTCGCTGTGATTTCCCCTTGTCTTTAAGTGCTATGATTTGTTTTATGTACATGTCTGTGATTCTTTTATTTGACATCTTTCACCTTTTTTAGGCGAAGATCTGGAATCACTTTCCCTATTTACCCTGGTACACTTTCCATGAGATTTGGTGGTACACTTTGGATGAGATTTAGTGGTACACTTTGGATGAGATTATGCAGGCAAATTGTTTCTTCTCTTTTGTCATTACTAGTTTAGGTTTTTTGTCAACCTATACTAGGCATGGTCAGTTAATGGTTAATTTAAAAGGAAATTATGTTTATTTCACACAAGGGGGTAGGATAATTTGATTCTTGTTCCAAGTGGGTTGTCATGCTTATCAGTCAGGTCTTCGATTTCCAGATCATAGGGGTAAGACTTGTTCCGGCAGAACAATTCAAGTCTGTCGTTGGTCAATTTTAGACCAACAGATTCTTGCCTTGCTACTCTTTGGCCTTTGTGGATATTGGCTTGCTTTCTCCCAATACCATTGTCTTCAATTGTTATTTGAAGATAAATATCGTCTGGCTGTCTGATGGTAGTCAGGAGCCGTTTATACCCTGTCTTTTTTGAAAGCCCATGCCAAATGGCATTTTCATAAAAGGGTTGTAGAATCAGAGAAGGGAGCTGTATTTTTGCTCTATCCACTTTTGGGGAAATGTCAAATATGATGTCAATTTCATTTTGAAACCGGATGTTTTCGATTTGAGTATACAACTCCATCGTTTCAATTTCCTCCTTAAGACTTAGTGTTTGCGCGCGACTTGCCGAAAGGATTTTTCGCACCAGTTTTGAAAACTTATTCAAATAATAAACTGCCTGTTCTTTTTCATTTTCTATGATGTACAATTTTATTGAATTCAAAGAATTGAATAAAAAATGTGGATTCATTTGTGATCGCAATGAACTGAGATGCAAATCAGAAATTTGTTTATCATAAATAGATTTTAATTTATCCAGCTTATCGAGCTCAACCTGTTCTGATAGCAATCTGATTTCTCCTTCAAGCTGTTTTTGTATAGAGATTTTCAGGTTTTCATTTTCCTTTAATTGTAGAATCAACAATTGTTGTGCCTTGTTTTTGTCCTCCAAAATCAAGCGTTGTTTTTGTCCCAGGGCCACAGCAAATAACAGGGTTTCTATTCCCAGACCTGAGAAAAGTATAAAAAATGCACCCTGATAATCAAGGTCAATGCTCTTCAGACGAATGAATTCTATGATTGAAACTACAGAGCATATAAACATGATCATAGATCCTATGATGATGTACATTTTGAGAGAGTGAGAAGATCTGAATATAGGAATGTAAGACAAAATACCAAGGACGCTGATCACTACAACAAAGTAGTAATATGCTTCAACCATAATCACCCGAATATCCGTAATCAAATAAAACAAATACAAAACAGAGCAACCGATAAGTAGAATATAAATGATATTAATGATGTATTTATCCCACCGGGGAAATTCTTTTTGGATATCCAAAAAGGTAAATGCAAAAAGAAAATATAAACTGTAATAAATTTCATTGACGTATTCATTCAGCGCGTCCAGTTCAGGTTTGATGGATAAGGTCAATTCGAATAAAAAACCTTGCCTTAACTGAATGATATTTGAGCAAAAAACAAAAAAAGTGTACAAGCCATAAAAAAGAAAAGATTTATCGCCATTTCTGATATACAGCAATAAATGATAAATGGACATGGCAAACATAAAACCGAGAAAAAAGTCAAGAACACCATTTTCAAATGGTTTACTCAGTATGGTTTGGATATCCATAAATTATGTCCCAAGTTTTGACAACAATTCTTCTCTTTTTTGCCTGGATACCGGAATATTCTCACCGTTGAATAAGACCAATTGGTGACCATCAATTTTTAAATATTCTTTGATGTATTGAAGATTGACCAAAAATGAATGGTGTGTTCTGAAAAATTGATTTGAGTTGATCATTTCTTCCAGGACTCTGATTTTTTTTGAAATCAGGTGCCGGCTGCCATCCGTCAAATACACATGCGTATAATTGCCTTCTGCCTTGCAAAAAACAATTTCCTGTCTTTCTACAAATAGTGTTTTTCCGAGTAAGGAAAGAGGAATTTTATCAAATGAATAATCATTTTCAATGTCCTTGAAATTCTGTTTTAATTTATCACCCAAACGATTTTCTGATTTCATCTGGGCAACTCTTCCAATTGTAATTTTCAGGTCATCAGAGTCAATAGGCTTCAACAAATAATCAATTGCTTTTTCTTTATATGCCTGATAGGCAAATGTGTCATAAGCTGTGGTGAATATCAATTCAAAATCGCGAAATCTCAATTGCTGCAAAAGCTGAAAACCATCCATTTCAGGCATATCAATATCAAGAAAAACACAATCTGGTTTGATGTAATTGATACCGGAAATAGCTTCATGGGGATCGCTAAAAGTATCACATATTTCTACTTCAGGACAAAAGCTTTTGATTTCCCATTCAAGACTTTTGATGGCATTTTTTTCATCATCAACTATGACGGATCTGATCATCAATTAATATTCTTCTGAGTAAATATAGTTTTTTATCCAAAGCATTCCTCATAAAATAAGGCTATTCTGCAAATAATTTCCACTGAATAAAAAGACTATTTCTGTGCATAAAATACCGGATATATTGGAGTTTACCAACTATACACCAAAACATACCATTCATACATTTTTCAAATAATGAGGAGTAATAGACCAATATCTTGATAAAAAATATCCATAATGAAAAAAACAATATTATCCCTCACATTTTTATCCATCTTATTCGCATCATGTGGTGGAGGTATCCCTTCGATGGAAGATGAAGACTGTGCACTTTTAAGAAAACAAATATTAGACGCCAATCAAAAACAATTGGAGGGTCTAGATGCATATAAAAAGAATACCAGCAACATAGCCATTTGCGAAAATTACACTGACGCTATAGATGACTACATCGACATTCTTAAATTGATGCTCAATGACAAGGATTGTTTCTCCGATAATGAAAAATCAGGATTTGTCGGAGAAATCGATTACTATACAGCCGTGTTGGGCAGAACCAATTGCAATTGATCGAATGTCTTTTCTAAGATTGGTCACATGAACTCAATAAACCATATTTCAGGCTTCCATAAATGGCGCCCGATCATCGTCATGCTTTTATAATGAAGGCTTCTAATTGTAGAGCCAAAATCACCGGATCTCTCAGCATGACTTTACCTTTCGATGTTTTAACGGATTAGCCATTCCGGCTATGAGTTATTTTTTTTAACTGCTTATATGTTTTCTAAAATTACCAGTCGGATCACAAACCGGCTGGTATATTTCTATAAAAAATCTTTCAACCGGCATAGGGGTAATAGACGCTTTGATTGTCTTAAATAAGTATGGCTGTTGTTCCTCCATTAAAAATGCAGCCGAAAACTTATTTTTATGCTCTGTATGGAAGAAAATATCAATATGAGGCAAGAGGTCATTGATACTGCCACATTTGAGGAAATGTTTGAGTTGTATTATCCGGCTTTGGTAAAGTATGCCTATACCATTGTCCTTCATGAATCCGATGCCGAAGATCTCGTCCAGTCTGTATTCACTTCTTTCTGGGCCGGGAAGGGAAATATAAAAATTCATACCTCAGCAAAAGCATTGTTATATAGGGCGGTTTACCACCGCAGCCTCAATCACCTGAAGAAAAAAAAGGCTACCACAGGAAGAACCATATCTGAGTGGCCATTGGATTTGGGTGCTGAGGATACGGATCACCTTGAATTGCATGACCTCGACTCCAGAATTGGAGACGCCATCAAAAAACTTCCTGATCAATGCAAAAAGGTCTTTTTGCTGAGCAGGATCAACGAGCTCAAGTACAAAGAGATAGCTTCAAAAATGGGAATTTCCATCAAAACCGTGGAAAACCAAATGGGCAAGGCTTTGCAAGTCCTTCGGCGGGAGCTCAAAGATTATCTCCACCTTTTATTCATTCTAATCAATTCCTTATTCTGATGAACGAAGATTATAACATGGATGCGCTGATTGCCAAATACCTTGCAGGTGAAGCCAGCCCTGAAGATGCCATGGCTCTGGATGAGTGGAGAATGAATCACCCGCTCAATGAGCAGTACTTCAGATCGGCAGAAAAAACATTTGCCTCTGTTGGAAACAATTACCGCATATGGCAGGCTGACACCAAAGTGGCATTGGTGCAAACAGAGGCTATGTTGAGACAGCAAAGGATGAGGATCATGTGGTGGTTGGTCGGCATAAGCTGCGCCCTGCTGATCCTTTTCGGCATTTGGAGAAGTACAGAAAGTTCAATAGAAAAGCCTGTCCACCCGTCGGAATACGCACAAAACCTGGATCTGGAAGATGGAACCAAAATTGAGGTCGGAAAACTATCCCAGGTACAAAAGAAAGATGGTTTCGGCACTACCAACAGGACCGTCACATTACAAGGACGCGCAACTTTTGAAGTAGAACACAACGAAGAAATCCCCTTTATTGTAGAAACAGGACCCCTCACCATTGAAGACATAGGCACCGTTTTTACAGTAGAAAATCAACCAGGTTCAGACACCATCTTTGTCATTGTGACAGAAGGCATCGTAAGATTATATGATGAAGCCGGCAACGAGCTGGAGGTAAGGGCCGGAGAAAAAGCTTGGTACATCAAATCTTTGAAAACCATTGTTGCGGATGCTACCACCAAAGTCTTCAAGTTTGATTTTCGGGATACCAAACTCCAGGAGGCCATAGACCTCATTTCCAAAGCATATGATGCTGAAATCATACTGAAGCCAACTTCTCTGGGAGAATGCCGTTTCACCACCAGGTTTTATGATGAAGATTTGTCTACGATGCTGGAAATCATTGCAGAAACCATGGGCTTGCGATACAGGGTTGACAACGACAAGCACATCCTCCAGGGCAATCATTGTCAGCAATGATGAGGTGGTGGTTCATATTATTGCTACCCTTGAGCATCATGGCTCAGGATTCAGGCCCATTGTTTCATCTCAACTTCGAAAAGACGGAGGCACGCATCATTTTTGATGAAGTATCCCGCCAGTCCGGTTGGATTTTCTCTTACTCGGCTTTCAATGACAAGATGCCAGTCACAATTCGTTTGTCAGATGCCAATGAGTCTGAATTGTTTACAGAACTTTCCAGGAAATGCAATGCCTCTTTCAAAAGAAAAGGCAAATACATCATTGTGAAGCCAGCAGTCAGAGAAGACAAATATTTCATTCATACGGGAGAGATCACAGATATGGAAAGTGGCCTCCCTTTGTATGAAGCCAGCATTTACAACAGTACGCAAAAAATCGTCGTCAACTCTGACCCTTCCGGAAGTTTTAAGATAAAGGCGAAGGAAGGCACAAAGGCCTTGAAACTACGCATTGCAAAAGAGAACTACCTTGACACCACTGTGATGATCTATATTGGCGAAGGAAGTGAACTCCATATACAAATGCGCAGAAAGAGGGAGGATGAAGTCATTTCCTCGATTGATACCCGCCAAACATCCCCAAGCTTTGCTGATACTTCGGGGGTCAGTGGTTTTCAAAGTAACCTTTCGAGATCAATCGCTGCCCATGAACCCTCCAAGGCTTTCTGGGAAAACATCATCAAGAAAAATCCTAATTTCAACAATATAACAGAGAAATTCACAACAGCTGTAGCCTTTTCACTCGTACCGCCCATTTCAACCAACAAGCTGCTGTCGGGCAATACCAAAAACATAGTAGCCATAAATGTTCTGACAGGATATTCTGCAGGAATTGATGCCATTGAAGTAGCAGGTCTGGTCAATTTTGATCGTGGCGATGTGAGATTTGTCCAGGCTGCGGGTTTGTCCAATATGGTTCAGGCCAATGTTTATGGAGTACAGGCCGCGGGTCTGTACAATGCCATCTCCTCGGATATGGGTGGCGTACAAGCTGCTGGCCTATTTAACCTCACAGAAGGAAAATCCATGGGTGCACAAATAGGCGGTTTGGGCAACTATGCCGCTGTGACCCATGGTGTTCAGGCAGCCGGACTGGGAAGTATCACTGCCGGCAGGGTGTCAGGAGCGCAGTTGGGAGGCTTGTTTAATTTTTCAGGAGGGACCATAGGTGCCCAGATTGCCGGTTTGTCCAATATGAGTGGCAGGGTAAAGGGCGTACAAATCAGTGGCTTGTTTAATTATGCAGATACCCTAACCGGTGTACAAATTGGGCTGATCAATATATCCAAAACAGCTAAAACGGGACTCCCTATTGGCCTGATCAATATTGTGGGCAATGGATATCACAAACTGGAGTTGTCCTACGAAGACCATGGCTTCAGTAGTCTGGCATTTCGCACAGGAACGCGCTTGTTCCACACGAGCTTTATTGGAGGTTTGAAGAATTCGTCGGAAAAACCAATCGTTCAATACGGCATGGGTTTCGGAACCAGTCTCAGGACTTTCAGAAAAGTATACCTTGACTTGGAAGTCCAGCTCAAAACAGTGAGTAGGTTTGGCGATGTGTGGCGTAATTATAACCCATATGGCCAGTTTTTTTCCGGCCTACAGCTCCAGATATTCAAAAACATCGGGCTTAGATTTGGACCCACTTTTAATCTGGCGCGTGTTCGTAATCTTTCCGGCCAACCAGATATCACTCCGGATTTTGTACCTGCTCATGCTGTAGTTACCAATTATGGCTTTGGAGATCATTATCAATGGCTGGGTTGGAAAGCATCTCTGACCTTGTTCTGATCCTTCTCCGGATATAAACAAAATCTTGCTTTTACTTCTCCAATCACATGTTGATTATCCTTTGAATTTTATGGACTTAATTGATTGTGAAAAAAAATAAAAAAAATAAGGCTAAGGCGTAGGGGTAAGCCAACTTTAAATGGTCTTATATACAGGACGCATGAAACACCGTCCACATTAACCATTATCAAAATCAAATTTCAACTTACATGAAAAAGACATTTATTTACACCATGATTTTGCTGCAGGCTGGCTTATTCCTCACATCTTGTTCAGAACACGGCGTATTTTTCCCATCTGACGATATTGAGACGACCACCTTCGATATTACAAATTTTGATGAATTGGAGATAGAAGACAACTTCAAAGTTTTCGTCAGTTTCGGTCCTGTGGAGCAGGTAGAAATCAGATGCAACTCCAATATTGTACGCCATCTGGGCGTGAGAAGAGACGGAAGAGAATTGGAATTGAAACTCAAGCCCGGGGTAGCAGTTTGGGGAAGGGATATTCTTGAAGCCCACATCACCATGAAATCATTGAGAGCTGCTGATCTATCTGGAAATAGTTTGCTGGAGCTCAACGATGTTTTGGAAAACAACAAATTGGAGCTTGACGTCTCCGGCAATAGCCGCTTGCTTGGTGAGGTAGCACTCGATGTTTTGAAGCTCGATGCGAGTGGTAACTCAAAAATAGAAATCAACGGAGCTGCCAGAGAAATTGACGTTGATCTTTCCGGAAACAGCAAGATGGAAGATTTTCAATTGGAAAGTGAGATATTCCACGGAGATTTTTCCGGAAACAGCAAGTGCGATATCACTATTACCGGAGAGATTTATATTGAGGCTTCAGGTAATTCCAGATTGAATTACAAGGGTGATGCCATCATCAAATATCAGGAACTATCGGGGCTTTCCAAAGTGGTAAGACATTAACTTCGGCTAAACTCAGTTAGCTGAGTAGGGTCCTACTGTTTCTGATTGAGTTTGATAGAACCTCTAAATTTTTGACACACACATACGCTTCGGAATATAGAATGTCCATTTTACATGTGATGATAAAATGGATCAGTTCGAGGCATGAAGCCCGTAAAAAAGTCGTCGCAAACGACTTTAGGGCTGAACTGGGACCTCCGTGTCCCAGCTTCTTCACACAGTCTTAGTACCACCAATGAGTATTTGGAACGATGAAATGATTCATTTTAGCAGCATGGATTTGGACGATTCTATTTCCGAAGAGTATATAATTCAAATTTCATACTACACCACAAAATCCTTAGAAAAGCAAGCGCCCGGCTAAAACTACCCGGGCGCTTTTTATTTATTGACACAAATGACTTGGGCAAATGCTTAGAAAGCGTAGCCCAAAGCAAAGGTGAATCTCACACCACCACCTGTACCAAGATCGCGGCTATCATCGAAGGCGTCATCCGCAGAAACACCAACTTTATAGCCATATCCAAGACCTAGATCAACCAGAAATCCACCTTTAGATATGAATTGGTATCCAATCTGAGCGCCAAGTCCAAGATTTGAGAAAGATCCCTTGGTGTCATCAATAGAACTAATGGCAGTGCTGTTGAAGTCATAATTGAGTGAAGGAAAAACATAAGGTCCTTTGATGGCTTGCTTGAAATAATAACGGTAGCCGGCGTCGATACCAAAACCCGTTGTCCCAAAGTCACCAATGTTGTAGTCATAAAAATTGGCTCCAACCTGTACAGAGGACTTTTCGCTGATACCTTTTTCGTATCGCAGATTGTAGTTGCCCAATAAAAATCCCAGCGGCCCTACTTTTACCGCTTGTTGTCCATAGGAAGCTGTTGCAAAGCAAACAGCCATCAGTAATAGCGTAATTACTTTTTTCATCATTGAAATTTAAGTGATTAATTAAAAAATATTAATATTGAAGCCCCGCAAAATAATATGGAAGCCATAGGATTGACGACACTTCATAGGGGATGTTTCCTAAGGTTTTATTAAAATATAATTTTTAAAAATAAGAGATTGACACCATTATTTTTCACAAACACTCCGTTAAAAAGGACTGATAATGCGCAGCAAATGTATACATTATATTTACAAGTACAAAACATAAATTTTCCTTATTTTTAGGAGGGATTCGTTCACTCTCATTATCCTGGGCTTACAACTAATTTCATAATTTAGGTGGCTGATAAGCTGAGCTACTTACGTCGCCAAAATTGTTATTTTTATCGTAATATTTTTTTCTGCATTTGATTATTGGTTTATCTTGCCTATTGCTTTTTATTTACTGTTTTGATGTTTTCTTTGGGATTCTATGAGACAAATACCAGATCAGTAATCTTTTTCTAAATTTAAACCTACCCTTGTATGGCAGATGTGGTGGTCAGTGCCCTTGAACAAAAAATAGAAGATCTTTTCGAATACAGAAGGTTTCCGGAAATATATCAAATGGCCAAAATCGAAGGCGGCCAGATAAAAAATCTTCACAATAAGCTCAAGTCACTTCAAACTTCAATTTACATGCTGGATAAACATCTGGAAGAAAATTGGGAGCTCGACGAAGGCGTTATGAGGGACTGTTGGGAAAATATATACACGGAGCTGGGAAATTTTGGCATTCTATCAGACCAGGCGCCGGAATATTGTGCTCACATCAAACGATATGAAAAGCATGAAAAGCAGCTGAGACAAAATATCCTGCCGTTTAAGTATAAAATGGAATACTTTTACTTTTATAAATCTTGTGATGTAAAATTGCAGAGAAGGCTGATATTTGAACAATTGCCACAGGTAAAAAGCCTTTTCAGACTTTCTGAGTGGCGCTGGTTTGATCTCATTACAGAGATCAACGATGATGTAGAGGACGTATTTGAAGACCTTGAAACCATCAACGGCAACAGTTTCCTCATTGGTCTGATTTTTCATGGCAAAAAAAGAACAAAAGCAAGATTTGAGGAGTTTATAAACACCATCGAATCCGCGAACGAAAATTTTGATCTGCACAAGAGTCGATGGTCGGAGCGGATTTATGAAATGACGAAGACAAATATTGCGTTAACCAGAGACTTACTTCATCAAAATCTGGATACCTTTGGCGCTAAAGATGCCGGAAAGTCTTTATTATTTAAATACCTTAAGCAATAACCATGAAAAAGAAAGATCTGAAGGTGTTGGAAGACGCCTTGAAGCTAACCCCCAACAACATTGCATTAAGGTTGACCTATGCTTTGAAACTGTTTAAGCTCAGGGACTTTGAACAGAGTGAAACCAATTATCAGGAAGTCCTCAAGAAAGACCCTTCCAATATCAAGGCCAAACAGGGCCTTGTAGAACTGTATTTTGCCAAAGGCAATTATTCAGCAGTTATTGTTATTGCTGAAGAGCTGGTAAAAGTTGGCGCAGCAAGCGAGAAAATGATGGAATTGTACGCCAAAGCTTTGCTGAGACAAAACAACATCAGTGAAGCCCAGGAAATTTATGATCGTATCATCAAAAACAATCCATTCTATTTTGATGAAGAATTGGATGCCGTATTGGAAGATGAAGACGAATACCTGCACGACGATGAGTACGACGGTATGGATTCCGACTTCGAAGACGAGGAAATGGACAATATGTTTGACAATCCATTCTTTGCTGACGATGACTACATGTTTATCGAAAACGGCACTGTCAAATGGAGAGATGTCATCGGTATGGACCAACTCAAGCGACTGATAGACTACAACTCTGTCATCCTGACTCCTGAGCTGGGCTACAAACACCGCAACAATAAGGTGAACTTGTTGCTTTTTGGCCCTCCGGGATGTGGTAAAACCCACCTGGTATCGGCCATTCCCGACAGATTCGATGCGTCCATTTTACCCATGGAGCTGGACAGGATCAATGACGCCTTCACCTTCAAAGCTGAGGGAAGGATTCAATTTTATTTCGCAAAACTCAGGCTCCATCCTTCTGCAATTTTATTCATTGACGATGTTGAAAAATATGGCTCTAAACGGGAGAAATCGGGTTCTTTTGAAGCCCTGCAGGTCTACAGCAAACTCGCCGAAGAATTGGACGGGATCAGATATAAGGACAGCGCCCAATTTGTAATAGCTGCTACCAATCAACCATGGGAACTTGACCCGTCGTTGTTTACACCAGGGAAATTTACCGGCAGATGTTTTGTTGCTCCTCCGACACTGAGTGAGCGGGTCAAATATTTTGAGCATATGAAGGCTTACCATACCATGACCTCCGTTGAAGTTTCAGAATTGGCCATGGAAACCAGAATGTTTTCTTATGCAGAGTTGTCATGCCTGATCGATACTGCCCTATTTCATATCGCTACAAAATCGGGTAAGAAAAAGTCAAAACTTGGCTTTCAGGACTTGATGAAAGTTGTACCCACGATACGTCCATTTGCTTTGACCTGGTTTGAAGAATTTGATCAGAAAGCGCCGGAACATATGAAGTATGAGGTAGATCAATATCTACAGCGGGCTGATTGATCGTTCTGGGAGTAGCCGGAAAAATTTTAAATCGTAATTAACGGTTAGACAACGTTAACACCGTCTTCCAGGTGCAACAGATATATTTCAGCGTCTCTGCCAAATTTGTTTTTGTACGATGATATGACTTCGTCAATGCATTGATCAAATACTTCATTCAATACCATATTGATGGTGCATCCGCCAAAGCCTCCACCCATCATTCTCGCGCCAAGTGCACCGGGGTAGTTGTTAATGAAGTCGGCTAAAAAATCAATTTCCGGAGTTGTGATCTGGTACAGATTTTTCATGCCTTCCTGCGCACTCTTCAATATGGATCCCACAAGATCAAGGTTTCCATCTCTGAGTGCACCCACCAATGAGAGTACCCGTTTATTCTCTTCAATGACGTATAATGCCCTTTTGAAGGATTCAGGATCTATCTCATCTTTGTGTTGTTCGAGCATGCTTTCATCAGCATCTCTCAAAGATTTCAAACCAAGAATACCAGCTACTTTTTCACAGGATGACCTCCTGACATTGTATTCATTTTCAGTAGCGAATTCATGGGTTTGCTGGGAATTGATCAGAAAGAGGGTATAATTGCCCAATTCCATTGGAAAATGTTGAGTTTCCAATGTCCTGCAATCCAACAGCATGACCTGGCCCTTTTTACCAAAAAGCGATGCATACTGATCCATGATCCCACATTTGATTCCAATGCTATGTTCAGCTGCCTGGGCTATAAGGGCGATCTGTTTGCGCGTCAACTGCCAGTCGTTGAGCTCATTGAGCGTAAAAATAAGGCCACAACACAAGGCTGCTGATGAGGACATACCACCACCTTGAGGAATATCTCCTCCAAAAATACATTTAAATGATTTGGTGTAATGCCCCCTCAAATTGAGCTGTACAATGATGGCCCGGATGTATTTCATCCAGCTTTTGCCATCCCCGGGAGATTTAATGTCCGCAAGAAATTTGACCGACTCCTCAAAATCTTCGGCAAAAACTTCGATAAGCGTATCCTCGCTTTCTGCACATGCAAAAAAGATTCCCCTGTCAATGGCAGCCGGCAGTACAAATCCCAGATTGTAATCTGTATGTTCCCCAATGATATTGATCCTTCCAGGTGCCTTTACTATGATTTCGGCATCCATGTGGAATCTATTGAGAAATTTATCAGACCAGTCGCGCATTTTTTTTTCTTGGAGAAGTACTAATTCCTGGATAAGGCCAATTTTTTTTGAGTTTGGTTGGCAAGCACCTGAATGGCGAAAAATACTATGCTATAAAGGATGGTGCCCATGAAAAAATTTCTGGCGAAAGGGAAACCCTGAACTAAGGCTACTGAAAACCCTTTAATATTTAAAGGCAGTCTCTCGCCTGTAGTGATGTCCGTTCCAATGGTAACCAGGTAGGTCATATCGGAGAAAATCCAATATATCAAAGAAATTGTCAGTGCTCCAATCCCCAGTTTTGCTAGAGCATTTTTTATGGGGAGCATTCCTGACGCAAAAATCATTACACCAAATAGAAGATATGAGAGCCACCAACCGTCTGCCATCAAACCATATTTTCCATCGTAAACAATGGCATTAATGGCCAGATCACAAAGTGCTATTCCTGCAATGGCCACGACACCCAGCATCCACCTTTGTTCCTTCCGCGCCATACCGGCAAGAAGAAGAATGGCTCCTACAGGAGTCAGTGAACTGATCCAGTCCAAATCAAATCTGTTAGATACAAAGCGAAAACATAAAGCCAAAACAATAAGAGCTATCGGTAAGTATGTGGTCTTCTTTGAATCCATCATGAATGTTTCTTAATATATTTTCGAAAAAGTATACAAATGTAAATAATACTTTTAATTCTCGGGATTTGTTTTCCGCTTAATGCTGTTTCGGTCCTCCTTAAAAAATTATTCCCCAAAGTATTTTTTGAATGAAGCCTTTTGTTAACTTTGATCTGTTATTATTGATCACAAACCATTAAAACCATGAAGAGATACTTACTTCTTTCTTTATTGATGCTTACTTCTTTATTTGTATTTGCCAGCGGAGATCCGGGCAAACTAGCAAATAAATTTACACAAAAGCAGACTGAAGTCAATGACCAGATGTTCAAAATGCAGGAAATTGACAGGATTTTGAGGGATGAAAATCTGACCTATCAGCAGTTGGCAGAGAAATATCCTGATCTTGTTAACAGTGCAAATCTTGCACCAACTGTAGACGATGGTATATTTGACAAAGCATCAGATTCACCGCTTGGTATCCCAGGTTTTTGGTGGGGATTTTGTCTTGGTCTGGTAGGTATACTGATTGTTTATCTAAGTATGGACGAAGGTGCTGACAGAAAAGAACAAGTCAAAAATGCTTTGATCGGATGTGTTATCTGGACAGGCTTGTGGCTTATCTTTTACTTTGTATTCTGGGGTGTTTTATTTGCCTCAACAGTTGATGCGGCTACAGAAATTCCTGCTGCTTTGGCCGGCACTTGCTAATATTGAATTTTACGTCACTATTCTAAATAAAAAGTTCGGGGAATTACCACTCCGGACTTTTTTTATTTTAAATAGTGCCGAACTCAAAAACCAATGTCTTAATTTTGCTCTATGCATATCAGAATCAAAACCTTAAGGCTGCTTTTCCTTTTTACACTCACCTTAATTCTGTGGCACTTTGATCTTAGCAGTCAGGCCCATAAAAGCTTTAAAGCGGATTTCACCATACTTGAAAGAAATTCCCTTAAAAATGACAGCAAGATCCTTAAAGGCAATGTCAATTATTCAAAGCCGGACAACAGGCTCGACTTTCTTATCAATTTTCCGGAATCGCAAAAGTGGGTCATCATAGATTCTACCATGCAGAAATACAGAAACGACACCTTGTTTGGTACTTCCGTGGTCAGAGGTTATCAGGACCTTGCCGTTTTTAAAGAATTGCTTGAGCTCAAGTCCAATGATTTTGGCCTGAGAGAATATGGTTTTGAAATGGCTGATGTCAGCACTCTGGATGGCACTGTATACGTGGAATGGTTGCCCCCTGCATCTTTTAAGACATTCATCAAGTCTGTAACTACCGCTTCCAGGGAGAATTTGTTACAGGGTGTTATATTTACCGATGTGGAAGACAAAGACTTCAGCAGTACTTTGTTTGAAGATTATACCTTTGTGGAAGACCTGCCTATACCGCTCAAAATCACACAACATTTTATTGGCAAGGAAGAAAACATATTCAAAACCATATATTTCGAAAATATTGAAGTCAAGTAAACTCATCGTCACAGCATTATCCATACTGCTTTCTTTTTCCTTTTTGACAGCTCAGGATGCTGCAGACTTTGGATTTGCACGATCTATGACATCGATGAGTGAAAAAACTTCCATTCCAAAACAGTTTAAAAACCAGCTATCGGGAAACAAAAATGAAATCGATGCCATCTTCTCCGGCTTGTTTTTGTTTTATAAGGTTGTTCTTTCATCGCAGGATCGAAATGTATGCAGTTTTCATCCTTCATGTTCTGAATACGGCCTCATGAGCATCAAACAAAAGGGCTTGATTTTAGGCGGCATCATGACTTTTGACAGGCTTGCACGATGCAACGGGCTAAGTCCTGAAAACTATGAGATCGACATAAAGCTGAGAAAACTCAAAGACCCGGTTAAATGAGGTATGTATTGATCTGTATTGGACTGATGGCGTCGACCTTCACTTTGAAGGCTCAGCTTCAGGACAGTACATCCCAGGTTTTATTTGCAAAATACCTTTTCGACAAGGGCATGTATCAATATGCCGCAGAAGAATATGAAAGGTTGCATTTTCTATATCCTGACAACAGGTATTTCCTCACTTCACTGTTTAAGGCAGAGCGTTTTTCCGGCAATCTCGTAAGTTTGGAAAGGCGGGTTGGCAGTCTCGCGTATACGGATGCCACTTTATCCAGAAATTACTTCCTTACACTGGTAGCCCTAGATGAAATTAAGACAGCGGAAAATGTGCTTTACAAAAACCTTCAGCCCCAGACAGAACCCAATCTTGACAAATTTAAAGTAGGTCTGTTGTTGCTCAAACGGGAAGAAGATGCCGCCCTGGATTCTGCAAAAATATGGAATATCAACGATGAGGCACTTTACAAATTGATTACTACGGGTACCTCCACCAAAAAGAAAAGCCCCTTTGTTGCGGGACTGATGTCAGCCCTGATACCGGCGTCCGGCAGGTTTTATGCCGGTGATTATAAAGATGGATTGTTCAGCCTTGTATTTATTGCCGGCACAGCCTTTCAGTCCTACAACCGCTTCAATAAAAATGGAATTTCCTCTCCCGGTGGATGGATCTACGGAGGGATCAGTTTTGGTTTTTACCTCGGCAATGTCTGGGGATCAGTGAAGGCGGCAAAGAGGTATAATGACAAGCAGTACAAAAAAGTATACGATGAGACTAAGCATTATTTTAATACTCGGTTTCTGGATTAGCTTTTTTAAAGCACCTGCCAGCGCCCAGGAATCAGCTCCCATAGCTGTATTCGCAGAAAAGACATACCTGGAAGGCAACTATGATCTGGCCCTCAAGGAATTTCTCCGGGCACATTTTATGGGTGAAAAATCATCTGCAATTCCCATCAGCAAAAGGGTAAGTGACCTATTCGTCTGGAAAAAAGACTATCAACTGGCCATTCAATACCTGGACTATTATTATTTTGAAAATAAAGGCGATGTCGCGCTTCAGGGACAAATTACCCTGGATAAGGTAAAAATACATTTGCTGCAGAATGACACCAAGGCTGCACTGTATGAAGTTTTCCAGGTTAATTCCAGGAGGTTCCCTGACAAGGACAGGCTAACTTTTTATACAGCCCTGGCACTTATGGCAGATCATCAGATTGCAGAAGGGTTCAAGTACATCAAAAAGCTGAGTTATATCGATCCCAAAGATTTCATTGCTTTGGATGCCCTGGAAAAGAAAATGGTAAAAAACGATGCAAGAAATCCCAACAATGCCAGATGGTGGTCGATTCTGGTGCCTGGTCTGGCTCAGGTCATTTATGGTGATCCTGTTGACGGGCTTACTTCATTTGCGCTGTTGGCGGGTCTGAGTTATGTTATGATTGATGTTGGACTTTCACTTTCATGGCCGGATGCTCTTTTGAGTGTGGGGCCATGGTGGGGAAGATATTACATTGGAGGAGTTGGCAACGCTGTGGACCAGGCGACCAGACATAAGGAAGAAAAAGCCAAAATGCTCATGTCCGATCTGCTGGATTTACTGGCAGCACAAAAAAATTTATAATTCTGTTTTTATGGGTTGAGAATGTTTACCCGCTGACTGGTAAGTCTTTTGCCTAAGGCGTCGAAAACTGCTACCTGGTAAATACCTCGGTTGAGGCTGGAAAGGTCAGCTCTGAGCGATGAATTGGCCGATGGAGGAAAATCAAAGGTATATACTCTGGCACCTACCACATTGTACACCTCAAGCTTATAATTGGCCTTAGGATAATTCACCAGATCAAAAAATACTTCACCGAAGGTCGGATTTGGATAGATGACTACCGATCTTTCTCCATCATCGATCAGTCTGGTATCCCTCTTAGACTGAATTTTGATGTTTACAATCTGGCGTCCTGAAGTCTTATAGCGAAGTACATCATTGACATAAGCTTCAGTATACATTCTGGTCTCACTAAAACTTTTCTGAATGATGTCGTCCTTAAAATACGTCGTCCACAAAAAAGGATTCAGAGGATAGGCTTCTTTTTTGCCTTTGCTCCAGATGAAAAACTCCGCATTGACAGAAACGTTGAAGGTGGTGGCCAAGCTCTTTTCACGTGTATTGTTGATTTCCACATTGCCCCGTTCATTTTTGGAATGTGAATATCTATAGACAATGCTGAAGCTGTATTTCTCACCCTTAGCATAAAGCCAGTTGTATTTTGCACTCAGCTCTTTCCTATCGATGGTAGCTAGAAATTCCAAACTATAGGTACCACTTTGAGGAAATATTTCCGGCATCGTCCCATTGACTTCGACCCACATCAATCCTGATTTGGTCATATCCGAGTTGATCAAAGCATATTTCAAATAGATATTTTCCCCTTGACTCTTATAGTAAAACTTCTGACCGTCCTGAGTAGAGAGTACCAGATCACAATTGAGCCTTTGACCATTGACGATGGCCGGGCAAGGTGCGTAAGTGAGTTTACTGACATAAGGAGACTTCAAAAATGAAAAATTCCATAAGTCTTCTGCCTGGTCTTTCTCAAAAAAAGCAGAGTAATAAGATTGTGCATCGAAACCTGAATAAAAGATATCACCTGCCACCGGAATACGGGGATTTTGTCCGGACAATACAGATGCCTGGAGCAGCACTAGGAGTGCAAAAAATGTTCTGAAAATTTTGGTGGTAAAATTATAATCCCTCAATACTCAGGTTTTGTAATGCCAAAGATACATTTTATGTCCACTCTGTCTGGTGAAACAGCCCGAAGAATATTACAATTCGCCCCGCTTATATGTTCAAACAAACTATGCATCAAACGATTGCATCTGGATTAAGTTGCGATAGATGCCATTTTCATTTACGAGTTCATGGTGCTTTCCGGACTGAACGATCTTGCCTTTATCAATGACAACAATTTTATCGGCCTTTTGTATGGTGGACAATCGGTGTGCAATAATGATGGCAGTACGGTTCTGGAGTGCATTTTCAATGGAAGATTGCACGATTCTCTCTGACTCACTGTCTAGGGCACTGGTTGCTTCATCGAGCAATAAAATGGGAGGATTGCGCAAAACAGCTCTTGCTATGGTCAATCTCTGCCTTTGACCGCCACTGAGCTTCATGCCCTTGTCTCCGATCACGGTATGATAGCCGTGGTTCTGTTCCAGTATAAATGATTCAGCATTTGCGATGCGCGCAGCTTCGGCAATGGCGTCATCAGTGGCTTCATTGCCCAGGGTGATGTTGGCGCGGATGCTGTCATTGAATAAAATGGCTTCCTGTGACACATAACCAAACAATTGCCTCAGGCTCTTCAAGCTGATGTCTCTTAAATCTTTGCCATCTACATAAATGCCTCCTCCGCTCGGATCATGAAGCCTGAGCAGCATATCTGCAAGCGTCGACTTTCCTCCACCTGATGGGCCCACCAATGCAATGATTTCACCTTTTTTGATGGTCAGATCTATGCAGTCCAGGGCATTTTCTGTTGCTCCCTCGTATTTAAACTCGAGATCTTTAATCAGGATTTCCTCTTTCAGGCCATCAATATCTTCTGAACCTTCTTTCTCCAAAATATTTAGCGGTTGGCGAATGATGCTCATTACCCTGTCAAGTGCTGCTTCGCCCCGCTGCAGATTATAATAGGCACTCGAAAACGTCTTACTTGGCTCTATCACTTGATAGAAAGCAAAAATGAAGGCAAAGAATACGTCGGGCAAAAGCTCTCCTGAAAAGACCAGTGTTGCCCCGTACCACATCAATACCACTACTGTGGCGACTCCCAGAAATTCAGACATGGGAATGGCTAATTCCCTGCGGTACATCAGCTGATTGAGGAATTGATAAAAATTCTGGTTGGTTGTGTTGAATTTTTCCTTTCGAAAGGGCTCTGCAAGGTAGGCTTTGATGATCCTTACCCCATTGATGCTTTCTTCAACAATGGAGGTCAACTCTCCCAGGGAGCTCTGCACATCGACTCCCTTTTTCTTAAGGCTTTTGCTCAGTCCTCCGATGACCAAGGCAGTAAAAACAATAAGTACGAAAACAAAAAGGGTCAATTTTACACTGATAAAAAGCATGAAAAACAAGGATCCAACCATGATGATGGGAGCTTTGAACAATGCCTCAATGACGGTCAGAATCGAAGCTTCAACTTCCGCTACATCGGCCGTAGCCCTTGATATGATGTCCCCTTTTTTGGTATTGGAATAAAAAGAAATCGGGATCTGCAACAAGCGATCGTGCATGTCTGACCTCAGATCCTTGACGATGCCGTTTCTGAGTGGTGTCATAAAAACCGAGGCTCCGTATCTGAATATGTTTCTTAGCAAAAAAACAATTGCCAGCAGAATACATACATAAATCAGAGCACCTTCTTTTCCCCTTTCAGCAATCATCACAGTGAAATAATTCTGGATGTACACCTGGGCGTCGCTGAGATCTCCTGATACTGCTGCCGGGCTTTCTACAGCCGCACCCTCAAACAAAAGTTTGAAAAAAGGTATTATCAAAGGGATGCTGACCACCGTAAATATGGACAACAAAATATTGGACAAAATAGCCATGAATACATGAACCCTGTATTTGTACAAATAAGGGTATAGTTTTCTCAATACATTCATAACTATCTAACGTTGATCCGCCAATTTATTTACGGATATGATGCAATTACTCTTCCTTCAGAGCAAAAGTATTCAGGAATCCTGTGTGGAAGTTGCCTTTTTTGAAATTTTCGTCTTTCATCAATTGCTGATGAAAAGGTACTGTAGTCTTAATGCCCTCGATGATGAATTCATCCAGTGCACGTGCCATTTTTTTGATGCACTCCTCTCTGGTTTCCGCCTTACAAATGAGCTTTGCAATCATTGAATCGTAATTGGAAGGAACAGTATAGCCTGCATACACATGGGTATCCACTCTGACACCATGTCCTTTTGGGCTGTGGAATGAAGTGATTTTTCCCGGATTTGGGCGGAAATCTTTATACACATCTTCTGCATTGATTCTGCATTCCATGGCATGCATCATCGGCGTATAGTTTTTACCTCCAAGTTTTTCACCTGCAGCCACTTTGATCTGTTCTTTGATCAGGTCTCTGTCGATTACTTCTTCGGTAACCGGGTGCTCTACCTGAATTCTGGTATTCATCTCCATAAAATAGAAGTTCCTGTATTTGTCGACAAGAAACTCTATGGTTCCGACACCTTCGTATTTGATGGCTTTTCCTGCTTTAATGGCAGCATTTCCCATTTCTTCCCTAAGTTCCGGAGTCATGAAAGGTGACGGAGATTCTTCAACCAGCTTCTGGTGCCTTCTCTGGATAGAACAGTCTCTTTCAGAAAGGTGAATCACATTTCCGAACTGGTCACCGATGATCTGGAATTCTATGTGTCTTGGCTCTTCAATGTATTTTTCCATGTAAATGCCGTCGTTGCCGAATGCAGCTTTGGATTCCATTCTGGCTTTGTTCCAGTTGTCTTCCAGATCTTCTTCTTTCCACACAACGCGCATACCTTTACCGCCACCGCCTGCAGTTGCCTTCATGATGATGGGATATCCAATGGTTTTGGCCAATCTGATGCCATCTTTGACATCTTTCACTAAACCGTCAGATCCGGGTACCACTGGAACACCTGCTTTGATCATTGTATCCTTGGCGGTGATTTTATCACCCATTTTTCTGATTTGCTCAGCGGTTGGGCCGATAAACTTCACCCCGTATTGCTGACAGATTTCCGCAAATTTTGCATTTTCAGAAAGGAAACCATAACCTGGGTGTATGGCATCGGCGTCAGTGATTTCCACTGCAGCCATGATTTTTGGAATATTCAGATAGGATTCTGATGATGGAGGTGGTCCTATACAAACTGCCTCATCAGCAAATCTCACGTGCAAACTTTCGCGGTCTGCAGTACTATATATGGCTACCGTTTTGATGCCCATCTCCTTACAGGTTCTGATGATGCGCAGGGCAATTTCGCCACGGTTGGCTATCAATATTTTCTTAAACATGAATGGTTGGATTAATGTGATAGAATAAGCGGTCTACTTATGGCTCTACAAGGAACAAAACCTGATCGTATTCTACAGGAGTTGCATCCTCAACCAACACTTTCACAATTTTACCGGTGACTTCAGATTCGATTTCATTGAAGAGTTTCATGGCCTCAATGATACATACAGGTGAACCTGCAGCAATGTTGTCACCAACCTGAACAAATGGAGGCTTGTCCGGACCAGGAGATCTGTAAAAAGTACCCACCATTGGAGATTTGACTTCCAAAAGTTTGACATCCGCAGTTGGGGCCGGTGCAGGAGCAGAAGGTGCTGCTGCAACTGGGGCCGGTGCAGGAGCTGCCACCTGAGGCGCAGATACCATTGGGGCCACTGCAGTGATCTGAGTCGCGTTTTTATAGTATTTGTTGTTTCTGATTTTGATATCTACTTGATCAGTTTTGTACTGAAATTCAGCAAGATCTGATTTGTCGATAAGTTTTATGAGCTCCGTTAATTCTTTGAAATTCATGTCTGAAGTTTTGGTAGATAGTTTTTACAATATCAAATTTAGAAGAAAATCAATTATGTTTTGTAAAGAAAGGCAGATAATCTGAGGAGATACTTCTGCCATAATCTGCAGCTTATTCCTAGTCTCTCACTCTTTCGAGATATTCACCTGTTCTGGTATCGATTTTAATTTTATCCCCTTCATTGATAAAAATCGGCACTTTTACTTCTGCACCCGTCTCTACTGTCGCAGGTTTAGTAACGTTGGTAGCGGTATCACCTCTTACACCAGGCTCAGTATAGGTTACTTTAAGCGTAACATGGGCTGGTAGTTCAGCAGTAAGTGGAATATCCTTTACTGCATGGAACAAGACTTCGATTTCAGCGCCTTCTTTCAAAAGATTAGGTCTTTCAAGCATTTCCTCTTTCAAAGAGATCTGCTCAAAATTGTCATTGTCCATAAAGTTGTATCCCATTTCATCATTGTACAGATACTGGAATTTTCTTCTTTCGACCCTTACTTCGTCAATTTTATGACCACTTGGCCAGGTGTTATCTACAACTTTACCGGAAGTAAGTGACTTTAGTTTTGTTCTTACAAATGCTGCTCCCTTGCCCGGTTTTACGTGCAGGAATTCAACCACAGAATAGATGTCGCCGTTCATTTCCAGGCACATGCCATTCCTGATGTCAGATGTTGAAGCCATTTTTTTGTTTGTTTATTGTTTAGTTTTCTAATATGCCCATTTCAAATAAGAAGCACCCCAGGTAAAGCCTCCACCAAAAGCAGTGAAGAGCAGCTTGTCACCCTTTTTGAGTTGCTTTTCGTAATCCCACAAACACAGTGGTAGCGTTGCTGCTGTGGTATTGCCGTATTTATAAATATTGGTCATGACTCTTTCCATCGGGAAGTCCAAAAATTCGCCGATAGAGTTGATGATTCTTTTATTGGCCTGATGAGGCACGATCCATGAAATCTCATCTTTTGTAAGATGGTTACGCTGCATCAATTCTGTGATAGCACCTGACATTCCTGTGACTGCAGCTTTAAACACTGATTTTCCATCCTGATAGATGAAAAAGTCCTTGCTGTCGTAGTTTTCTCTATTGTATGGAATCAGAGAACCACCTGCCTTGATGTTCAGCAAATTTCTTCCTGAACCATCGCCTTTCAAAACGCTGTCCTGTAAACCCAAACCTTCTTCAGAAGGCTCAAGTAAAATGGCTCCCGCACCATCACCAAATAAAATGCAGGTTGTACGGTCGGTATAATCCACTACTGTGCTCATCACATCCGCTCCTACAACTATTACTTTTTTATGCATACCGCTTTCAATGAATTGCGCTGCCGTAGTCATTGCAAACAAAAATCCGGAACAAGCCGCATTGATGTCAAATCCCCAGGCTTTTTTACCCCCAATTTTGTCAAGGATAGTGTTGGCGGTATCAGGAACCCTCATATCCGGGGATATGGTTGCACAGATCAGAAGATCGATCTCCATAGGATCGAGTCCCTTCTTATGCAGCAATTCTTTGACAGCCTCAGCACCCAAATCAGAAGCAGCTATGCCTTTCTCCTTGATGATATGACGCTCTTTAATGCCGGTCCTAGAGGTGATCCATTCATCTGAGGTATCTACCATCTTTGCCAAATCTTCATTGGTCAGTATTCCTTCTGGAACATACCCTCCTACTGCGGTAATGGCTGCAGTCTTTCTGCTCATTGTTTCACTTTTTCGCGGCGCAAAGGTAGGTATATTTTCTGAATTCCTAATACTTGAGTCCATACCGAAAAGTATTCAAGGTTAAAAATGGCTCTTTTTGTCAAAAGATCTCGCTCAGATCAAAATGTTCCCTCATGTTCACCATGAATTGATTTTCCGCTCCAGGAGCTTCGAGCTTCGCTCTGCCAGTACTTTGATACAGGTTAATTATATTTTAATGTGCCTGGCCGACGCAACAAATGTATTGATAATAAGTGTTTTAATAATATAATATCTCCTTTAAACAATTTGATAAAATAATATCTCATGAAAAAGATTCTTCTTAAAATATATGGATTGCTGATTTTGGCAAGTGTTTATTCTTGTTCAACAACAAGTCCTGTTGTAGATACAGATCGACCTGGTCAGTTTGACGACGACTATGTCATTGAAATGCAAAACCCTCAAACACTGCTAGAAATATTTCAAAGACTTCCCGGAGTTGTTGTGAGCAATAATGGCGGATATGCAGCTGTCACTGTCAGAGGTGGAGTTCCCTTATTTGTAGTGGATAATGTAAGGGTTGGCCGTGGATACAATGCAGTAGTTGGCGTGGTAAATGCAGCTGAAATTTCTTCTGTGGAGTTATTGACCAATCCAAGTGAAACTGTTTTATATGGTCGAGAAGGTGGCAATGGTGTCATCATTATTCGCACCAACTGATTGTAAATAGAAAGGAAAGGTATTTTCCCTCTTGCTGCTATTATTCCGGGAATTCCGGTACAGCAGTGAATCCAAAATCACTCCAGCTATGGCCTTCTTTGATGTCTTCCATCGTAGAAACCATAAATGGCAATTTGTGCTCTGTTGAGAACATGGCTCCACCATCTGTACTTATCCATTTTGACCAGCCTGCTTCAATGCCTTTGATGGGAAGTACAGAGACCCACATTTTGAAAGCTATTGGTCTGTAGTTTTTATCAAGTTTCCAGAAATATCCATCTCCTGGAGTAACTCCTCCTGAAGCGTACTCTACCCACAGCCCTTTGGTACCATCTGGTAGCTGAGCAACTGATCGTGTTGTGCCGGGGTCAAAGACCTTAAAAGGGGCCATCAACCAATATGAATCATTGCACCAATAAGTCCAGGCCTTTTTGACCAGCATCTTTGTCCGCAAATCTCCAGCTTGCTTTCCGTCAATGAATGCGTACCCCTCCAGTTTATCCAAATTGAGGTGGACAGACTTATTGCTCCAACTGATGACTACCAGATTTTTATTTTTATCCCATGTATACAGGTTCTTACCTCTGAATTTCCAATGCAGGAAGTCGATAGATTCAAAGGCCTCAATATTCACAGACTTCATCATTTCAAATGCCATCTGATCACCATCACCCTCAACCAATTGCGGTTTGGGCTCAGATTCGCCACCTTCAGTTTCTCTATATTGTAATGCAGTTAGTACATCACCGTGCACGGCGGCATCAGCATAAGCGGAGTTATGCTCCAAGCTATTGCGGGCAATGATGCCGATTTTGCGATGTGGGTCTGTGCCAGTACCAATAAACTCCACCGTAGCTGAGATGATAAAATCGCCTTTCATTTTTTTCCAGAGGAAATTGAGTTGGTCGGTTTTGTACCACATATTTACTCCAGCACCTGTTAGCGTATATTGCTGCGTATCTGGGTTATAGAAAACCTCGCCTTTTATAGTGGGATTGCCTACATCTGTACGTTCATCAAAAAGTCCGATTTTCCCGGGTAGCTGACCAAAAGCAGTGCTTACTGCCAAAAAACTGCAAAATAATGAGATTGATTTCATCTTCTTAGAATAGGGTATAGGTTGAATACAATACTCAATATTACCAATTTAATTTCGGATTAATGAGGGTTTTGACGTTTCAGATTGTACCCAGACTATCTATTGTTTTTCAAAATTTTGGAGAACATGTATATTCTTTGCTAATGAAGAAATAGCGGTACTCGATAAAGTCCAAAGAATGTGAAACTTTTGAAATAAATCATTAAGTAAATGAGGTATGAAGTCCTTCTGAAGTAGCAAAAGCTATTTTATGTCAATTAGCTTTATGCTGTTTTCATTCACATGCTGAAACGTGCCAATGACCATATCTTGCTCCATTAGCTTGGTATTGAGAGCATTGCAGAGGTTATTACAATCTATGTCAATTTGATTTAAAAGGGAATAACCAGCGGTATTGGTAACGAAATTTTGACCATTGATTTTTAAGGATATATCAAAAGAAGTATCATTATTCACTTCTTCCATTGATCTTACTTTTTTAAGAGTGGTTTTGGTAGAACTCCCATCTGGCGGTGGGTTGTCGATGTTTTCTACTTCTACGCTTAGGTCGTAAATGTAACCGGGCTTGTAATCAAAACCTTCAATGCCACCATACATTTTAGTCCATTTATCTGTACCAATAGCATCTCCAGTTTGCACGAGCATGGTCAGATATAAGCCTTCTCCAATACCCGTATCTTGATAATGATTAATACGCATATCTATTGTTTTAGGCGACTTAGCATTGTCTTTGGTACAAGAAAAGAGTGCACCAATCAGCATCAAAAGTAGGGTTCCTTTATTCATCATAGTTTTCATATGCTACAGGATGCCGTTTTATTTATCATGGTTGGAATTTTGTTTTTGGTGATAAGCACTTCCAATATATTTTTTTGGTTTGTTTTACTACTCCTATACTAGGATTTTGTCAAAAAAGCATCTCCAATAAATAGCATGGCCATATTTACTAAGTTCATTTGAGGTACTTTATTTCTTTGTAAATACCTCATTAAGTTCACTGTGAAAAAAATAAATTCTGGCAGCCAAGTCTTTAATTCAGCATCAGGAATGGATGTTTTACATGTGATTTGGTATAAGGCAAAAGTCCGCTACCATGATTGATTCAGCTTTTTAAGCAAAGGGTTGAAACTGTTAAAAATTACTACCGTCAAAGTGATTTTGGATGGTTAAAGGTCTCGTAAACTTGGTTTGTTGCCATTTTTTGATAAACAATTTTACTAAGCGTGACTACCATCAAAATACACTTATTGGCCAAAAAGGTTGAGTACATGAGCTTTAGGATATAAGTTCTGTCAAGGTTTTAACGGATCAATTCCATTTTCTTTTCCAAAAGTGGCGTTTTAGTATTTTAAAGAAGGTTTGAGGAATGTGATAACAGTGGTATCATGATTTGAAGGGTTTTGCGATTTTAAGTCATATGTGCATGTCTTAATAGTTTGTTTAAAAATTATTTTTTAACTTTCTGTCTATGAGAATGACCGTAATGCTTTAATCTTCTTCTTGATGCTTAGTTCCTTAAGCAAGACGCTATAATTATACTTAGCGTCCTCATCTATTATTGTTACTTTTTATTAAAATTCATTAAACCATTTCCACTCAAACCCTGGATATGTGGATGTTAGTGGTTGGTTTTTTAAAAGAAAAATCATGTCAGATATGTTAAGTGAAAAAGAAATACAGCATTTTATTCATAGTGGTTTTGTTCGCCTCGATAATACATTTTCTAAGGAGATGGCAGATGCTGCTTTAGAAATTCTATGGAATGACCTCCCTTGTGACAGGTCAGATCCCTCCAGCTGGGTTGAGCCAGTAATTCGATTAGGAATGTATGCCAATGAACCTTTTATCAATTCTATAAACAGCCCAGACTTATATAATGTGTTTGATCAATTAATTGGCAAAGACAAATGGATTCCTTGTCGGAATGTGGGTACTTTTCCAGTTAGGTTTCCTTCAGTTAAGCAACCTAATGATACGGGTAAGCATGTTGATGCAAGTTTCCCGGGTGATGACCCCAATAATTTTTTGGAATGGCGTGTCAATGTCAAATCAAAAGGAAGGGCATTATTAATGTTAATTTTGTATTCCGATGTCAGCGAATATGATGCCCCAACGGTGATTTATGAAGGCTCTCACATGGATATTGCCCAGCTCCTAGATAAAGAAGGAGATTCAGGACTTTCTTTTATGGAGCTTGCTGGCAAGTTAGACCAACTGCCCGAAAGAAAAGAAGTATATGCCACAGGAAAAGCGGGTACAGTTTATCTGTGTCATCCGTTTTTGGTTCATGCTGCTCAGCCTCATAAAGGAAGTATGCCCAAGTTTATGGCACAGCCGCCTTTATTGTTAAAAGGCGAATTGTTTATTTCAGATGAAGCTTATTCGCCCGTAGAAAAGGCAATTCGTTTGGGAATAAATAGATTATAGAGATGATTACATAGAAAGAGGTTGTTTTTAGCAACCTCTTTTCGTACATAACGTCTTGGCTTTATCTGAATTCGTCTTCTAACTTCACAATTGAAATAACCCTGCCTGACGTAAAACCAAAGTTATACGTATACTTTTCTCTGTTAGTTCGGTGAGTTAAGTGCCATCTTATTTCCCTCTGAGTCAAGGAATAGTGCAAAGAAGCCACTTCCGTCTGCGTGAGCTGTTTTCTGTAAAATTATTTGTCCGCCATTAGGCTCTACTCTGTCAAGCACTGCTTGTAGATTATCTCCCGCGTTCAGGTAAATTGTAACACCATCTGCTGATGGTGTGTAGCCCTCAGCCTGTACGATGACCCCTGTAACCATCTGCCCCTCATAAGGTAAGATCCCCATTTGCATGGCCTCCACTTCCATTTTTTCTATGTTGATATCTAACAATGCCTCATAAAAATTAATGGCTCGTGAAATATCCGTTGCCGGAATCTCAAACATTGAAATGTAACTTTTCATATTTTTTTGTTTTGAATTATCCACGGTGTCTTTGGTATAAGCTTCCTCGTTTTCCTTTTCCGAGTGGGTGCAAGAAACAAAGCAGATTGCCGATACTAATGAAGCTAAAACTATTCTTTTGATGGGCATTGATTTGATGTTTTAAATGGTTAACCAAAGTTATGGATCTTTCAGAGGCCTGAATAGTAGAAATGCGACACTTTAAATTTTATTTATAGAAAAGTGCGGATAGAGCCATATGCTCATTGTCTAAAAACTCCTTTGGTGTAACTCCTACAAGGTCTTTGAAATCTTTAATGAAATGGTTTTGGTCGAAATATTCACTTTCGTAAGCGATGTCCGTTAATGTTTCTGAATTTTTGTTGAGCAATAAATTTATTGTTGCCTGCAGTCGAATAGCTTTGCCTAACTGTTTTGGGCTAATGCCTATTTGCTTTCTGAAATGCCTTTCAAGCTGTCTTCTTTTTGAAACCTCATCTTTTAAAATAATATTTATGGGAGTTGTGCCATTTGTTTTGAGAAGAGCATCCACGGTTGATCTCACGATATTGCTTATCGTATTCTTCTCGTTAAGTATGTTCAAAAGAAAGTTTTCAATTATCTGAATTCTTTGTTGAGTGTCAATAGCTTGAATCATCTGTTGCCCTAAATCATTGGCTTCTGATAGTCCGAAAAGATCGGCAATAGGGGTTTCTTTGTCAACTAAGTTTTCAAGAGGTGTTTTTACGAAATTTATAAATCCAATAGGGTAGAAGCAGACTGCGAAAGTGTCAACATGGCCAATGGGCAAAATGTAGTAAGATTTAGTTCTTTGTCCCATAACCATCGCATCAGGATGTAATATAAAATCAGTTTCTGAGGTAAACCGTTTAATCTTATCACCAAAATTGAAAGTCATTTCTATGCAGCCGTCAGGCACAATTTGTTGCTTTTGATTTTTCGGGTCAAAAGGCACTTCTAGCGTCCAATAAAATTTGACTATAGATTCTAAGTCTTTATGCGGCTTGTAGGTCTGATAGTTCATTTACTAAAGGTGGTTGATGTAGTAATTCATAACGGTTTGCCGCTTTGCGAAGGCGGGGATTTTCAGCACTAAACTTCATTAGATGCACAAAGCTTGAACTTAGCACTTCACTGTCATAGAAGCACCAAACCCCCGCTTTTGCAAAACGGCTGTGTGTGCCTCGAATGGCAAACATCCCTCTAAAATAGCTGATTAGTGGGGATAGTAATAATTCTGATAAAGAATTAATTAGCTAATGGAGTGAAAGTCTCCTATACGCCTGGATTAATGCCGGGAAGTATTAGTAAGCCCCAAGTCGGCTTGCCATGAGGCATACGATAAAGTAAGGGGGACTACAATTGAGGGTACTGACGAACAGGAACTGGATAAGAGGCTACCAAGTCGGATGAGCAAGCACACCATTGTGAAGTCCAAAATTTAAGAGACTGAAGTAGTAGATTCAGCAGGGATTCTCAGAAAGCTAATTGCCTTACCGAGGGAGGTCTCTGCCTGCACGAGTTGCAGATGGAGAAGTCAGCCGACGACATAGTAGTCTTACTGGTTGGGTAAGATGAAGGTCTGAACGTTAATCAGACCTCAAATAAATGATGAGCATTCCTGCGTTAAGGATAGCGTTCCGTGCAGATATACAGCTTCATTTAAGCGAGGTCGCCAAAAAAGTTTTATGATAGCATTATTGTTAAACAAAGCGAATCTGAATCAGGCTTATGAGCGAGTGAAAGCGAATAAGGGAGCTGGTGGTGTGGATGGTATGCAAGTATGCGACCTGAAAGCCCACCTGCAAACTCAGGGCCAAACACTCATAAGTCAGATACGAGCAGGAAGTTATCAACCCAGCCCAATCAAAGGCGTAGAAATACCCAAGAGCAATGGCAAGACGAGACTACTCGGCGTACCCACAGCTACGGATAGGGTTTTTCAGCAAGCACTTCATCAAGTGCTAGAGCCAATCTTTGAGCCAGACTTCCAGCCGCACAGCTACGGATT
>JAGQWX010000062.1 GCA_020436935.1 Saprospiraceae bacterium
TTGAGTACGTAGAAAAAATTAGCAACTTTTGTTTTCCTTTCTACTATCTATTCGCTGGGACTTTCAGAAAAAAAAGGCATCGGGGAGTCCCCGATGCCTTTTTTTGTGCTATGTGCCTTTGTTAATATCAATTCTTTTTGATGGTCTCAATGACTCCTCCATTATCAATAACTACCTCAGCTCCAGGAAAACCACGGTTGACTGCTTTAACCCTTGCTGATTCTGCGTCCTGGAAATTTCTGAATCCCGACAAGACGAAAATTGTCCAGGTACCTTTGCTCCATTGCTCGATGTGGCCCAAATCGTTGACTTTCTTGAGGTCAAACCAGATAGGATCCTCATAACTTGCGAGCCTTACTTTGTAGGAAACTACTGAACCTGAGTCAAATGAACCGGCCGCCATTTGTGAACTTGTGGAACTGCCCGCGCCTGAAGGACTTGGCGTATTCCCATCGAATGACGAAAGGACCAATTCCATTTCAGATGTATTGAGGGCGTTAGACACAACAAATGCATCCGGATAACCGCTCTTTTTGATCTTCGTTAATATGTTTCTGGTTTCCTGCTCTGTGAGAAAATATCCCAGTCTCACTTTAACAGCGGGTCCGACTTCAAATTTGTAGATGTTTCCAAATTTTACAACATCTCTAAACTGGTTGAAGTCTTTCATATTGTTTTTATTAAAAGCTGCCAACTGGATGTAGTACACGACAGCGTTGCTCTTGGTGATGGTTGTTCCTATGCTTACTCTCCTTGCTCCTTCCATTTTACCAAGAGATGGATTAGCAACAGCTAAGCCGGTCTCCAATTCAACTGCCTCCGGTGCTGTTTTGGCAACAGCCATTTCTTTCATTGACTTTTTGGCAACAAAGATATTTTCCTGAGCTTTGGGGTTTCTGTTGGATGTAAAATAGATTTCTTTCTCAGAAACTACATACGGATAGGTATCATCGTATGAAGAATTGATGTCAGTTAGATTATTGACCTTGCCAATGCCTTTCAGAGACATGGAAAATATATCAAAACCTCCAAGACCTACATGGCCATTGGAAGTAAAATATAGCTGATCGCCGGAAACCATAGGGGACATTTCGTCACCGGCAGTATTGATCTCAGGACCTAGATTTACGGGTGCAGACCATTTACCCTCATTAAAAGTCATCTTGTAGAGGTCTGTGCCGCCAAATCCACCTGCGCCGTTACTCGCAAAGTAAAGGGTTTTGCCGTCTGCCGTGATGTGTGGATCAAAGTTGGAAAGTCCCACCCTATTGATATCGAGACTTTTCTCGTTGGCAAGAACTCCATTGGTCAAATCTGCGATATAAATTGAAGCATTTTGGTTTCTGCATGCTGCATATTCGCACAAAGGTATTGTTCTGGTGAAAACAACTTTCCCATTTTTTGAAAAAGACGCAGTTCCAATATTGAGTCTGTTGGATAAGCCTTCAAAATAAGGTACCATGTTGGCTCCTTCTTTCGTAGCCAAAGAAAATCCTATCTGAGATCGAATCGCTTCTGCGCTTCTGGCACTCATAGTCAATGGGCCATAAGTATTAAATACTGGAGCGCCATCCACCATGGTAAGCCCAAAGTCAGGCCTGTCTGATGCTATATGTTCTTCTATTTTATATGTTTTCGGCGCACCGGCAGCTGCCACAGCATACTCAACATTTGCAAGCAATGCCAGTTTTGCTTTTTCGTCATTGACTTTATTCAATGCTTGAGCAGCTTCACTGTAAGCCCCCATTTTTACAAGCAACTTAGCTTTAGCCATATGGACAATGCCAGCATCTGCTAGTTTGGATGATGCCTTATCAAAATAAACTTTTGCCTTTTGGTAATCTCCGGTCTTCTGCAATATATCAGCTACCAGAAACAATTCCTCGCCTGTAAGGCCCTTTGCCTTTTCTGCAGCCATGTATGTGCCTAGTGCCAAATCGTAAACACCCATTTCATACTGCTTTTTGGCAGTTGACTCGGGGTATGGATTTTGTGCCTGCAAAGCAAAGCCTACAAACAAAAATAACCCTAAAATTTTCCTTCCCATGAGACCTGATTTTTGTTTCAATAATATTAGAATATACAAATATATAAATATCATTGATAACAAACTAAAAACACTTTACATTTTTATTGCATATGTAAAGCATTGTCTACTGAAAGGACGTTTTAGTCTACGTATTCGTGCTTATGAACAATGGCAAATATGCCATTATCCAATGCAAGATATCCCTGGTCATATACAAAGCGATAAACCTTGCCATTTCTGGTAACATATTCGTTTGTAAAATAATTGAAGTTAAAGCCTTCATCCAGTAGAGTAACTTTTGCAATCTTTGTGGTACCCTCGCGGTTGATGCGTTGCAAAATCCGGTGATTCTTCCTCAACAGATTGTTGATGTTGGTCATAAACTTTGAGGTATCTCGATTCATGTGATTGTGGTGCTCTATCCTGCACTGGGTCGAACAATAAAGCTGATCTTTCCTTCCCCTGAGCGGCTCATCACAAAGCAGACAAGTTTTGGTGTTTTTCTGTTCACTCATGGCTGTTGAAGTTTAAATGGTGAACAATACATCTCCTTAATAAAATCGGATTTTTGGTTTGGTGCTGACATACGGCACCGACGGAAGTGGTAAATTTTCGGGTAACCATTTCATTTTTCATTTAAAGGGAATCAATTGATAATGAACTTAATATTTATATTAAGCAATTATCATTCACAAATTTTCGTGATAAATATAAGATTTATATTTTTGCAATCCAAAATTTTTAAATTTTTATGGGAAGAGCGTTTGAATATAGGCGTGCAGCGAAAGAAAAAAGGTGGGCAAACATGTCGAGAGTGTTTCCTAAAATCGCTCGTCAAATTACTATTGCAGCAAAGGAAGGCGGATCTGATCCGGCCATGAACCCTAAGCTGAGGTTGGCGACCAATATGGCCAAAGCCAACAACATGCCAAAGGACAACATCGAAGCGGCCATCAAAAGGGCTGAAGGCAAAGATGCAGACACCCTGGTTATGGTCAATTACGAAGGCAAAGGGCCTCATGGCATCCAGGTTTTTGTAGAATGTGCTACAGACAACCCTACGCGAACTGTAGCCAACGTCAAATCATATTTCAACAAGGCCGGAGGTTCGATTGTGCCTACAGGATCCCTTGAATTTCTTTTTGACAGAAAAACGGTCATCGAGTTTGCAAAACCGGATGGCATGGATCTTGAGGAGTTTCAGCTGGAAATGATCGACTTCGGTTTGGACGAAGTGGAGGAAGATGGCGACACACTTTACGCATATGGGGACTATACCAGTTTTGGAACCCTGGTCAAAGCTTTTGAGGAAAAGGGCATTGAGGTGACAAGTGCAAAACTCGAAAGAATTCCAAATTCACCTGTTGAATTTACAGATGATCAGATGGTAGACATCCAGAAGATGATCGATAAGATGGAAGATGATGATGATATCCAGGAGATATTCACCAATATGGCATAAATAAAAAAGGTCCGGGCATTTTTCCGGACCTTTTTTATTGGATGATATCGGGACGAGCTTTGGCCTACCCTATCTCTTTTATCATTTTGTGATGACTATTTTTGAAATGGTGCTCACACCGTCAACATGCAAGAAATAAGTTCCGGACGGAAGCCCGACAAGCAAATCAACTTCAGATTTTTGTCCAGAAAAATTCACAGGTTTTTGCATAATAACGCGTCCATTCCCATCCAGCAACTTTAAAACATGGTTCCCGTCTTCTGTAGCGTTACCAAATTTCAGATTAATTTGCTGACCGGGGGATGCAGGAGACGGATAAACGAGCAATTCATGATTGTATGGCTTGGTATGCGAAAGTGAAGAAACAGGACCATTAAAATATGCCAAAACCGGCTCCATTGCTCCCATCAGGTTTTCAAGGTTACTGATCAGAGAAAGATCAAAAAAATAGGTCATAACTTCAAAAGTATCATTGCTGTTGAGGGTACCACACACGCTGCCCTTCAACGGATAACCCGTTTCCCCTTCCATCAAATAAACGGTTGATGCACTATCAAGAGGTGTCACTGCATCTGCCCACCAAAGGGTGGAAAAAACCCATGTAAGTGTATCCAGGCCTTCCACCCTGGCTTCAGGTGCAGGAATGGCTGATGGCAAACCAATAGAACCGTCACTGCCATAAGATTGCGCATCGTAGGATTTTATACCGGCATAATCGTACATAAATTCTCCTTCAGCGAAGGTGTATGGAGGAGGACCATATTTGTCAAACAAAAAGTCGTTGCCAGACAGCCATAGCTTTCCGCCGCTATTCAAATATGCTTTGATTTTCGCATTGTCCTCATCCGCGCCATTCCAAAATTGAAGTCCATTGCCCAATGTAGAAGTACTCCAAATCACCAAATCATAATTTTTCATCAGTAGATCACTGGGTGATTCTGCACTGTCCACTGCATTGAAATAATCATATTCATAACCCAAAGCACCAATGGCTGAGGCAATCAATTCTGCATTGCCAAATTCGTCTGCCGAGTCATCAACAAATAATACCTTCATTTGAGCACTCAGACTCAAGGCAAACAATACCAGTAATAATAAAATGAAATAGAGTTTTTTATACATAAAATTTTCCTTTTAGATTCATTATAAAATTAAAAGGAGAATCATACAAACAGAAATATTAGGCTAATGAACCCATAATTTTTTTGTAGCAAATTTGTGATTTCCAACCAGAGTCAAATAATATACACCATGTGGTATGGTGGGGTAAAAAAGGTGGATTTTATTTTCCTGGTTGACTACAAAATCTTTGACCTGTAACACTTTTTGTCCTGAAGCATTCAACAACCAGATTTCTGACAAAGAATCATGAATGGTTTTAATAGAAATTTCAATGATTTGACTTGCGTATCTTACTTCAAACTCAACATTATTTTTGACAGAGGTAGAAGATGTCGTTCTCTTCAGAGTAAATGTTTTTACATCAGAAAATGAATTGCATGTATGATGTTGATTGTATGCCATTACTTTCCAGTAATATTTTGTGTTTTCCAGAAAGGGAAAATCAACGATTACTGAAGGCCGCGTAGTGATGATTTCGATAGGTTCCAGATCAAATTTTGACGATCGATCTAGTACCATGTAATAATATGTCGCACCGTCAACAGCTCCCCATGCAAAATTTAAAGTATCTGTTTCAAAGGAAGCGCTTACTTCCAATACCGGATAAAAGACCTCTGGAATTTGATTGATTTGACGATTATCCGGAGGAATTTGGTCATACAATAGCGTTCTTTCATCTCTATTTAAATCTGCTCTCATCACCAAAATTTGCTCCTCACTGAATGTATTTCTGCAATCATCCGAAAAATAGGACATCAAAAGTTTTGTATTTGGAATAACAGGTACTCCGTTGGGATCAAGCGCATTCCCTCCAAAGGTGCAAGAGTTCTGGAAATTCAATCCAAAATTATAATCAGCAGGTGTATCACAAAGCATGTCTCCAGCGACAGAACAATTGAGCCTGTTTACCAATTCCGTGGGCGTCTTTCCATCAAATGACAAACTTGAAACCTGTTTATTGTCATATGCCATAGTCCAGGGTCTGCCGTCCCATCCAAAATGAGTATGCAACAAAGAAAAAAAGTGTCCCATTTCATGTGCTAATACTTTTTTGCCTGTCCCTATAGCTCCTTTCTGAATCAAAATCCAATCTTCATCCGGATCATAGATTCCCAGGGCATTGTTCTCACTCACTTTATTGACCACAAATACATTAATGGCATTTGGCTTGTTATATGCCCGCATGGCCTGCTTTCCCGTGTTTATGTATGAAGTATTGAATATTGCATCATCTGCGATCTGATTGATCCCAGCAGAGTCCAGATAAAATTTAATGGCTGCCGGCAAAAACAAATCATTTAACTCACAAATGGATTCCAAACACTTTATTTTACTTACAGCTCCTGATCCATTATTTCTGCCTACAACATGAAAAACGACTGGAATTTCAACAAGAACTGACCTTTTTTCAAAAACAGAATGTCTTAAATTCTCAAGATATTTGGGCATCCAGTTCTCCTGTATTTTGGTTTCCACGCCACAGTTTTGACAAAAGATGGTGGATGCTGTAAACCCAGCAACCAGAAGTATGAAAATACTTTTACTCATAGATGACATTTGGAATCACTAAGGTAAAATTTTTAATTATTGTTTGCGCAATAATTTGCTGGTGGCCTGAGAGCGACTATTGACTTCCAATTTGGAATAAATATTTTTAAGATGAGTTTTCACAGTGTTGAGGGCTATAAAATGTTTTGAAGCGATTTCTTCATTGTGCAACCCATCAGCCAAATCTTTTAGCAATTCATATTCTTTAACGGTCAGAGCCTCTATTGTTGATTGATTGATCTCATCGTGCGAAAAATATAATGAGGGAGGCGTTTGAGAGATTCTGAAAGAGATGATATTGATCAGTGCAATGATGTCCTTTTTCTTAAAGGGCTTGACGATATACCCCATAGGCAAGAGCGATTTGGCACTTTCAAGTGTGCTTTTATCAGAGTATGAGGTAATGAAAACAAAAGGAATTTTATACTTATTGTTGAGTATATCAGCAATTTCAAACCCATTAAGGGCATGGTTGAGATGTATGTCCAAAAGAACTAAGTCTGGATTTTGGGTATTGATTTTGTCCAATGCTGTCGCTCCATCATAAGCCTGGCCAACAACAAAATAGCCTTCTTGTCTGAGGATCATTGCTATATCCTCATTGATCAAAACTTCATCCTCCACAATCAATATCCTCATAATTTATTTATTCTCAAATTTCAAATTGAATCAACCAGGGCCAAAGGTCATCAGGACCACTTACATTGAATTTGTTGTTTTTGCCATTAGGAAAACTGTGGTCCAGTTCATTGACAATCATTAATTTAAATTCTTTTGCACCAATATCGAGTTTTTCATTGAAAGTCAAAATCGATTTTTTGGGTGGAAATACTTCAGAGGTATACACTTTAGATAACTTCAGAGTGCTTAAAATAGCATCCAATTGGCCTTGGAATTGTGATTGAGCCATAAATGCTTCCGGGTCGAGTGCGATTTCTTCCCAGACACCGGATGCCTCAATGATATGATTGTCTTTGCTGCCAACTATGCAATATAGCGGCCTCTCCATGCCTTGAGGAATGACTTCTGGCATTGAAAGACCAAATCCTCCACCAGTTGCAAAAGCTGCAAAAGCATCGGGCATTTCTGAAATCAGTCTGGACCGGATAAAACTACCACCGCCGGAAAAGCCGACAGCAAACCTACTTCCTTTTGACAGATGAAAAGTTTCGTCCAAAACCTTGAGCAAATCCCTGATAAAATTTACGTCATCCTTGATTGGAAATCCCTCTTGTATGTCCTTTTCTAGTCCATCACCGCTCCATTTGGTGGACCATGACTTTGAATCAGCAATTGGGTACTCTAAAGCAGTGGGAAAAACTGCAATGAAACCCTCTTCATTGGCTTTTTCAACCCAGCCACTGATTTTATAAAACCTGTCACCGTCGCCTGACGAACCGTGAAACATCAGTAATAATGGAAATTCAATGTCTTCTGAATAGGAATCAGGCACATGCACGACGAAATTACGCAGAGTGTCTCCCAACACCATATTGATTGAATTATAGCTGGTTTGCCACTCAAAAGCATTTGGTCCTGGCTTGAATTGCCCAGGGCCATCGTCAATTTTTTCACAGCTAAGAAACGCAATGCACATGAAACCAAACAGTAAGACTTTTCTCATACCACGATATTTGGTTCAAAGATGCATGCTCAAATAGCAATTAGTCTCACCCAAAAGTAGTATACAGTGGTGACCCCAATGCATTCAAGTCGAAGTTCAATAAAGTATTTTAGCGAGAATGGTTGACTACTTGCCTAGATATGCCAATACATTTTGCTCAACCCTATTTTTGATTTCTTCCACATTGGCTTTTTCAAATTTTGAGCCCGTGATTAGCTCATAGAGTTGGATGTACCTGTCGCTGACCTCGTATACAAAATCTTCGGGCATTTCAGGCATAGTTTGGCCGTCCTTCCCTTGAAAACCATTGGCCATTAGCCATTCCCTGACAAACTCCTTTGAAAGTTGCTTTTGAGCCTCTCCCCTTTCCTGGCGTTCTTCATAACCATCCAGGTAAAAATACCTTGAGCTATCAGGAGTGTGCACTTCATCAATCAAAAAGACATTTTCACCCTTTTTTCCGAATTCATATTTGGTATCGACCAAAATCAATCCTTGCTTTCTGGCCATTTCCTGACCTCGGTTGTACAACAATCTTGTAAATCTTTCCAGTGTATTCCAGTCCTTTTGTGAAACTATACCCTTGTCTAGAATCTCAGTTTTGGATATATCTTCATCATGGCCTTCAGAGGCCTTCGTGGTTGGCGTGATCAGAGGGACAGGGAAAGGGTCATTTTGTTTGAGGCCGTCGGGCATTTCTTCGCCACACAATATCCTGCCCCCTGCCTGATATGTCCTCCAGGCATGACCGGCAAGGTAACCCCGGATGACCATCTCAACTTTAAAAGGTTCGCATGCTTCTCCAACAGCCACATTCGGGTCTGGTGTTGCCATCAACCAATTTGGAACTATGTCTTCGGTGGCGCGTAAAAAATGAGCAGCAATTTGATTGAGGACTTGGCCTTTATAAGGTATTGCCTTTGGCAAGACATGGTCAAATGCAGAAATGCGGTCAGATGCCACCATAATCAGCTTATCGCCAATTGTATATACATCCCTGACCTTCCCTTTGTAAAATGCAGTTTGTCCGGGGAATTCAAAAGAGGTATAAGTGAGGCATTTTGACTGTGAAGACATGAGTTGATGATTTTGTCGCAAAGATAAAACTCCCATCTCTTGTTCATTAATAATATGATTTAAAATATAGCGCCAGACTCAAAAAGTTCTAGACCTCCTTTTCAATTAATCGAACCCACTGGATAATGGCCCATTCCGGGTATATATCAATTCCACTTTTTTAAGATTTACTCCCTTGTTTTTCTATGGTTAAGAATGAAATAAATATTAAAATTTAAAACTATATCATGTTTTTTAAAGCTCAAATAAAACTTTTTCAAGTTTCAAACATTACTTTTGTGTTTGTTCTAACCATAATCTCCGACAATGGGTGTACTAGATAAGGTAAGAGTAATGATTTACAGAGTCCATGAAAAGGGACTCGAGATATTTTTGATGAACAATGAGATGACCAACGATCCTGAAGTTTGGCATTTACCGCAAGGCATCAATTCCTCTTCAAATGCATTGCACACCATGGGCAAAGAAGTTATTGATCTGGATGAAGTACCCGATGATTTTGGACAGTCTCACAAAATGATCGCAGTTGAAGGAGATTGGCACGATATTCCTTCCATCCGTGGAATGTTGAAACACGACTTGAAACTGGCCAAAAAAATAGTAAAAGAACACCTTCCTGGTTCTGAGAAAGGAGGTTTTTTTGCGGTCAAGGAAGCTTTTAAAAAAGTGCTGCCTCATGAATATGAAGCCATCAAGGAGCTTTCAGAAATTTTGAGGGACAGAAATACACTCAAAAACATGTAGGTGCCCTTCCTGCGTCCAACACACTTTTAAGTACAACTTTATCGTTTTGGGATTGATTTCCCTTATTCCGATTGAATGCTCAACAAAGAATTAATATATTTTGTTAATCATTTGTTTGAGGTATACATTATATTTGAAACTATTATAACGCGTTTCAGAAAACTTACGGTATTTCTATTGGTATAATTTGAAAAATCATCTTTACATATTCAACTTTATTGCACTGAGCTTAATCTTTGGTTCTCTTTATGGGCAAGTCAAACCGGGTGAGATCATAATCAGTATGAAAGACGGTGTCAAAGCAGAGACTTTGCTGAAAAACCTGGGTAGCCTACAACAGAGAGCTTCAAAACCAGACCTCAGAATATTGTCTTCAGCGCCACTCAATGCGGTTGTGCTAAAAGTGGATGAGCAAAGGACAGATGAGTACATTTCTCAACTCAGAAAAGACCCTAATGTCATCCATGCCCAGAAAAACAAAGTCATTCAATACCGTCGAACCCCCAATGACCCTTTATTTAATGATCAATGGCAATACAACAACTTAGTGCAAATTGGTAATGATCTCAATATACTTAGTGCCTGGGACATCACCACAGGTGGCGTTACTGCCCTCGGAGATACCATCGTAGTGGCAGTATTGGAAGATGGCATTGGGAGACATGATGACATTGTCGATAATCTTTGGATCAACAGACAAGAAATTCCCGGTGATAAGATAGATAACGACGGCAATGGATACGTTGACGATTACTACGGCTGGAATGTAGTCTCGAAAGATGACAATGTCGGCATTGATGACCGCCATGGCACACAGGTAGCCGGAATTATTGGGGCAGTCGGCAACAATAATAAGGGGGTCAGCGGTATCAACTGGGCCGTAAAATTATTGCCTATTGTAACTGGCGACATAGATGAAGCCAATGCCATTGCAGCATATTCTTATGCCTTCGTTCAACGAAAACTCTATAATGCTTCAAATGGCAAAAAAGGTGCATTCATCGTCGCAACCAATTCATCATGGGGTATAGATCGTGGTGATCCAAATGAATCTCCACTTTGGTGTTCGTTTTATGACAGCCTTGGAGCTGTTGGTATATTGAGTTGTGCGGCAACTGCCAACTCAAATATTGATGTGGACATTGAAGGAGATATGCCAACTGCTTGCCCGAGTGACTTTTTGATCACGGTGACCAATGTGGGCAGATCTGACAACAAAATTACTTCCAGTGGATATGGAAAAAAGTCCATAGACCTTGGAGCATATGGAGAAAACGTATACAATTTATCTAGCAGCAACAGATACAGCAATTTTACAGGTACCTCGGCATCCACACCTCAGGTATCCGGGGCAATTGCGCTGGCATATTCGGTTCCCTGCCCTCAATTGATTCAACTGGCCAAATCAAATCCCGCAGAAGCTGCAAGAGTACTAAAGCAGGCCATATTGTCAAGCACAAAGGCCAATAATTCATTGAATGCCATCACCAGATCGCAAGGTAGGCTTGATATTGGAAATTTGGTCAATATGGTCAACAATTGGTGCTCTTCGTGTTCAGAGCCTTTGATCAACGATGTTTATTATAACAACTTGGAAGGAAAATTTTCCATTGCTCTTCCAAGCCCGGTTCAGGGAACGCAAGTAGATTTAAGACTGCGCCCAATTGGAACTGAAAACTGGCTGGAATACAAGAACATCAATGGACAAACACAGATTGAAGGACTGAAACTGTGCACCGAATATGAATATCAATTAAAAACCTCATGCGGCACGAAAGTCTTATCTGATTACAGATACTCTAGATTTCTTACTTCTTTTGGCTGCTGTCCCTACCCTAAGGTTCTTAAAGCAGAATTTACAAAAGGTATGATGCAAATTAATCTAGCGGCCCAGGATCTTATAGATATGTCTTTGCTGGAATACAAAGAAAAAGATGCTACAAACTGGATCAACCTGGAAGGTAATTTTAATTTTGAAATTGGAAATCTTCCTGAATGCACCTTCTATGAATATAGGTTGTCCCACAGTTGCCTCAATGGACGATCGCTTTCACCCCTGACCAATCAGTTTAACTTTAATACTGATTGTGGTCTATGTACAGATGAAGCATACTGTGATGATTTCAACATCAATAACAAGCAGGAATGGATTGAGACAGTTTCTATCGGTGAAAGTTTATGGGAAACCGGGCAGGATTTCGGTGGACATGGCAAGTATCTTGGCTATAAAATACCAGTTCTGGACAAAAACAAATATTACAAATTGGAGATTATTCCCGGCTTCTCTAATCAATCTTATCAGGAAAACTTCAAATTGTACATTGACCTCAATAATGATTTTGAGTTCTCATCAAATGAGCTCCTGTATAACTCGAATGGCCGTAAACCATTCGTAAAGGACAGCATACTCATACCAACAGCAACGATTCCGGGAATCAAGAGGATGCGGGTTGTGATGAATTTTGAGGATCGCCCGGTGGTATGTAATAGCACCCAGGACTATGGAGAAATTGAAGAATATTGTATTGAGGTGAGTGCAGTTGTATCCAGCGAAGAGGTAAAAAACTCAGGGCTCATTTCCATTGAAAATACCTTATTCCAAAACTTCATCACCTTCAATTTGCCCGGTGGAAAGAACAGGAAATACAACTTGCAGATGTTTGACGTCCAGGGTAGAACAGTTTTATCCCGAAACTTTAATTCCTATGGTCAGGAAACTTATTCCCTTGATGGTCTCGAAATACTTCATTCAGGATTGTACATCGTGAGTATCAGGGATGGCGAAAGCGGTCAACATTCCAACTTTAAAGTGATCAAACCAGAATAAATGGATATGCTGACGCTGCTGTTCTCTATACTGGCAAGTCTCATTTCTGTGGTCAATCCTTTGGGAGCGGTGCCCTTATTCATTTCTCTTACAGTGGACATCAATCGAAAAGAAAGGCAGAAAACCGCGTTACACGTAAGCCTATATTTTATCCTCATTCTGAGTGCATTTTTTCTAGCAGGCACAGTTCTGCTTAAATTTTTTGGCATCAGCATTTATGCCATGAGGATAGCCGGAGGAATCGTGATTTTCATGAGTGGTTTTAGCCTTTTGAATGGAAAGTTTGAGCAAAGCCGTGCCATCAACGCCAAGGTGAGAGAAGAAGCGATGGCGAAGAATGACATTTCTTTTACGCCCATGGCCATGCCCATGTTATCTGGACCAGGTAGCATTTCTCTCCTTATAACCTACTTCAACGAATACAAAGAATTTTCAGAAAGGACAACCATTTTTGTCGCCATCATACTTGCCGGCTTTCTGGTGTTCCTTACACTGAGAGCTGCGCCGTGGGTAGGCAAGTTCCTCGGCGAAGCTGGTTTGAAAGCCATATCCCGAATCATGGGGTTTATAGTCATGTCCATCGGCATACAATACATTATCGTTGGCGTTTTCTCCCTCGTCGACAGCTTAAAATAAGTACCGTTTAAAAATATTTTTAAGCTGGCTTAAAAATATTTTTTGTAGCTTTGTCCTCATGTATACGATGGATCAAACTACAAAGGCTGAAGAAAATTATCTGAAGGCCATTTTCAAAATTGCTGAGAAGGAAAAAAAATCTGTCAGTACCAATTCGCTTGCCAGAGCATTGGAAACATCACCGGCATCCATAACAGATATGGTCAAAAAAATGGCTGACAAAAACCTTGTCCTTTACGAGAAATACAAGGGCGTAAGCCTTACTCCTTCAGGAAATAAAATTGCAACAGAGCTCATCAGAAGGCACAGACTCTGGGAAGTTTTTCTGGTGGATAAACTCAGATTTGCATGGCATCATGTACACGATATTGCTGAAGAGCTGGAGCACATCGGGCCACCCGAACTCATATCCAGATTAGACGCATTTATGGACTATCCCAAGTTTGATCCTCATGGAGACCCTATTCCCAATGCAGAGGGCCGTTTCACCATAAGAAATCAAATTGCCCTGTCGGACATTGGACCAAATGTAGAAACGGTAGTCTTGGGTGTAAAGGAGCATGGAACTTCATTTTTGGAACACCTGCATCAGCTCAACATCAAGATCGGAACCAATATAGAAATTCTTCAGATAGCTGAATTTGACGGATCACGGCAAGTCATTGTCGATAAGAAAAGAAACATGACACTTAGCATAGCTGTTGTTCAAAACTTATTTGTCAAAAGGATATGAATATGAGATCATTAGTCATAGGCATGCTACTGCTGACATCATCAGTTGCCATCGCACAGAAGCCAAAGGTGATAGCTTCTGCAAGTATATTTGCTGATATGGCTCAAACCATAGCAGGAGATCTTGCTGAAATAAAGTCTGTCGTACCCATTGGTGGTGATCCCCATCGATACGAACCAACTCCTGGAGATGCCAAACTGGTACAAAATGCAGATTTGATCTTAATCAATGGCCTTACTTTTGAAGGATGGATGCAAGAACTGATTGAAAACTCCGGGACTAAAGGAAAAACCATACTAATCACCAAAAATATCATTCCTATCGCATCAGATCTTCATGCCGGCGCAACAGATCCTCATGCATGGATGACCGCTTCTAATGGTCTGATTTACATCAAAAACATCTATGAAGCATTGTCAAATCTACTTCCTGAAAACAAAGAAGAACTGACTAAAAACTACAATGCATACAAGGCACAACTAGAAGCGCTTGATGCAGAAATATTCAGCCTGATCAGGAGCATACCAGAAGGACAGAGGGTTTTGGTAACATCCCATGATGCATTCAACTATTATGGCAGCAGGTATGGCCTCACTTTGAGCGCAGTGATGGGTATATCTACAGAATCGGATGCCCAGACCGCAGACATGAAACGTGTCATCAACAACATTAAGGAGTTCAATGTACCGGCTATCTTTATAGAATCTACCATTAACCCCAAACTCATACAACAAATTGCTACAGACCTCAAAGTAAAAATTGGTGGAGAACTTTACGCAGACTCTGTTGGCGAACCTGGATCCGACGGAGATACTTATATCAAGATGTTGAGACACAACTCCAAGACTATTGCCGAAGCTCTATCCGGTACCAATTTCGCATCAACCAAACTCAACAAAGATGCCGGTTATCTTAATTCGGGTGTCATTTTTGGCATCATTGCATTTTTACTCTTTTCCATTCTCTACATGATTTTCAAACTAGACTCCACCCATGCAAAGTACTAATAATACCGATAATGTGATCAGCATTAAGGGGCTCAACGTATCCTACCAAAATAAACGCGTCCTCACCAACATATATCTTGAAATTGATTCAGGACAGACCTATGGGGTTATCGGACCCAACGGGGCAGGAAAATCCACATTGTTTAAGTCCATTCTCGGACTTATAGATTATGACGCTGGCCAGATTTCTGTTTTCGGAAAAGAGATAGATCAGGTCCGCAAAAAAGTAGCCTATGTTCCACAGCGCGATGAAGTCGACTGGACATTTCCTGCAACGGTCAAAGACTTGGTGTTAATGGGTAGATATCCCCACAAGAAGGTACTTCAACGCATCAATGCTGAAGATTATCGAAAGGTAGACGAGGCATTGGAAAAACTGGGAATTGGTGACCTATCAGGTCGTCAAATTGGTCAACTTTCAGGCGGCCAGCAGCAGCGCGTATTCATTGCCCGGGCACTTGCTCAGGAAGCAGAACTGTTCTTTTTTGATGAGCCATTTGTTGGCGTTGATATCACAACAGAAGAAAAAATCATACAGATCATGAAATACCTGGCGGACGAAGGCAAAACTGTGCTTGTTGTCCACCACGATTTATCTACCATAGAAGAATACTTTTCTTCTGTCATCATGATCAACCAGCGCTTGATTGCCTATGGAAAAACGAGCGAAGTTTTCAACCAGCAAAACATTGCACAATGTTACGGCCCTCAGCTGACCATGCTGCACAATACCGGACAGTTTATACAATAATAGGCTTCAATAAAAGTCCGGCTTTTTTCAAGGATCTTAGCATCCCAAATTCACCCCATAAATGCGCGGCTCCACAACAGATGAAGTGCGACCTTTCGTTAGGTTCGAGATAATTTAAAACCCTTTTGCTTAGTATAGCATTGCGCTGATTGATGTGGATGTGCCGATGACCTCCCAAGCCCTTCCTGCTCATCTTGTACAGCTTTCTGATGTCTCCCCTGGCATAAGTCTCATCCATATGGATCAACTGCCGTCTTGTACCAGATAGGTTTCTGAGCAGTTTTTTAAGCTGAAGTAAAGATTGTGACTCCGGCAAATTGATGAGTATCTGAAGCTGTTCATCGATGGTTTCAAGACCTCCTGTTTCCATCTGCAGTCGATCCGCTTCTCTTTGCAATAAAAAGTCAAGAGCTTCGGTATTCATTTCGCCAATCATGTGCTGGGATATAAAACTCATGACATGAAGGGGGTGGGTAAATCTCATCATTTGCAAATCAATGCCATACAGTTGCCGGAGTTTGGATGCAACTCTATCGTAAAAATTCTCCCCAAGGGCAAGCTTTAGATCTTGCTTCCATACACCTGTAAATGAAGGCATTGGGCCAGACAAATCTGTTTCAGCAATAAATACACTGCAATGCGAAAGCCATTTTTTTACTAACTCAAATTGGTTGAGACTTGCAGGACTGGAGGTATGCATGGTGCCAAACAGATAATGCATCCTGGTCGAGTCAGGCCAGTGCATCTGAAAAAGCAGCGTATTTTCTTTGTGCTTTTTTATCAAATTTTTCTTCTCTCCATTTCCTTGTGCAGGAGTGTAAGTTCCCTGCTGGTTTCTCCTGTGACTGAAGAATTCTCCTGAGCTCTTCTGATCAAATAAGGAATCACTTCTTTGACAGGGCCATAAGGAACATATTTGGCCACAGTAAAGCCCTCATGGGCCAGGTTGAAAGTGATATTATCAGACATTCCATAAAGCTGGCAAAAATTGAGGTGTGAATGTGATTTATCCAATTCATTTTCTACGATATATCTTGCCATTTTCAAATTGGACAAAAGATTATGGCTGGCATTGCAAAGACTTATTTCTTCGTAATGTTCCAGACAATATTGTATGCCTTCGTCATAATGGTCGTCGGTGTTTTGTTTTGTTTCATGAATGGGGGAAGGATAACCCATCTGTTGGGCTCTCTTATTCTCCTTTTCCATGTAAGCACCTCTTACCAGTTTTGCACCAAGCATAAAGCCATTCGTTTTGGCATAAGTGTGATCTCTTTTGAGTTGGTCGAGTTTGGCTTTCTGATACATCTGGTAAGTGTTGTAAACAATTACTTTTTCATTGTTGTACTTTTCCATCATATCCATGGTTATCTCATCAATGGGATCTTGTATCCATGACTCCTCGGCATCAATGAATACACCAACGCCGTGTTCAGCCGCTTTACTGCAAATTCTGTCCACTCTTTCAATAAGATGCTCGAACAATTCGGTTTCATGCTGATTCAGTACTATGCCTGCATGTTTTTTCTCCAGGATTTCATTCCTGACCAAACCAGTAATTTTTGTACTGATTACCGGCACGCTATTGTTGGAGGCTGCCATTTCAATAGCCCTCATATTCTCAAACATCACCTGATCAAGATCGTCTTCATCCGACTTGCCTTCTGCTCCATAATCGAGGATGGTGAGGGTATCGAAATCATACAGTAAATCAATCGTTTTCTGACACTGGAGCAAGGTATCACCACCTACAAATTGTTTGAATATCGTCTGTTTGATGAGATACTCCGTAAATGGTAGCCTCAGTTTGATCGCCCACAAAGCCAGGAAGCTGAATACCTTTACCAGAAAAGGACTGTTCATCATTTTAAAAAGAAAGACAGTCCTTTTTAACTCCGAGTCGGTTTTAAATGAAAAAGCTATTTGTGTATTCGAAAAATCTACAATCTTACCCGAAGGCTCGGGTTCATCCAATTTGACATTCATGGTTGATTCCATATTTCCCAAGATTTTTCCGCCTGCAGAATCAGCATATCAGCACCATTTTTAATTTTCGCGCCTCTCTCTTTCCCATACCTTAAAAACAAGGTTTCAGCCGGATTATAAATTAAGTCGTAAAGGTAGTGATTTTCTGAAATACCTTCATAAGGAATATGAGGACATTCGTCATTATGGGGATGCATACCCACAGGAGTACTGTTGATGATGAGCTTGTATCGGTCGATGATTTCCGGAGTCAATTGCTCGTAATTGAGGCAATCTTGTTTTCTTGAGACGATATTGTAAGGTATTCCTAACTCTTTTAGCACATAAAAGACGGCTTTAGCGGCACCGCCGGTTCCCAATACCAAAGCTTCTCCATCAAAACTGTCACCGATCAATTCAAGCAATGACATTCTGAAGCCATATTCATCTGTATTGTAGCCGTACAAATGTCCATCAATGTTCCGTACGCAGTTGACTGCTCCGATTTCAGCGGCACAAGGGTCCATTTCTTTGAGAAAATCTATGATGTCTTGTTTATATGGAATGGTCACATTGAAGCCAAGTACATGTTCATCCAAAAGTTTTTGTACTTCGATGATATGTGGGATGGGATATGCCTTGTATTCACAATCTTCTATACCCAGGTCTTCAAATTTCTTTTTAAAATAAGCAGGTGAAAAAGAGTGACTGAGCGGGAAACCTATGAGGCCGTATTTTTTCATATAGTACAGGCGTATTAAGCTTTGACAGCAATGCAGGAGATTTCTACATTGACGTATTTAGGTAGGTTCGCAACCTGGACAGTTTCACGTGCAGGAGGTGTCAGGCCATCAAAAAAATTAGCATAAACGGCATTCACCCTACCAAACATTTCCATGTCTGAAAGAAAAATGGTACATTTTACAACATCAGCAAATGAGCAGCCGGCAGCAATCAATACTTCTTTGAGGTTTTCCATGACCTGCTTTGTTTCCTCTTCAAGACTGCTGAGGACCAGATTTCCCGTTGCAGGATCCAAAGCGATCTGACCTGATGCATACAGTGTATTGCCTGCGAGAATTGCCTGGCTGTATGGCCCAACTGGTGCCGGTGCTTTATCTGTTATGATTAATTTATTCATTTTGTGGACCTGTGGTCTTTTTATATGTTATACAAAAATAGGAAGTTTGTATTTTGAGCGGCTAAAATAGCATCAAAACATCTACATGCAAGATTATCCTGCAGACTTTGTGGAATTGATACGGAAAAAATTTGGGGATGAGTCAGATGATTTTCTCACAGCCATTCAGCACGCAGCACAGTCCAGCATCAGGATCAATCCGACAAAGTGGAAAGCTGAATTCCAATTAGGTCCGTGGTCAGAAGTTCCGTGGTATTCCAAAGGCTATACTTATAAAGACCGTCCTTCTTATATCATTGATCCTGCCTTCCATGCGGGAGCTTATTATGTCCAGGAATCTTCTTCAATGTTTATTGGTCATGTTTTGCAATCCATCAAATCCAAGTTACCAACGGGAGCTATAGTACTTGACTTGTGTGCAGCCCCTGGAGGTAAGTCTACCCTGTTGCTGGATGAAATTGGAAATGACGCCATACTTGTTGCCAACGAAACCATAAAGGCACGGTCCCTCGTCCTCAAAGAAAATATCATGAAGTGGGGACGCAACAATTGCGTTGTGACCAATATGGACCCAAAAGAGATCGGAGAAAGGAATACCAGGTTTGATCTCATTTTGGTGGACGCTCCCTGCAGCGGTGAAGGACTTTTCCGCAAAGATCCGCAGGCTTCAACAGAATGGAGTCTGGACAATGTAGCATTATGCGCTGCCCGGCAAAATAGAATAGTGGATGACATCCTTCCTGTACTTGCAGATGGAGGCTATCTGATCTACAGTACCTGTACATACAATGATGAGGAGAACATCAAAAACGTCCTCAATTGGCAGAAAAAATTTGATCTGGAATCTGTAAAAATAGATGTGCCAGGGCATTGGGGAGTGACCATTTCCAGTCTGGAGGATGCCGAAGGCTATCACTTCTATCCACATAAAGTAAGCGGAGAAGGCTTCTTTTGTGCTGTACTTCAAAAATCCGGGACAAATGATGTATCAAATATACAACACTCTAAGAGTCAATTGCAACAGCCGGATAAGCAACAAAACGAAGCCATCAATCAATTTGTAAAAAGAGAATCTTTGAGACTTATTCATAAAAATGGTGATGTCTACCATTACAATGAGGCTCTTGGACATAAAATCCACGACTTTCTGGCAGAGTACAGATTGATCTATTCCGGAATTAAATGCGGTAACCTCAATAAAACATTATTTATTCCGGATCACGCACTCGCACTATCTGAAATAATTCAATCCAATATCCCCAAACACCAGCTGGAAATCGAGGAAGCACGAGCATATCTAAGAAGAAACTTACAATCCATTAACAATCCGACAAAATCATGGATGTTGATCCAATACCAGGATTTAAATCTCGGTTGGATCAAAAATCTCGGCAACCGCATCAACAATTACTTTCCGCAGGAACTGCGAATCAGGAATGCCTAAAGCGTGCTCGTGAGCACTTGTTCAAGATTGTATCTTGGGTCGATGGCAGCTATTTTGCCATCCCTGCCCACCAAAAACGTTTTTGGAATAGCAGAAACGCCATAAAGCGCTGCAGCTTTTGAATCCCATTTCAACAAGTCACTCACGTGATAGTCCCAGATCAGGTTGTCCGCCTGAATCGCTTGCTGCCAACGCTCCTTGGAACGGTCAAGATTCATTTGGAGTTGGGTATTATCGCTAGCCATAGCTTGTCTGGTCCTGTTGTCCAGGCCATCCAGAGACACACTGTATACTTCAAAACCTTTGTCTTTATATCGCTTATACACATCTACAACACCAGGATTTGCTTTCCTGCATGGCCCACACCATGAAGCCCAAAAGTCAAGCAAAACCACCTTGCCTTTTAGCTCACTCAGCTTTTTATTTTTACCATCCAATCCCGGCAACTCAATGTCAGGTGCATCCATACCAACTTTGATAATGTTGGAAGCTTCCATTCTTGCCTTCTCCTTTTGTAGCTCTGAAGCCACCAAAACATACTGGTCTGCCCAATCTTGGTCGGGATACTTCTGTTTGATTTTCTGAGAAACTGAATTATGAATATCAGCAAAATCAGGTCTAAAAGTAAACATCTTACTCGCGATCATGAATGCGGTCATTTCATCGTTTTCATTGGTCACCATTTCAGTAAGTTGAGCCGCATCAATTTTCTTTTGAATAAAATCATTTACCACAACCAAAAACTTCTCCTGTGATGGAGCTCCTTCAACTTTATACAACAATTGATCGACTGTATTGAGATCAGCATCAATTTTCACATCCTTTTCAGTACCGTTAAAAACCAACTCTATGGTTTTTACTCCAATTCTGATTCTGTAAAAACCCGGTTTGACTCCATCAGGAACTGTGAATTCAAAGTTTCCTGCTCCATCAGATTTGGTACTCATCAGGATTTCATTGGTATTGTCGAGACTTATTTTATCCAGGAAAACGGACATGTTTTCAGCATTGGTAACCTTACCTTCAATGGTGGTTGATTTTGCATCCTTACATGACGCTGTAAAAAGAATAGATAAAACAGCAATTACCACAAACTTATACATGGAATAAAATTTAAATTTATGTGCAAATATAAGGGATTTGCACTGATATGTTTTGTGCAAATAATTTAAATATCAGTTAAAAATGGGTCTTATTCTACAGGAACTATGGCTCTTGTAACAGCCTTCAGCGTTAGCCTCCCATACCCGTTTTTTACATTTCCAAAAACATTGACCGGTGTAGCGAATGGATTGTCCTTACTCGCATAATATTGACTTAGGCTCACCTCATAATTAAAAGTTTGTTCACTCATGCTTATAAAATTCATCTCGACTCGGTTATCGCTTGTGGTCTGTCTCAAGCCGTTAACAAAGTAGTTTGGAATGGTTCCAACATACTGCTTTTCGACTCCTCCATCATATTGTTTGACCATACTGCCAAAACTTCCTTCGACAGCATTAGGGTCATTGATAGTCAGGCCTCTTTCATTTGCAAGAATTATGGTATCAAACCTTACGCAAACAAATTGCCCATTAATGTTCTCTCGTACGCATTGAGTTAACGTTTGATGATACACTGCCTTGCTAGTAAAATACAGTGGCCCGTTCCCATTGATGTAATTGATTGAAAAATTCATTCTGCTCAAGCCGTCGCCGGATTGATCCTTGGTGGCATCATAAATCAGAGGCCCTGTATTCAATTCAACAAGAGGAGGAACAATGTCATCAATATAAGCTGTAGGAAACCCGGAGTGGCTAAGTTCTATTTCTACACGATCTCCGCTTCGAAGGGGTTTGACGAGTTCAATGACAAAAGCATCCTCATCACTCGAATCAAATTGTACATAGTTGACTGTCATCTCCTCCCCATTGACTTTAGCTTTTATCACAGCATTTATTAAAGTTGTATAGGGTTCTGTTGAGAAGGAACTTTTGGCTTGATTTACCCTGAGTGTGATGACCGTATCTCCTGCAAAAGCTTCACCAATGACGTTGATGCCCTGCCTAAATTCTGGCGTATCCAATTCCAAAGCAGTTTCGAAAAAGTCCTCACAGCCAATGAACGCGAAAAGGCAAAGCGATAGAAAAATATGATAAAGTACTGATTTCATTTCCTTTTGGTTAAAAGTTAGCTGTCCATGTGACATATGGAATAATAGGGAAAAGGGAAGCCTGGGTGAGTTGTCTCACAGTTTTTGACATTCCGTTCTCTATCTTACTTGTATTGTTGATGTACAAGTAAAATGGGTTATTGCTGGAGTAAGTATTGTATGCTCCTACAGACCAAATCCGCTCATAGCGCTTTTTCTGCTTGACAAAATTCACCCCAATGTCAAGTCTATGGTAGGAGGGTATTCTATAGTTGTTTCTTGAGCCAAAATATTCAATTCCTGTTCCGGTATTTTGATGGCCATTTCCAGGCCCCGGCAGTCTGTCATCCGCAAGAACAGTTGGCAATGTGACCGGATTTCCTGAACTGTAAATCCATGTTGCAGCAAAGTTGATTTTTTTTGAAAGGTTATAATTCCCAACGATAGAGAAATCGTGCCTGCGGTCATACCTGTCAAAATACTCAATGCCATTGTCAATTTCAGGAAACTGCCTGTATGCCCAGGCCAGGGTATAACCCACCCAACCCGTAAATTTTCCTTCCTTCTTTTGAAGCAGCAATTCCAGGCCATACGACCGGCCATCCCCCTGCACTACCCTATTTTGCCAATCATCGGTTTGAAAAATGCCAGCTCCATCTTTGTATGCTACGAGGTTATACATCTTTTTATAATAAACCTCTGTAGAAAACTCATAGACATCTTTGAAAGTCTTGGCCGTTCCGACAGCTACCTGCCACGAGTCCTGGGGACGAATTCTATCTGTAGCAGGTACCCAAAGATCTGTTGGGAGACCTATGCCCTCAAATGCCAGCAAATTGATGTATTGCCTCATGCTGGCAAAAGAAGACTTCACTGACCAGTCATCTTTCAGCAAATACCTGCCACTAAATCTTGGTTGTAAGGACGCATAGGTTTTTTTGTTGGTTGTAAAAGTTGAAAAATGCAAACCACCATTTACCTTCAGTTTATTGGAAATGTTATAATCGTCTTCAATAAACAATGCGGTTTCCAGGCCGTCGACCAGGTCCTGGCCAAAAGATTCGGCGAATTTGAGGTTGGTCTCAGTGTCTTCATTCAACAGGTTGAAAACTCCCGGATTGAACTGGTGTTGGATGGCGTTGGCCCCAAACCTTAGGAAATGGCCGGGTGATGGCAAGTAGTCCACATCAATCTTCAAGGCAAAATCACGAATTCCAGATAAATAATCAACAGCAAATCTGTTCCTAAGGTCCGGATTTACCTTTTGTCTTTCGCCAAATTCCAGATCTGTATTCAGCTTGTAATTGCTGAATGTTGCTGTCGTGTTTACAAACATTTTGGGGTTGATCAGGTGATTCCATCGCAATGAACTCGTGAAATTCCCCCAGAAAAGGGCATTCTCGGAATATCTGGAGTAGTCGCCAAAACCATTTTTATCCTCGTTGTTGAAAAAAAACTTATCTCTGCCGGTATATGCACTTAGGTACAACCTGTCCTTATCGGAAAACTTGTGGTTGATTTTTGCATTTAAATCATAAAAGAAGTATCCCAAATCCCCTTCCGATCCCCCATCGCGAAAGTTTGCCTTGATCAATGGCTTGGCCAGTAAGTCAATGTAGGTCCGTCTGCCGGATACTATAAATGAAGTTTTCCCTTTATTGATGGGCCCCTCCAACGTAAGCTTTGATGCAATGAGTCCTATGGAGGCAGTGCCATGAAACTCATTGAGATTGCCTTCCTTCATGCTGATGTCCAGTACTGAGGACAATCGGCCTCCATATCTTGCTGGAAATCCACCTTTGATCAATTTAACGTCTTTGATGGCATCTGCATTAAAAACAGAAAAGAAACCAAACAAGTGTGATGCATTGTATACCGGAACACCATCCAAAAGGATGAGGTTTTGGTCAGGTCCTCCGCCCCTTACATACAAACCACTTTGACCTTCACCTCCCGATTTCACACCCGGCATCAGCTGCAAAGCTTTCAACACGTCTACCTCACCAAATAAGGCCGGCACTTTTTTGAGTTGTGCCATGGGTATTTCAGAAACACTCATTTGAGTTTCTCGTTCTATTCGTTTGTTCTTCTCTGCTATAACTTCAACTTCTTCCAATTCGATGCTGGAGGACAGACCTACATTGAGGGATAAGTCTGACGACAATTCAAAATTCAATGCCTTAGAGACATAACCTATGTAAGAATAATTGAGGACGCCACTGGTGCCCTTGGGTAATGAAATGCTATAAAAACCAAAGTTGTTTGTAACGGTGCCTTCATTGCTTACATCTATATAAACGTTGGCTCCAATTAAAGCTTCACCTGTTTTCTCATCAATGACATAACCTGAAATCGTAGCAGTTGATTGTGCATTACCGATATTGGCCATGTTGAAACTACAAACCAAAAGCACAGCTATGGAAAGGAAGGCGGGGTTAATAGTGTATTTTTTCATATAGGTTGAAAATTAATCCAAATATCAATTTCAGACTATCCAATTACGATGAATATAAGCTTTATGCTGCCAGGAGATGAGTAAAAAAATTAAATTGATGGAATTACAACCTGTTATCAACACAAAGCAATTGTTTTGGCGACAAATAGTTTTTTGGATCCAGTCCATTCCCAATAGCAGCATTTACTTTGGTGGCCTGCATCTCTGTCATTTTGATTCCGGCGTATTTGCTTTTCACAAGATAATAATGGACCTCCTTGTCTTTTTTGAAATCAAAATTCCCGGTGTATGTGGGGATTTTCAGTTTGTTGGCAATTTCCAATTCATGGGCCTTGGAGGTATATATCCTGTCGGCATTGCCGGACTTGCTTGCTGATTTCAACAGGCTTTGCAGATTCGTTTTACCCGGATCATACACTACTTTTACCACCTCATGCCCTTTGCTGAAACCAGCTGTTGTACTGATGACTCCCGGCAAATGGCCAATGGTTTTTTCTCCTGACCAGAAACAATACATTTCTAGTACGCATTCGGACGTCCTGGCATCATACTCTTCTTCTAAGAGCAATGCATATCCAGGTACCAGTCTGCCGGATGCAAGAACTGCACTGTTGAGATAAGCAATAATAGAACCTGCATCATATTTACCTGAATTTCTTTGAATCAAATCTTTTCCATCGGACTTGATGACGCGGAGCACAGGATTGTTCCAGGAAGGTTCACCATATGACTGTAGAATTTTGGCATCAACTCCACCTTTGTTGTTGTAGACCAGAACAGGAATAAAATATGTCTCAATGTATTCGGCAATCAAAGGATCCGACATGACTTCTGATCCAAAATTTTTGCAGGTCTGACAACCCGGAACCTCCTGAAAAAACAGCAATATGGGTTTATCAGTCTGTTTGGCAAGAGATTTTGCCTTATCCAGATCTCTGCCCCAGTGGACTATGCCCAATTCTATACCTGTCTTTTGAGCAGACAAAGTCAAACAAAACTGAATGAAAATTAAAAGCCCGAAATACCTCACCTTTTTATAATTTATCGAAATTTAAATATCTATAGAATTCCGCAAAATCCCTGAAACAGCTTCTGAAATTGCCTTATTTATATCTGAAAAAACATGAGAACTGCCGAAAAAAGACTTGAGTTCATCGAGTTGGGCTTATTTCAGGATTTATTTCCACTTTAATTGTATTTATGTTGTATACTGATGAGATGAAGTGAAATCATTAAGTTATGCTTCCAGGCCAGGTAATAACATACTTTATTCAAAACACTGGAGGCTACATCTAAATGATCATCATTTTTTCATCAGAAAGTAAAAGCCGCACATTCTATCCATTCATGGTTCATGAAAAAGAATTGCAGATTTTTGATTTACAAAAAACGTATTTAAAACAAAATCATTACACATGAGTAGCACAAACCTTAATTTCCCAAGATTCAAATTCAGAGGTATCTGGGTATTTCTGATCATCGGAGTCATTCTTGCACTTATCATCACCAATGCAACCTTCCTCACGATAGACACCGGCCATCGGGGCATCCTGTTCAAACCATTTAGCGGAGGCCTTGATACAAAAAACATCTATGGTGAAGGCTTCCACGTGGTAGCGCCCTGGAACAAAATGTACGTTTATGACATTCGCATCAACGAAGAATTTGAGAAGATGGACGTCCTGAGTAAAAACGGCTTAAATATCGAGGTAGAACTATCTTACCGTTTTGCCGCCAGCCCTACAGATGTGGGCATGCTGCATCAGGAAATTGGCCCTGACTACGTATCCAGAATCATCAAACCTGAGATAAGATCGGCAACCAGAGAAGTCATCGGACAGTATCTCCCGGAAGAATTGTACTCTACAAAAAGGGAAGCTATACAGGATGAAATTTTCACCAAGACCTCGCAGGCCATTGGCACCAAGCACATAGTCCTCGACGCGGTTCTAATTAGGTCAGTACAACTACCCGAAAAACTCAAGAATGCGATCGAGCAAAAATTAGAGGAGGAGCAATTGGCCTTCCAGTATGAGTTCAAACTTGACAGAGAAAGAAAAGATGCTGAAAGAAGGATCATCGAAGCCAAAGCAAAAGCCGACGCCAACACCATCCTCAATGCATCACTTACAGACCGGATATTGAAGGATAAAGGTATCGAGGCAACGCTAGACCTTGCAAAATCAGAAAACGCTAAAATTGTGATCATTGGTGAAGCCGGAAAAGGAGGCTTGCCTTTGATACTTGGCGGCAATTAAGTTGTATGTTGGGTGGCATTTACATGGCATTGGAATGCCGCCCACATATTTTATAATAATGAAGAACCTATTTTTTGATCTCGAAAACAATGCCTGAATATCCCGCAAACAAACCTTTTTCTACCTGACCGAGGGTGAAAATCCTGGTTTTATTCTCGTGTCCGGTGATGAATTGGACCTGTCTTTCTTCCTTTGAAGGATTGATCATAACGAGTAATGTCTTATTTTCATAGGACCTTACATATGCGAGAATGCCCATTTCCAGGTATTCGTCAATAAAATCAATACTTCCCCAGGAAAATCCTGCTTCTGACTTTCTCAGTCCAATGAGACTTTTATAATAATTGAACAATTCTTCATTGAAGCCTGGGGTAATCTCATACTTTTCGACTGATGCCGGATGGTTGGTTTCAGGCTCAAATGTGATGTCTTTCCACCACAATGGTTTTCTGTTATCGGGATCATCAGCTCCAAACATACCCATTTCATCACCATTCCAAATGTGTGGCGAACCGATGAAAGTAAACTGGTGCAGCAATAAAGCTTTTCCCATGGCTATTGCCTCAGCATCCGGCGCTCCGGTTTTGTAATATGCATTGTCGTTGGGCTTGGCGTTCAACTTATACATATTGGTATTATTAATGGAGGTCCAAAACCTGGGAGAGTCATGAGATGCATTGAGGTTCATCATGCTTCTGGCGGTCGAAGGTTTGTATTTACTCCACAAAGCTTTAACATGATCTCTGTACGAAGTTAAGGTATAAAACTCTCCTTCAGGATTCCTAAACAGTGCCCTTGCCGGTTTATACCAGTGGTAATGCATTACAGCATCGAATATATCACCCTGCACCCATGGAGAAGGGTCCATCAATCTTTCAGGAAACTCTTCCCACCAGCATTCACCGATGAGATAAAATTCCGGGTTGATCGATCTCATTTCTTTTCTAAACGATCTCCAGAAACCCAGTGGCACATGTTCTGCAACGTCAAGTCTTATTCCATCGATTCCATCCTGGAAGTTGCCATCACCGTTTGGATCCATCCATCTTCTGCATACCGCAAAAATGTGTTGCTTGACCGGATCAACAATATCTCCTTCAAAGGGATTGCCGAATTTCTTTTCACTGGATCTGATCTTTTTTAGTTCAGGAAGAGATTTGATTCCAAACCAACCATCATAATCCAGCTCAATTTCTTTGGTTTCCAGATTATCAAATTCTTTGATTTCAAACCAATCTTTAAATGGAGACTGTTGTTGATTTTTTAAAATGTCTTCAAATGCCCAAAAAGCTCTTCCAGTGTGATTGAATGAAAAGTCAAGCACCACTCTAATGCCTTCTTTGTGCATTTGATCGATGACCTCCAGGAAAAGCTTGTCGGCACTCGTCCAAACCCATGTTTCAGGCTGCTCTGGTTTTTCACTGGCGATTAGTTTGATGTCTCCCTCAGGATCAGGTCCAAAGTTGATGTCTATATGGTGGTAAGATCGGGCATCATACTTATGTAAAGAAGGAGCGTCATTGAGTGGGTTGAAATATACCGCATTGATGCCCAGGTCTTTCAAATAAGCTATCTGAGATTTTACTCCTTCCAGATCACCTCCATATCTGCGCATCTGTACCGTTGTGTAAAATGGAAATTCGCTGCCTTCTTCCCATGCTGCTCTTCCATACCAGTTGCTTCCCCAATCCTGCATTTTCCAGTCGGATGGTATGGTATCAAACAAACCCGGTTGCATATATTTTGGGGTGGGCTCGTTGGCTGTATTGCCATTCCTGAAACGCTCAACAAAAATCTGATACCATATGGCTTCCTGAGCCCATTGCGGACTTTCATCAAAAGCAAGTACTGGTTTCATTTCTTGTTGTGGTTTGCACGAAAATAATGAAATGAAGCATACCAATACTATGATGTTTTTCATTTTATCACTTATTTGTTTGAATGGCTTCTAATAAATCAGCGTCTGTTTTACCCAAATTTTCCAGTAAGAATTGAGCGTCATCCGCAAGCTCATGTTTTGGATATTTATTTACAAAAGACGTATAGGCCTCCCTAGCGCCTTCAATATTGCCTATGGCAGTTTCAAGAATATAGCCTTTAAGAAAAAGTGCATCTGCTGCTTTTTCATTATCAGGATATCTCGAAGCCAAATCACTATATAAACTCAAAGATTTTTCCACACTCCCAAGGTTCCTGGCCATTTCTGCTCCTTTCCAAAGATAGTCGGGAGCGTCACCGCTTCTTGGATCTACCATGGCAAAAGCTTCAGTTAGGTCAATGTACCTTATGGCTTCCTCTCTTTTGAGGCCCATTGATCCTTCTCCTTCGAATGCCTCCGCGCCAACGGATTTGATATATGCGCTATAATTGAGCTTTTGATCTTCCGGACTGACTTTGGATGCGAAATCACTTGATTTGAAGTTTCTGTACAAGGCATTGTTCACCACGGATGCCACCTCTTTTTTATCTGACGCACTCAATAAAGATGCCAGCTTAGCAAGCCTTTCAGGAGTTTGATCGGATTTATAACAACACTTTAGCAGTTCAGATATAAATGATTGTTGCTCAGAAGTATAACCCAGCGAACCACATTTTTCAACTCCGTACTGAAAATACTTTTCTTTCTCCTTATCACTGGTTTGTTCGGCGGCTTTTCTGAAAATTGTGCCAATCAACGCCAGTTCATTTTGTTTTGAATTGTTTGACTTTAAGGCTTCTTCCATTTGAGCGATATCTACATCCTCGATCTTTGCAGTCTTTTCACCACAAGAAATGAACAATAACAAAAAGGACATTAAAAAACTCAAAGATCTAAAAGAAGTGGATTTGATTGACATCACCATAAATTGAAACATTCTTCGGGAAAGTGATTGAAAAACACCCTGACAAAGACAGGAAAAATGTGTGACCCCGGGAGGATTCGAACCCCCAACCCTCAGAGCCGAAATCTGATATTCTAT
>JAGQWX010000063.1 GCA_020436935.1 Saprospiraceae bacterium
CCCTGTCAAAAAAATCAACTACTACGAAATTATGGAAGAAAACAATGCCCCAACATATATCGCCATCTATTTTACAGAAGAAAATACGATAGCTGATGTATCGTACTAGAGCAATGTTAACACATTTTGTTGTTTTTTGTCCTGGTGGTTGAGCGGAGTCGAAACCAAAGGCTAAGATGTAAGCCTAATGCTTTTCCTTTAGGAATGAATTATCATTTGCCTTCTCAACAGTAATTGCTTTTCCAACAATAAAGGGCATGCCCTTAAATCTGGCATTTGCTAACTTTTTTTCATGCGCCAAAAAAAGTTACAAAAAAGGCTTGGTTCAGATTAAGGTGATTCCCTAAGCTGAGCCATTGATTTCATCTAATGGCTCCACTTAGGGACCGTTCGCTCTCGCAACTTCAGCCTTTGTCTTTTGACCATAACTCCGTTTTGGGTTTCTGTGCACCTGTTTTTACTCAAATGCTCTAATTTTACGCTTTACGATGTCAAAAGCCGGCATTCCGTTGCTTCGCTCTCTATCACTGAAATCTGAACCCTCCATTCAGCTTTGTATTTAAGTTTGACCAGGTATTTTTATAAATGCATTCTTTTTGGAAATGACAACAAATCCCGAGCCTTATATTTTTTAGTGAGCGACGTAAATACCATTCGGACAATGATCTGGCCGCCTACTTGGTGTAAATTTATCACAATACTGCGTTGCTCAATTGATAGATAGCTTTGGCTATCTATCGCTTTCGCGCCTTGTCTTGTAATAAATTTCCTATCCAACTAATCTGGCCAAACCACAGTCCGAAAGGTATAATTTTTGCGTTAAGAAGCTAAAACTGTGTGAGCCTGAACGAAAATCAAGCAAGAGAAATGTTTGCCTCAAGAGATCAAAAACAATGAACCTCAGCCAAGGGGCGAGTTTTTTAGCTTTAGCGAAAATGAATGTGAGCGAGCGTTAAGAAAAATATTCAGCGCTTGACTTTTTTGCTCACTTTTTGTGTCAAGACAAAAAGTAGGCCTAATGCCCTTGCCCACAACACCCCGTCCGGCATGATGAAATCCACATCATGATTTAGATCGACATATGCCTTCCACCCCTCTTTGGAAGAGTGGAATTTATTTAAGCCCTAGCAAAAATATAAACTTGACAATAAAAGAAACAAATCGTATATTTGTTATACAAATTTGACAATTTGAAGATTCTCAACCTCAAAGGGAACCACACCATTGAATGTGTAATTGTACCCGTCAGCAAGGGTTTGATTCCCAAAAAGAAAGATGGGTGGTCTTTTGATTGGCAAAATGAATTTAAGCAAAGACCTGATACACTCTATGTGCTGATTGAGCAGTCATCCAATAGAATTCACGGCGCAATTCAATTGCTTGAAAATGATGGAATGTTGATTATGGAATTGATAGAAATTGCTCCATTCAACATAGGTGCTCAGAAAGAGAATGATCATGTGGCTGGATGTTTGATTGCATTTGCTTGCAGAACAGCGCTTAAGCTGAACAGTGCATACAAAGGCTATCTGACCTTCATGTCAAAAACGAGTTTAATTGAGTGGTATAAAACTAAATATTTTGCAACTCAAACCATTGGAGCCAGAATGTACATTGATCCGATGTCAGGTGCAAAATTGATTCATAAATATCTCGAAGAATGAAAAGTAATAAAAATATATTGAGTCAACCGGTTGACAGCATATTGTCGGAACATATGGATATCGGTACAAAAGAATTCGAAGATTTTAAGTTGCTCATTCGCAGTAAAGTTGCCGAAACTTCTAAGGAGGACAGAATAAAAATAGCTATTTTAGGCTTGAAGTTCGAGATGGAAGATTATCTGAAATCATACACACAAGTGGTACCTGTTGGAAAGTTTGTAAAAAAATTCATAGAACTCATTGAAATAAAACAAGTAGAATTCGCCAATTATTTAGACATCAGGCCATCCAATCTGAGCAAAATCCTTAATGGTGAAAGAAGGTTGACCATTGAGCTTGCGCTTATTATTGAAAGACTTTCAAACATCGATGCAGAATTATGGCTTCGGATCCAAAATGACCATGAGATTCGTGTTTTACAAGAGTCCAATGCTTGGGCAATAGAAAAATACAATTTGGAAGAATTGATAAATTAATGAGGCTTCGACTTACAAATAAATTTAAAGTAAGGTGCCATTAATCTTGTTTGGTCTATTTTTTTTTCATTTGCCAAAATAAAAATTCCCCTCTTTTGAAGAGGTGACTCAGCGATCCCAAAGGGTCGAATACGACAGAATGAGAAGCGAAGGAACCGCAATGCGGGCAACTGGAACAGCCATGACGGGGTGTTGTCGCACGGAGTACGTCAATCAGGCCACGTAGAGCTAAAGCAAAGTCCGAAGCATAATCTCACTGCAAAATACATCCTCTAAAAAATAGACTTTCTCCTACAACACCCCGTCCGGCATTATGGAATCCACATAATGATTTAGATCGTCGTATGCCGTCCACCCCTCTTTGGGAGAGGGGAATTTATTTTGTGGAAGACGATTCTTTGCTCTCTATCACTGAAATCTGAACCCTCTTTTTCTGCATTGTCTTTAACCTTGGCTTTATTAGTTTATAAATGCAACTATTTTGGAATTGACGACAAATCCCGCGCCTTATATTTTTTAGTGAGCGACATGCATTTTTGCGTTAAGAAGCTAAAACTGTGTGAGCCTGAACGAAACTCAAGCAAGAGAAATGTTTGATTCAAGAAACCAAAAACAATGAACCTCAGCCAAGGGGCGAGTTTTTTAGCTTTAGCGAAAATGAATGAGAGCGAGCGTTAAGAAAAATATTCAGCGCTTGACTTTTTTTGTTACTTTTTTGTGTCAAGACAAAAAAGTAAGCCAATTGTATTTCCGGTGAGGAATGCATTAATGTTGTGCAATTTTCGTAAAGCATATTTTCACAAGAGCAATAAGCATTTGCCTTAAATCTGGCTTTGAGCTTACTTTTTGGCACTGTCGGCAAAGGCCATATTCAGTCAATGTTATATTGTCCTATCATCGCCACCATGCCCGATAAATCCAATTGTTTTTAATCCATCAAATAATTTAACTTTGAATAAGGGAAAATCATATTTTTAGGAGGTTTTCAATGCACTACATTCTATATTAACCACGCTTTGACCAATGCTTAGATTTATTTCCAGTCTGAAACAAAAATTGCTTTCTGAAAACAGATTCAACAAATATCTGATTTATGCCGTTGGCGAAATTGTTCTGGTTGTCATTGGGATTTTAATTGCAGTATCCATCAACAACTGGAATATAGAAAAACAGGACAGAGAGACGGAGCAAATGAATCTCTTAGCGCTAAAAAATGAATTTATTCAAAATTTGAAAATTTTGGATGCAGTTATGGAGCGCAACAGATTAAATATCGAAAGGGCAACAAAAATGATTGAATCCTTCAAAAGCAATGTTTCAGATACCATTTCAGAAGAAACCATAGCCAGAAATGCTTACCAAACATTTGGCAATGAAATAAATAATACAGCAAATTCAGGTGTGCTCACGGAAATAATAAGCACCGGAGATCTTAAGCTGATTCAGAACCAGGAATTGAACCTAAGCTCGCGGCATTCAACAGCTGGATAGAAAAAATAAATCAACAACAAGCAGAAGTCCTCTCCAACAGGCACGACAACAACAACTTCATCATACAAAATGGCAATTTCAAAATTATATTTAATGCTTTGGGTAAAGATTTGAGTTGGGAAACGCCACTCGACGCCATCGATAACAAAGTATTGGTAAAATCACTGAGGCAATTAAATCTGCTTATCATGTTTCAACAAAGTTCAGTGGCAACTACAAGAGATTTTTATCTGCCCTTCAAAGCAGAAATTGAACATATATTAAAACTCATTGATGCATCATTGGCACACAATTAGTGCAGTCCTTTGATGATCATATCCTAACTTTGAAATTCAAAACCAATGTTTATGATTTTTTTGACAAACGAAACATTTGGTTTTGAACAAATTTCCATCCAACAGAAAGTCATTGCAATCCAACAAAACAATTGTATATCATGAAGGAAAAAAACAATAGAAGGGCCTTTATGGCTCAGCTTGGCTTATCCACCATCCCTTTCGTTTTCCCCAAAATCGAAAAAAATGCAATTGCATTTGAGGATGAATTACCGGCAAATGGCACTGAAGCTCAATCCATGATCAATTTTATTTATGATGGTCTGGAACTTTCTCCTGATGCATATCTTCAAAAGCTGAAAGAAATCAGCGGCTCTCAACCCATCCAGCCCGACTTCTACGGCAGTGGTGGTGTAACCAAATTGCTAGAAGAAAAATTTGCCAAATTGACCGGCAAAGAAAAAGCAATATACCTGCCAACAGGTACAATGGCCAATCAACTGGCGCTCAAATTGTTGAATCAACACAACACCAAGGTCATTGTGCCGGAAAACTCACACGTTTATCGGGACGAAGCTGACGCAGCACAAAGTGTTCATGGAAAAAGGCTCATTCCCGTTGGTATCGGAAAACCTTATTACAACCTGGCAGATATGGAAGAGGCCATCCGATACCTTGATGAAAACGAGGTCTTTAAAAGTGGCCTGGGAACTGTGCTCATTGAAAGCCCCGTAAGGCGTGCCAATGGGGCTTTTGTGCCGATGGAAACTGTTCGGGAAATTTCGAAATATTGCAAAGAACATCACTATAAGATGCATTTGGATGGAGCAAGAATTCACATTGCTTCGGCATTTAGTGGCGTTTCCATTTCTGAATATGCCTCTTATTTTGATACGGTTTATATTTCGCTGTACAAATACCTCAACGCCGGAGGTGGCGCCATGCTTTGTGGTGATGCTGAAATCATAGATCAGGTAGGTCACCAAATCAAAATTTTTGGAGGTACTGTATATCAAAGTTGGTTCAATACAGCAATGGCCAATCATTATCTTGATGGCATCGATGATCGATGGAAACAAGTGGTGGGCATCTCTAAGTCAATGGTTGCAGATTTAAATCAGATCAAAGGGGTGACCTTGACTGCAATACCAAATGGTTCCAATATTTTTCTCATGAAACTATCTAATGATATAGACTTAAAAAAACTGGCCAATTATTTATACAAAGAGCACCAGATCATGCTGGGTAGAGCAACCAAAGAAGGAATAGTAAAGTTTGCATTCAATGACAGCTTGCTCACAAGAGCATACCCACAGGTGATTGAAGCTTGGAAAAAGGGAATCGAGCAGGCGAGAAACTCTTAATACTCACTCTCCATTTAGAGTGCACGGAAAGAAGAAAAACACTGCTGGCTTTAAAGCAATTCCTGAATTAAAGATTGGGGACATGAGCTCAGGAAACAAAATGATACCAGCTGAATAACCTTCAGGCCTGGGAAGTGAAATCAGGTCTTTTACATAACCTCATTTTTTACCCACCTCATTCTGATCCATCAATTTACCATTCACTACAACGTTTGATAATTCCAGGTTCTTGAAATGGTCCATACTGAAAGGAGTATCGACACCATCGATCTGACAATTGACCATTTTCAGATTTTTTAGAGGAGATTCGGGATATGTGTTGGCAAAAACACCAAACTTTCCTCCTTTACTCACCTTGAGGTTTTCTACCCAGATGTTTCTCACGGCGGGAATGAATTCACCTGGCTTTTCGTAAAACATGGTGCAATGGATGGCGGCATCGCGATATTGTCCGACCTCTATATCTTTCATGAAAATATTTTCAATCACTCCACCTCTTGAAGAACTGGTTTTAATGCGGAGGATCATCCATAAGTCCGGGCTGCTCATGTTGCAATTCTGAATGAATATATTTCGGGCTCCACCTGCTATCTCACTTCCAATGACAACGCCACCGTGTCCGTCCTCCATTTTGCAACCTTCAATGATATGATTCTCAGCAGCTTGCTTTCTGTCACGGCCATCCTCGTCCCTGCCGGATTTGATGGCAATACAATCATCTCCGGTATTGAAATAACAATCTTTGATCAAAACATTTTTACACGCATCAGGGTCGCAACCATCGGTATTGGGACCGTGCGCTTCAATGTGCACTTTTTCAATGATGACGTTTTCGCAAAGGACGGGAGCGATGAACCACATGGGTGAATTCATCAATCGGACGCCGGAAATGAGCACGTTTTCGCATTCGTAACTTTGGAACATCGAAGGCCTCAGATAATGCCCGTCACCAAAAACCCTTTGTTTGGGGTCCACTCTTTGATGCATCATTTCGTGTAGCGCGTCTCTGGCTTTTGCCTGATGTGGATCGCCCTTTCGGTATCCGAATTCTTCTTTTCCTTTCCAGGGCCACCAGGCACTGTTATTGGCATTGCCATCAATCGTTCCTCCCCCTGTCACGGCGATATTTTTTTCTTTGTAGGCATAAATTTGTGCTGAATAATTGATGCAGTCCATGCCTTCCCATCTTGACATTACGAGGGGATAGTCTTTTGGATCCTGGCTAAACATAATGACGGCACTTTCATCTATATAAAGGTTGACGTTGCTTTTGAGGTAAATGGGACCTGTCATATAAATGCCGGCGGGAACCACTACCCTTCCGCCACCTCCTTTGTGGCAAGCCTCGATGGCCGCTTTAAAAGCTTCAGTATTCATGCTGGCCCCATTGCCCAGGGCTCCATACTGTGTGACGTCGTAGTCTTTATTTTTGAAGCCCGGCGCTTTGATTTGTTTCCGCACGGCTTCCATTTCCATCTCCGCTTCGGCCCTGCTATTCCACATGCCCGGGCTGATATTCTGGCCGGAAAGTGTGGATAAAAAGCTAAGAACCATCGAAAGCAAAAATATATTTCTGATTGAGCCCATGGTATTTATTCTTTTCTTTTAGTGTAGGTTGAAAATATAGGAATTTTTGACATCCCAATAAGCTTTTGGGATTAAAAAAATTGCTTTGCCCATTTCCAAATAAACTATAATTAACAGGAGAAAAAATATAAAATGTCAAATGCTTGAGGAATATGCATTTGAAATGGAGATGAAAGAATCAAATTTTCTCCATTTGAATTTTGCCGAATATTTCGATTTCCAAAAGCTTACAGTTTCAACAGCTTGCAACGTAGTTCTACCCATCGCAAATACACGTATTTCTACGCATACACAATTGTCGAGTGTGCCTTACCTTTAGAATCTATAAATAATTAACACTCAATACTTTGCAATGGCAAATCAAAAAATCAAAAATGTCTTCATTTTGATGCTCGAGAACCATTCTTTTGACAATGTTTTCGGGCTATCGGGAATACCGGGCATCAACGGGCTAGAGGGATCAGAAAGCAACGACTATGGGGGAAAGGCCTATACCGTTGGTAAACCTGCTCCTGAAACCATGCCTTCTGATCCGGGTCATGAGTTTTTGGATACACTCCAGCAGCTTTGTGGCAAGGACGACATGGCTCCTTTGTGGCACAATGGGGATCCATATCCTCCTGAAGGCAGTGGATTTACGAATGCCGGCTTTGTGGCCAATTATGCGACTACTACTTCGGAACAGACAAAAATTATTCATTTTTCTCCTCCTCCGCAGGCTTTGATTGGCGATGTAATGTCGTGTTTTGATACGGCCACTCAGCTGCCGGCCATTTTTACTTTGGCGACACAATTCGCAGTGTGTGACAACTGGCACTCTTCCATTCCCGGGCCAACGTGGCCGAACCGGTTTTTTGCGTATGCGGCGTCTTCTTCTGGTCTGGATGACAGTCCGTCTTTAAAACAGCAAATGACGGGTGAACTTTGGGAGGGTTTTAGTTTTGAAAGGGGGACCATTTTTGACCTTTTGAACGCGCATTTACAGCAAGGAGATGACCAAAAGCCAAAGTTCAGATTGTACCAGGACAGATACAACCTGCTGAGTTTTCCGATTGTCCATGCGCTGAAGGGCATTCACGCCAGCGATATGCACGATTTGAGTTCGTTTGCCAATGACCTGGCCAATGACTATGACTATCCACTTACACTAATAGAACCCAATTATGGAGATATTTTTCTGGACACATACAAAGGGGGATCTTCGCAGCACCCCATGGATGGTATGCAAAAGGGTGAGGAGCTGATCAAGACCGTTTATGAGGCCATCTTCAATTCTCCTGTTTGGGAGAGCAGCTTGCTCATCATCACATATGACGAACATGGCGGATTTTATGACCACGTCAGCCCGCCTCCTGCAACTCCACCAAATGATGGACCACCTAAATACAGCAAGCATGGATTTGACTTCTCACGCCTGGGCATAAGGGTGCCTGCGGTCGTGGTGTCTCCTTACATACCTGCCGGCACGGTGAGCAAAACGCTGTACGATCATACTTCAATGATCAAAACGATGACTGAAAACTGGGCTTTGCCTTCTTTGACGGACAGGGATAAAGCTGCCAATGGTCTGGGTGACTTATTGACTTTGGATGTACCAAGGCAAAAATCGGATTGTCCACCAACTTTAAACATAGCAAATACGGCGCCGGTAGAAAGGCCGGAGCTGACCGATGACATCATATCACAGCTGGATGCACTTCCTTTGCCCGAAAGCGGTAATACGATTGGTTTTTTACAAATCGCCTGCAAATTGGATTATGAAATGAGCGACCAGTCGGAGGATGCCAAAAACAAAATCAATGACATGGTCAATAGCTTTCAGTCTTTGGGCGATGCCAGAAAATATATAGATGGAGTTCAGGAAAAATTTAAAAACAGGTAAGAGCCGAAAACCTTTTAAAAAGTAGGTACATTTTTTTACGCCAAATCAATTTACAATGTTCAAATTAACCTTCAAAATCATCATGTGCGTGGCTTTTGTCACCATCGTTTATTCCAATTGCAAGGACATGACTTCGGGTCCTGAGCCGGAAGTAATGCTTGCCAAAACTTCTTTCACCACCAATACATTGCCCCAGGACGTCGTGGATTCGTGTAGTGTGAGCAGCGCCACACTTGCTACCTGGTTTGCAGATGGATCAGTCACAGAAAACGGATTTGTGAATCCCGCCAACAGTGTCAGCTTTGATCCACAAAACAATTGTGCGTTTTATACATGGTCAGAACAGATGTTCCTGTGGCTTACATCGAGTGGGTCAAAGTATGGCGGAGGTTCAACTGTGCTGGAGTCTCCGGTCTTTTATGTTGTCTCTCCTGTGAATGTTGACAATACGCGCAGCCTGGAACCTTATAAAGCAGGGGATCCATTGGATGCGACGTCATATGTTGGCAAGGCAGACACGGAGGAGGGTCAGGCTACGGGGAATGTACTGTTGGACAGACATGGGAATGTCGTTTACTACATCACATTTGTCAACGATGTCTACGCTACCTTATTGAACATGGCAGCTCAGGACACTTCATCTGTTGACAAATTCCCAACCACTCAGGAAGAATTGACCGAAATTCTTGCCTTTGCCCAAAAAAGCAATATGAAGATCCTTGAGCCCAATACCCTGGCCATGGAACTTAAAACATCCTGGGTGCAATTGGCCAGTGATATGAACGCAGCAGATTTTGTTACCATTTCTGCGGACATCCCTGTTTATGATAAGGTTTCTGACGCCACGTGGGTATTGACGGATGAAGACACCACAGTGACGCTTGCCCTGGTGGGCATGCACATCGTTGGAAGTGCCCATGGTCACCCTGAAATGATTTGGTCAACTTTTGAACACAAGTACAACTCGCCCAATGCGATGTATCAATATGTCAATACAGAAAATCAGGTGGTCAATGTTGGCCCCGACAATACTTCAAGCTGGCTGTTTAATACCAATCCATCAGACACAAGCATTGCTAATGCGAACAAAAGTTTTGCTGCTTTCACCCATGACACCATTGTTGCTAAAAATGGATATGCCATTCAGCCAAGCAATACCATCCGCGTACTGCCTTGGGGAAGTGCTTACAATCTGCAGCCCAACCAGCAAGATCCTAACACAGCATACGCCAATAGTCAGGTCATTTCGATCAACAATTCCATCATCAATCAATTGGGCAACGACGTTAGAAAGAATTACACTTTGATAGGTTCTACATGGACGTTCGGAGGTCTGGCACCAAATGGTCAGGCATTTACTGCAAACAATAATTTGCAAGCCGGCGTCGGTATTGGTACGAGCAATCTGGCCAATACCACCATGGAAACCAATATCCAGGAAAGTTCGCCCATGTTGTCATCTTCCGGCAATTTTTCCTGCTTCCTATGTCACAGTTCTAATCCAGCTTCACTTGATCCAAAAATCAATTTTGGTCTGAGTCATATATTCAACCCTCTCATGAATGGTTTAATGCCTAAACCAACCCTGAGAAAGGTGAATTAGTGACTTGATTCGAGTTGGTGGGGCTACAGCCCTTGTTTAATTGGGTTTTTCAATTAGGATGTACTAAAGCACATCCTAATTGAGGTTTGTATTTTCTTTCTGATTTACCTCCTGCTTTAGCGGGAGGTCTTAAGCAGAATTACCTTCTTTTCTATTGGACTTTAGTCCACCGTCTGAGCTTGTCGAGTTGGGGGCTAAAGCCCCAGGAGGGATTTAGCTTTTTGATAGGGACGTGCTAAAGCACATCCTAATTGAGTTATTATATTTTCTTTTTGATTTACCTCCTGCTTTAGCGGGAGGTCTTAAGCAGGATTACCTTCTTTTCTCTTGGACTTTAGTCCACCTCCCTAGCCTGTGGTGGGGGCTAAAGCCCTCGGTGGAATTTAGCCTTTCGATAGGGAAGTGCTAAAGCACATCTTAATTGAGGTTCTTGTATTTTCCTTTTGGCAAAATCCTCGGTAGTCCCTTTCCGAAAGCAACTCCCTTTAAATACCTCCTGCTTTAGCGGGAGGTCTTAAGCAAGATTACCTTCTTTGCTATTGGACATTAGTCCACCTCCCGAGCCGGTGGTGTTGGGGCTAAAGCCCCCGGTAGGATTTAGGCTTTCAATAGGGACGTGCTAAAGCACATCCTAATTGAGGTTTTGTATTTTCTTTATGCCAAAATCCCCTATAGTTTCTGCCCGAAAGCAACTCCCATTAAATTGCCTCTTGCTTTAGCTGGAGGCAATAAGATAAATCTCCGTCTAAGCTTTTGGACTTTAGTCCACCTTCCGAGCCTGTTGTGGTGGGGGCTAAAGCCCCGGTGGGATTTAGGCTTTTAATAGGGACGTGCTAAAGCACATCCTAATTGAGGTTTGGATTTTCTTTTTGATTTACCTCCTGCTTTAGCGGGAGGTCTTAAGCAGGATTACCTTCTTTTCTCTTGGACTTTAGTCCACCGTCTAAGCTTGTGGAGTTGGAGGCTAAAGCCTCAAGGAGGATTTAGCCTTTTGATAGGGACGTGCTAAAGCACTTCCTAATTGAGGTTTTGTATTTTCTTTATGCCAAAATCCCCTATAGTTTCTGCGCGCAAGCAGCTCCCCTTAAATTGCCTCCCGCTTTAGCTGGAGGCAATAAGAAAAATCTATGTCTTTGCTTGTGGACTTTAGTCCACCTCCCGAGCTTGGGGTGTAGAGGGCTAAAGCCCCCGGTGGGATTTACGCTTTCAATAGGGACGTGCTAAAGCACATCCTAATTGAGGTCATATATTTTCTTTATCCCAAAATCCCCTATAGTCACTGCCCGAAAGCAGCTCCCCTTGACTTACCTCCAGCTTTAGCTGGAGGGTATAAAACTCAAGACCGTTTAATCACCTGACCATCCTTCAGCAACTCAAAACCATTTCTATTAAGAAAATCTTCGTACTCATCATGAAATGTCCGTTTCTTATGGTGCTCTTCCTGTTTCCTAATATAATTCCTGACTATATCAATTCTATCATATGCAACCCCACCAGCAAAATACTCATCCTGCCAGGCAAATTTTTCTTTGGTCAATTTGGTTTTATTTATCCAATATGCAGATTCACCTTTTATGAGCTGCATGATTTCACTTAGGGATTTGTCATTTCCGAGCGATAAAAGCGCATGACAATGATCTATATGCCCGCCAACAAAATCCAAATAAATAGATTTTGATAAAGCATTTTCTTTGATGTGCTTCCATACTTTTTCCCGAACTTCCAGGGAATTTAAAAATGGAAATCTTTCCTTGGTAGTCCATACCAGATGGATATAAACTTGAATGTAGGGCATGGGTTAATCATTTTTGAACAGATGCAAAATAATAAATATTTTTATCCTTTGTTTTCAATTCAAATCTCAAAAGCGCCGACCGCAATCTAATGTTTAATATCTAATGCTCCAATCTCTTCCCTCATACATTTCATATAGCTGTAATGAAAGTGATGATTATCGGCCTTTTGAAACTGATCCTCCAGTTTAAATGGAGTTATTGCATCATTTAATTCAAAATTGATCCTGACAATTTTGCCCTGCAAATACTCCAAATAATGGTTTGAAATCAAATTGATTAAATTGCGGTATATTTTATCTTCTACCATAAACCCCGAAAAATCTCTGCTGAATCTCTCTAAAGTGACTTGATCAATAATGATGGGTTTGTATGAAATATAATCCCGGGCTGAAACAATACCCAGTTCATCAAATGGGATTGAAATTTTAGTATGTTCTTGTCCACCAATTTCAATATCGGCCATTTCTCTAGAAATTCGGACATTTATTTCAAGATTGGGTTGGCCATTTATCAACAATCTGGAAGCTGAAAAATCCTTTACCCGACACATTTGATAAATCAAATGATGGTTACCACTTATGAGCCTTTTGTGTTTATCAACCTGTGTTGCCCATTCATTGTATTTCGAGGCCAGGCCATAAAATTGGTTTTCCACTTCATGCAAATCGTGTAAAACCATATGCGTTGAATACGGGAAATCAAGGCGCATTGGGCCATCTGAGATCATCCCAAAACTGTCAACTAGAACTTGAAAATGGACAACATAACTGGAAGGCAATTCATTGTAATAAGTACTTCCTATGCCTTCAATAAAATCTCTAATACCAAACTTCTCAATTACAGATTCAAATTGAAATTGCCTCATTCTGGTATAAAAAGCATCACTTGTATCACGCTGACACAAAGTCTCTGGAGACAATAGGAGAAAGAATGCCAACCATGTCCAATAACTTATTTTCAATTAAATTTTAAAAATTATTTAGGTTATAAATTGTTGTAATAAAATCAAGATTAAAATTTTGAACAAATACAAATAAGCCTATTTATGTCCAAGACTTCCTGGCTTGTAAAATACTATATATTCGGGATCTTTGCTGTAGGCTTCATAATCAACATCATTCAAAAACATGATGGCACCGGTTTTATTTTCAATGCCCAAAAACATATGGTCGTCCCATTCGAGCATGCCATTTTTCCATGACACATAGTTCGGCTGGCCCTTAAAATGTTCATCCACTTTGGGATATTTTTTCTCTACTTCTTTAAAAAATTGAGCAATGGAAGTATAACATGCCATTTCTTCTTTCAAAGATTTAAACTGGAAATTAAAGCTATATATTTCATTATAATAGTTGTCGACATATTTAGATAAATGCTCTTTGCTCATGATCAACAAATCCCTGCAGTCTTCTCTAACTTGACCATTAGATTCAAAAAACTCATCCTTCATATCATACTTTAAAACCATTTCCAGGAATTTCTCTTCAGAAACAGTTGGTGCGTATTTGTCTAGTGTTCTTTTACTGAAGGATAAACTCTTTTCATCTCTGTGAAACGATTTCTGCCCAAGTAAAAAGACTGATCCGCTAAAAAATAATATCATCAATAATAATGGTAAAACCTTTTTCATAACATCTAATTTTCATATTCAATGTATTTAAAATAAATGGTTCAATAATTCTCCATTAAATCTTAATATAAAAAAATCACTTTACAATAGACAATATTTTCACATATGGCTTTTGCACAATAGTCACACCGGGATCTTCACCTTTGACATTATTCATAACAAGGAAATAGAAGTGTTGTGTAGCCACTGCCCTACCCTTTTGAGTGGCAGGAATCCAAAGGTCGGGCAGATTATCCAGCATATTTAAGAAATCGGTATTGATTTGCGAATCATCTCCCCTCACAATCTTTAAATCACCAACACATCCATCCGTTTGTACAATGAATGAAGCAACTGCCAAAATGTAGTCTTTTCCATTTAAAAATGATTTCGGCAACTTTTTATTTCCAACGATTGACGCTGCGATATCCTCGTCCATTCCCAGAAAAAAGGCAGGACTATCTACACTATCCAAAACATATGACCCATTTTTCTCGACTGGAAATTCGGATTTAGGGTCCATGATATCAATCATGTATACCAGGTTCAGTCTATCATAATCAAAGGAAGCCAGCAATTCATCATCCAGGGCATAGTATCGCCAAACCCCAATTTTTTTACCATGCTCGTATTGGCCGGTTACGATAACAATGCCTGAATAGTCATGTATTTTGGTATAGCTTCCTTCTCTGAGGCCTGTTTCTTTATCAACTTTGAATTCTTCAGTACTAAAATAATTTGAAACCTTCTTTTGTCTTAACTTCTGGCCATGGGCAAGACCAATGAAACAAAAACTGAAGACGATCAAAAAAAGCTTATTCATGATTTGTAACTGTTCCGCAATATCTCAATTGGATAACGCTTCTTCAAATAATTCCACTGACAGCTAAGGTAGCACAATCAGGCTAAATAAACCAGTTTTCAAATTGGGCAATTTTGGTGGTTATGTTGCCAACTCTGGTAATCTGTTTTGGCAAATAGTTGATTCTAATCCCTCAAAAACCTTTAATCAACAGGCGGCCATTGACTCTGGCTTTCTTCTTCATCCCGGGACTGTTTGGGTCTGATGTTTGCAAATAAAAATATGCCGGACCAAAATTACATTATAAGACATCCATATTCATACATGCAGACCTTTAAATTAAAAGCTAAGGACGATCAAAAACAATTTTCTATTGTATTTATTAAAATCTTCGATTTCTTGAATTAATATCCTTACCCGACAAAATGGCATCTCTACCATAACCAGGCCTGGAAGTTACAGTCTGGATTACAGCCTTTGTAACAATTTTGTAATATTTCAAATGTGGACCTGTCTGGACAGAGGAGCCATAAGTATCCAACTCCTGATTGATTAAAACTTCGTAAACAAAATATACTTTACTTTTTACAGGCTTGCCATTTCTGTAGGCAGGAAACCAGAGATTTGGGATAGAGCTGAGGCTTTTTAATATTGCATTGTCAAACATAGCGGAAGGTCCACTTTCAATCCACGTATCCGCAACATTGCCCTCTTCATCAATTGAAATAGCTGCAACCCACACGCCTTGAATTCCAGCTGATATCATATCTGTAGGCATTTTAATTTTTTCCCTTATTATTTGCCCCAAATCAATTTCAGTCCCTAAAAAATAAGCAGGACTTGATACACTCATATCAACAAATTGATCGCCTTCATAAACAGGCGCAGCATCCACTTTGATAAATCCGGGACCTTTACCTGCCAGCTTTTGCAGATCAAAATTGTAGATACACATCAATTTACCTGATTCATCAAAAAGCTTCCACAATCCCACTTTTTTGTCGCCCAAAAATTGACCGGTGACCAATGTGTCCTTTGTTGACTTCAGAATTTTGAAATAAGGCCCCTCCTTGGTTTTATTGGTTTTGTCAATAAAAAATTGCTCAAGAACCACACCATTGTTCTCCTTCCTGGCTTTCAAGTCCTGGCCCGAAAGTTCAAAGCCTACAATGATCAGCAAAAAATATAGCAAAGGTTTTTTCATCGAATTGCATGTTTTCATTAACCTTTGATGCCATAACAACGCATCTTCGTTTGCTAAGATAGCATAATTATTTTAAAATCACAGATTTTTAATTACTCTACTTAGGCAAGCATAAAACAATATTTAATAAGCTGATCCTGCAAATGTATAGGTTCACAATCCGGAAACCGGTTTTTCGAAATAAAAATAAGCGGTCGAACTGTAATCATCTACTCTGTAAAAATTGACCCAACCATCTGGAAAAGACGGATCAAAAAGATCCAAAGGTTCATCCAGCAAACGGCGAAATTTACCGTCATAAGCCACAGAAATGGGCTTTAATTGAACACCTGCCTTCACCAGTTTCCTGACCAGCGCCAAGTTACCACCACCAATCATTTGGATGCCCGCCTTTATTTTTTGCTTAAAATAGATGGCATCAGGGATGTGATAGCGATAAAAAGCATATTGATGTAAAGAATCCTGAGCGTAAGTACATCCCTGATACATGGTGGTATACTGTCCGAGGCCCCATCCGGTACCGATATAATCCTCTGCCCCGGTTCCGTTATAGGAAGGCCTTACCCGATCCTCGTCCAAAAATATCTTTACCTCGCCTTCTCCCCACCAGGTATCTTCATATTTGGCATCGGCGTTGACTCCTATGTTAACCCCCAGATATCTGCCCTTTCCATTGACTTCCGGCAAAAAAATATAATCCTCCATAAATTCAGGCTTTACTTCCTGTTTCCAATAAGTATGGAAATACATCATGTTTTGCTCCTGGCTTTCGACCTGTATGAAATCAATATCATAAAACAACATGTCCAACCTCTTATCGCCCTCGTTGCTGATGGTGATTCTGGCACCTTTTCGGAAAGGCATCGGAATAAAACAGTTGAACGATCTACCCTCTGGACTTGAGAAAAGCGCTGACTCAAACTTGATGATTTGCGCCAGGCCCAAGCCAAAAAAATCTCCCAAAGGCGCATCCACTGCAGGCGTATCACTACCATCCCAATACATCCTCAAACGAAGAGCCCTGAGCATCTGCGGACTTCTGTCATTGACCGTCATCCAAATGCGTTGTATCGTGCCTGCTCCTGAAAGACGAAGCAATTCTTTTGTTTCACCGACCTCCAGCGGCTCAAACGCATTGCCTTTTGCCCCCTGATTGGTTTTACCACCCGCATTCGGAAGACCATTTAAATTCTCAAATGAACTAAGTCCGCTCCTCTTTATATGGTCAGGAAACTCGTACAAGGCTTGCGAGCGTCCACAAATACAGAACAGAGCAGAAAATATAATTGGCAATAAACTTTTCATGTGCATGTTGTTAACGATTGTGGCATCTAATTTAAATTTTTATTTGAAATGAACAACGGGCTTGCGGTCTTTGGTCTTTGGTCTTTTTGATACCTCATGGTATTGGTTGACATGAAAATGACTAAAGTCTAAAATAAGAAATTGTTTTATCTCTCGCAATGGCGCAAAGAGGGGGGTGAAGGTTGAGTACACAAAGAATTCGGATTGTACCATTAAGACATTAAGTTTCATTGAGGTTTTAATTTCTCCTAAATCTCTCAACCCTATACAAAATAATCCGTAGTTCGTAAATGAAGATTTGTAATTTAAAAAGGTGGCTGAGCGGAGCCGAAGCCTTGCCTTTTGTCATGATTTTTGGTCAAAAATCCCACCAAAATAGGGGATTGGGATATTGGCGATGTTGTTCTATAATCATGTCACCCCTTCGGGGTTTTTGTTTTTTTCAAGTACCCTCAAATTTAACTTTTAAGCTTTAATAAAAATACTTTCAGCGAAAATCTGCGGGATTATCTGCGTACATCTGCGGGAAAAATAAAAAGCAGAGAACGACACCCCCAGCACCAAAACCAAACCCAATGAAAATAAAGAATCAAAGATTCTCAACAAAGCTGAGCGCAGCGAAGTCAAAAAAGCTAAAAGCTAACCGCTAAAAGCCAACAGCCAAAAACATCCACCCACTACCACCTAATCCCTAAAATCTAAACCCTCCCCTCCTTAAGCTTTTCTTAACACAAATCTCCAAAAATTAAGACTTTGTTATTATATTTATAATTTCCATTTAGCCCCCACAAGAAGCTGCAACATATATTACATTTGACAACCACATTCTGTATTAAACTGGAATATGTTTGACCACTTATTTGCAAGCAAAAAATCTGATGGTCCAACCATATTTCTGATGAAAATAAAAAGCATTTAAACATAAAATATTATCAAATCGTAAGCCATGATCAAACAATCCAATCGCAGAAAATTCCTCAAAGACGGCCTATTAGCCAGCGCAGCAGCAGTCGTTGTACCAACGCTCATACCCTCGCAAGTACTTGCAAAACCGGGAAAAAGAGTAGGCGCCAATGATAAAATTGTACTGGGCGCCATCGGTACCGGAAGCAGATTCCGCGGTGGACTGGCCAAGAGTTTTACTGACCTGAGCAATGTCGTTTTTGCTGCCGTTGCCGACCCTGACTTGACCCGTGCAAAACAAGGTGTGCAATTGGCCGGTGGTGGCGATGGAATCGATGCATATCAGGATTACCGCTATATCCTTGATCGTCAGGATGTTGACGCTGTCATTGTAGCAAGTCCAGACCACTGGCACGCCCAACACAGCATAGAAGCAGCCATTGCAGGCAAGGACATTTATTGTGAGAAAGCCCTGACACTTACGGTGGAAGAAGGCAGGGCTATGGTCAATGCCGTCAGAAAACATCGACGCGTATTGCAATGCGGATCTCAGCAAAGGTCGTGGCACAGTTTTTATCAGGCTTGCATGTTGATCAGAAATGGATACTTTGGCAAAATCAACAGAGTAGTTGGCATCAACTATGCAGGTCCGTGGGAAAACGCACTTCCTGGACAGGCAGTACCTTCGACACTCGACTGGGACATGTGGATGGGGCCCGTGCAGCCACACCCCTACAATGAGAATTTATTCGTCAGCCGCTCAAAACCGGGTTGGTTGTCTGTAAAGGATTTTTGTGGAGGCGAGATATGCGGCTGGGGAGCTCATGGTCTTGACCAAATCCAGTGGGCATTGGGTATGGACGAAAGCGGCCCGAGCGAAGTGTGGGTAGAAGGTGTACCTTACAAACCGTGGGTGGCAACTCCTAAGTCCCAGACAGGAAGATTTTTTGGAGCCAAAGAAACCATCATCCACTACAACTATGCAGGAGGTATACATGTCGAACTTTCCAACAATGCCAATCCTAATGGAGGAGCACAGTTCTTCGGCGACAAAGGCATGATCAAATTTGACCGCGATGGTATTACAGACATCAGTGACAAATCATTGCTGGAATTGCCACTGGAAAACATGAAAGTACAATTGCAAAAATGTACCGACCATGCTAAAAACTTCATCGATTGTATCATCGATCGCAACAGGCCTGTGGCAGATGTTGAAATAGGTCACCGCTCTGCAACGGTAGGCCATTTAGGCAATATCGCCAGATGGGTCAGCGAAAAAACACAGGAAGTAGGCGTAAAAATGACTTGGGATCCGAAAACAGAAATGTTTACCAACAGCGACTGGGGCAATCACTTCCTGAGCAGACCAAGACGCAAGGGATTTGAATTACCGAAAGTCTAATCCAATCATATAACTTTACAGAAAAAGCAAAAGGGTTTGAGTTTTTAGAAATTCAAACCCTTCCTTTTTAAAAAACACGTACACCATCAAACACCATCCATCCAATAAAATGCTGATTGTAATTGCAGACGATTTTACCGGAGCTGCTGAAATGGCAGGGATTGCACATAGCAGTGGTTTGAAGGTTGTCCTACAAAACAAAACTTTTGAATTTGAAACTGACTGCGATGTTCTGGTCATAGACGCCGATACCCGTTCAAAAAGTGAAAAAGAAGCTTGCCAAATCATCACAAGTTTGTGCCAAAAACTGGTTTCTTCAGAAAATTTAAATGGTGAATGGATGGTATTTAAGAAAACCGATTCTGTATTCCGTGGTCATTTTTCCGCCGAGTTGGAAGTCATGTCAGACCTACTTGCTTTTAATAGAATTCTTGCCCTGCCTGCCAATCCATCCATGGGCAGAACGATTCAAAATGGTCAGTATTTTATCGGGGATAAACCTTTGCATCTTTCTTCATTTGCGGATGATCCTGACTTCACCAAAAAAGACAGCAATGTTTCCACTTTATTGGATTGGAAAGGGAGTTTACCCCACATCCATCTTGCTATTGAAGATGAATTACCAGAAATTCCGGCCATTTTCACCGTTGACATTTTAACAATTTATGACATTGAAAAACGGCTGGAATCTGCAAAGCCCGGTGACCTGGTCTGCGGAAGTGGAGATGCTTTCAGGGCATTTATATCCAAATTGCATGATCAACAAAAGCCTAAGTACCAACCACTGTTTTGCGATTACCTTTTGATTTTGAATGGCAGTACGCATGACAATTCTGAAGAAAAGCAAACCATAAAATCTCACGACATTCCAATCATTTATTGGAAAGAAATTAAGGAGGCGCAAACCTTTGTTCCTCAATATTTAGCTGAAAAAAAGGCAGCCATTTACACTTCAAATCAGCAGGAAGAGGAGTACGACTATGATTTAAAAACTTTTGCCAAATCCATCGTATCAATGGTGAATGAATTGAAGGGTGCTTTACACCTGGTCATCATCGGGGGTGCAACAGCGAGGTCCATCATGGATGAACTCCATTTTTCTTGTTTTGAAGTAGTAGAAGAAGTATCTTCGGGAGTTGTGACAATGAGTCCAAAAACCAATCAAAAAATATTCATTACCACAAAACCGGGGTCCTATCCATGGATGCCGGAAAAACTCAGCAATATATGCAAGCATACAGGCCACTCGTAGCCATTAGCGTTGGAGATCCTGCAGGAATTGGACCAGAAATCAGTCTAATGGCCTTGTCCGAAGCGTCCAATTATCAATTGTGCAGACCCTTGTTGGTTGCGAGTGCCAAACACATGCATCTCGTCAATGAGCTATTGAAATTTGGGTTAAAAATCAATGCAATTTCGGATGTAAACGATGGTGTTTATGCTCTTGGAACTGTAGATGTGATGGATCTGGACAACGTAGACATGTCGTCCTTTGCCTTCAATGAAGTATCTGCAATGTGTGGAAATGCCTCTTTTGAGTACGTCATCAAGGCCATCGAACTAGCAAATGCAGGCCTGGTGGATGCCACCGTAACCGGACCAATCAGTAAGGAAGCCATCCACGCTGCCGGTCACATTTACGCTGGCCATACAGAGATATTCGCCAAATACACCGGAACATCCTCCTATACCATGATGCTGGCAGAAGGAAACTTCAGAGTCGTACATGTATCCACGCATGTATCCCTGCTCAACGCCATCCAACGCGTCAAAAAGGACAGGGTATTGCAGGTGATCAAATTAGCAAATGATGCCTTGAAAGACATGGGCATAGAAAATCCCCGGATCGCAGTTGCAGGACTGAATCCACATGCAGGTGAAAACGGCCTGTTTGGTGATGAGGAAATACTGGAAATCGTCCCTGCCATCGAAGCAGCAAAATCTATGGGTATTGGCGCATCCGGACCCTACCCCGCCGATACCATTTTCCCTCAAATGCATGGAGGTAAATTTGATATGGTAGTATGTATGTACCACGATCAGGGGCATATCCCGACCAAACTCCTGGGTTTTAATTACAACCATAAAACACAAACGTGGGAGGGCTTATCAGGTGTGAACATCACTTTAGGGCTGCCCATCATCAGAGTGTCGGTGGATCATGGTGTTGCCTTCGACAAAGGCGGGCTTGGAACAGCCAGTCCTGAAAGCATGATGCAGGCCATCAAATATGCGTCAGCCATGGCTGGTAAAAGACAAGGTCAGTCATGAACCTCAAAAAAAGCATAGAACGAGTCCCGGGAGGCATGATGATTATTCCCCTCTTTTTGGGAGTGGTGATAAATTCCTTTTTTCCTCAGGCACTGGACATTGGAGGATTGACGACATCCCTGGCCCGGGGAAGCAGTACACTGATTGCCGCATTTTTGTTATGCATGGGTGCAGGCATTCAATTCAGATCCATGCCCAAATCACTGCTCAAAGGCAGTGCGATAACACTTTCTAAATTTGGTGTTGCTGTTGGAATAGGCATGCTGGTCAGTATCTTTTTTCAGGACAAAACCATGCTGGGATTATCAGCACTGGCCATAATTGCCGGCATGTCTAACACCAACGGAGGTTTGTTTGCAGCCTTGGTGAGTGAGTCGGGAGATGAAAGTGATGTCGGATCAATAGCCATTCTTTCACTCAATGACGGACCTTTCCTCACCATGCTGGCATTAGGCGCTACCGGACTTGCCAGTTTTCCTTTTTTGACCATCATCAGTTTTCTGATACCGCTTTTGGTAGGCATCATCCTTGGAAACCTTGATCCTGAGATGAGGAAGTTTTTGCTTGCAGGCGGATACGTCCTGATCCCATTTTTTGCCTTTGCCCTCGGTGCAGGTTTAAGTTTTGAAGACATATTTCAGGCAGGATTTCCAGGCGTGTTACTGGGTCTATTGGCGGTATTTGTTGGAGGTTTTTTTAATATTTTGGCAGACAAGGTTGCGGGAGGCACAGGTTTGGCCGGAGCCGCAGCCTCCAGTGTTGCCGGGAATGCAGTCGCCACACCCGCTGCGCTGGCCCTGGCTGATCCCAGTCTACAGGTATACGTTAGTGCAGCAACTTCTCAGATTGCTGCCGCTGTTGTGACCACCGCCATTTTCACCCCCTTGCTTACCCAGTACATTGCCAGAACAAAGACCGTAAAAACATCCCTAGATCAGCGTTGATGGCCTTACAGGTTTTTTATGCCTATGAAGTTTGAAACTGCAATATTGTTTCACTGTCTTGGCATAATTCATTACATTTAATTTGAAAAGTCTATAGGCTGAAAAATGCCACAAAATTGAGCCGCGATTCCTGAGTTCGAGTTTGATTTTGCAGATAGAAACCTGATGATGAGGCATTTGAGTGTCAAGTATTTGAAATGAAGTGATGAAACCAGGGTATTGTAGCATTGCTCATCTATGTAGAACCTTCAATCGTGCATTATTGATGTGGATCAATTTTGCCTCTGTTATCTATTTGGGTGCTCAATGCGACCCAGCAACAATAGATCTTTGTCAGATCGGGAAAAACAGCGTCATTCAGGCATCTTATCATGCCCAGATCATAAAAACATCCAATGGGTATTCCATCACAGGTCAAAACTTAGCTCCGGACGGCATCAATTTCCAGACGGTTTTATCCAATATTCCGAGTTCAGTTTATCCGATGCCACAAGCAGTTTTTCCGGTATGGGGAGCTTTGGGTGGCAGAAGTCAGGCGGTATTTGTAGCCAGTGACAGTAAAATTTATGCGCTTGGAAAAGAAGGCCTAATGATCAATGAAGGCTTTACCCGAGGATCAGCATGGGGAGTGACCAGTCTGGAACTCCCGGATGGACTTACAGTTTGCGACATCAGCAAGTGGGAAGGTTCTGCCGGAAGCTTGGGTGCAGAGGACGGCTTTCTGGCATTTTCAACATTTGCCGGTACAATGTACATTACCGGCTCCGGAGCTCCCGCAATTCAGGCCAATGCCAAAAACAATACGTGGACCAGAATGGTCTTGCCAGCCGGTGTTGAGGTCAAAGATTTTGCTGCCGGCCATCGCACCTTGCTGGTCCTTGGCAATGACAGGAAGCTGTATGCATCAGGTCCTTTTACTTTTCTGGGCAGCGGAAGTCCCGGAAGCGTAGACCGCCTGACGTTGATGACCCAACCCAACATCAGTCCCAATGGTATTACCCAGATTGAGGCAGGGCTTTACAGTTATTTTGTGCTTGATGGTGATGGCACCATTCATGTATTGGGTTCAAATGAACAAGGAAGCTTGGGCATTGGCAATACGGATGATCTGCAGTATTGGTCGAAAGTAGGAGCTGACTGCCCCAACGGCATTCTGCAAGGTGTTGCATACATTAGTACACTATCAACACACGACAACAGATCGGCATCCTCTGCCATTTTGATCAATGAAACCATCATGTCATGGGGCATGAATGACAATCAGTCGATCACCTCCGGCCCAGCCAGAATCATAACGTGTCCTATCCAACCAGAGGGCAACAATAACAGTGCTGTAGCCGTAGCCAATGGTGGGCACATCACACCTTATGTCAACAGAAACATTCAGATATGCAATATCGGTCACAACAGGGAGGGAGCTTTTGGAGATGGAAGGGATGAGTCGGGAGACTATGGATCATATGCTTGTTTTAACATTCCGGGATTGCCTGAAATTTGCGGTACTCAATCAGTGGATCTTGAGCTGGAGAAAATGACCACCAATGACAGCCTTGAAATTGGGGATGAGGCGGTTTTCACCATCACAATAAAAAACAATGGCCCGGGTGCATCAACAGGCTCCACTGTCAGAGACCAAATCCCTTCTGGCTACAGGTACATATCTGATGATGGCGATGGAAAATATGACCCTGGCACAGGACTTTGGACCGTTGGCCCTCTTGGAAAAGGTAAATCCGATACGTTGAAAATCACTGTCCGAATAAAATCCACGGGCAACTACACCAATTATGCGCAAATATTTTCGGACAATGAAATAGACCCCGACTCATCTCCCGGTGACAGCAGTAAAAATCAGGACGACGACGCTGAAGCAAAGGTTCCGGTCATACCATGTCCGTTTGAGGCAGTGTGCAAATCTTTGTCAGACATTTCTGTCAACTCCTGCGAAAAACTTATTCCCGTAATTTATGATGCAGGCAGGGGTGATGCAGAAATCAATGTCGTTTTTGCAGACATCGTCAGTTGTGGCGAGCTGGGCATATTCCATACCGACTATTTCCCTGATGAAATGGATTGCAGCATTTTGAGAAGGTCGTACAGCCTTACGGACGATGGACAAGTAGTAAAACAATGTTTTCGCGACTTCACTTTTCTTCCGGATGACGTGGGCCCGGACGTCTTTTGTCCCGAAGATCTCATTGTCACCTGTGGTGATCCAATTCCGGATCCTGTGCTCACATTATCGGGAAAGGACGATTGCAGCGATGCAAATGCCTTTCGGGTGACAGATGTAACAGAGCCCATATTGGGTGAGGATATTTGCCTGACCAAAGCCGAAGTATACCAAAGGATTTACGCAACTGAGGACCAATGTGGCAATGTGTCCACCTGTATTCAATCCATAACCCTGGAACCAGAATTCTACATTCCAAACGTCTTTTCTCCACCAGGTAAAAGCAATAAGGTTTGGACCCTAAGCCATTCTGCCAACATCTTACTTCTTGAATGTAAAATTTTTGATCGGTGGGGAAATTTGGTGTATGTATCAAAGTCTGAGAAGCCGGAGTGGCCCGGCACATTCAAAGGTGAAGATTGCGTTCCGGGCATTTACACCTACGTCCTTCAATACAAAAATACGAGGGAAGAAATCAAAGTCAAAACCGGAGAAATCGCATTATTGAGATAATAACTTACTTTTTATTTTATAAGAGTTACTTCAAAGCTTTGGATTAAATTTCCATTTTATTCAAAGCTTTTACTGCATAGTCAACAGCTCTGGCTGTGAGCGCCATGTAAGTCAACGAGGGATTGAGACATCCATTGGAGGCCATACAAGATCCATCGGTAATGAATACGTTTTTGACGTCGTGCATTTGGTTGAAGCCATTGAGCACAGATGTCTTTGGATCTCTTCCCATTCTGGCACTGCCCATCTCATGATTGGCATTGCCTGGAGCAGACATGTCATCTGTTGGTTTGACGTCTTTATAACCTGCCACTTCCAGCATTTCAACGCAGGCATTTACCATGTCCATGTGCATGGCCTTTTCATTTTCTTTGAATGAAACATCAAATTCCAATGCAGGAATGCCCCAGTGGTCTTTTTTGTCTTTGCTGATGGTGACTCTGTTGTCTGCGTATGGCAAGCATTCGCCATAAGCGCCAAGGCTGATCCGCCAGGTACCCAACTCACCATATTTTTCTTTTAATACTGCTCCGAATACTTCCTGGTCAATCTGGGCCCTGCCTCTGGATGCGCCACCTTGCACGCCAAATCCACGTAGATAATCTTTTTTGTCATCTCCAAGGTTTCTGAATCTGGGGATATAAATCCCATTGGGTCTGCGGCCATAGTAGTATTTATCTTCAAAGCCTTCCACAACAGCGCTGGCTCCTCCGTGCTTGTGATGGTCCATGATGTTGCGTCCGATCTGGTCGCTGTCGTTGCCCAGTCCGTTTGGAAATCTTGATGAAACAGAATTGAGTAATATCTGCGTCGAACCAAGGGTGGAGGCGTTCAAAAAGATGAGCTTTGCCTCAAAAACCTCTGTGAGCAGGCTGTCTTTGTCTATGATTTCAACACCCTTTGCCTTTTGGCTTTTTTCGTCATAAATGATCTGATGAACAAGCGCATTGGTTTTCAAGGTCAGATTTCCTGTCTCAAAAGCCGATGGCAGTGTTGATGCATTGGTGCTGAAATATGCTCCATAAGGACAGCCTCTGTGGCATAAATTGCGGTATTGACATACGCCCCTGCCTTTTACCGGTGCTGTAAGATTGGCCGTCCTTCCCATGATGACCGGGCGGTTCATTTTGGTCTTCATTTTTGCTGCGAAATCCTTTTCGACGCAGGTCATTTCCATGGGTGGCTGGAAGTAACCGTCGGGAATGATGTCCAGACCGTCGCGGTTGCCACTGACGCCCACGACCTTCTCTACGTAGGTGTACCAGGGCTCAAGGTCTTTGTATCTGATGGGCCAGTCCACTCCCGCCCCATCTTTGGCATTGGCTTCATAGTCAAGATCCGACCATCTCCACGATAACCTGCCCCAAAGCAGAGACCTTCCTCCTACTACATCTGCCCGTACCCAATCGTAGCGCTGGTGTTCGACGTACGGATTCTTGAGGTCTTCCACATAAAAATGCTGATTGTCCTCGCCGATGGAATAATGCCTGCACTGGATGGGATAATTTTCCTTCAATGCATTGGTCCGACGATTGTGGTGTTCAAAATCCCAAGGGTCCAGGGCTGCTGTCGGATAATTGGGATGCTGTACAGGCCCTCCCCTTTCAATCATCAATACCTTCAGGCCCTTTTCACACAATTCTTTTGCTGCCCATCCTCCTGTAATTCCTGAACCTATAACAATAGCGTCGTATGTATTTGCTGCTGCAGCTTTGTTGTTGATATGAATGGTATCTGCCTGAGGCATTTCATGCAAATTTTTGATGAATAATGTAGCTTGATTTGAAAATGTAAACTCTTCATTTTCAACATTTAACCCACTTCGAACAGTATCATTTGATATAAAATGAGCAATTTCTGATGAGATTTTATTTTTTGAAATTCAGTGATGCCGGAGGACCATCCAATTGAGAAAAAACAAAATATCTCAGAAAGAGCCATTATAAGCCATGAAGACTTTTCGGAGTGGACCCAAAATTACAAATTAAAGAAAAACCAAAGACAATAAGGATGTATTCTTCCAAATTTTAATTCCTTTAAATAGCTATAAATAGATTAATTTTACAACTTATAGCTAAATATAGTTTTGAAATTGCTCACAGGATTTGATTTATAAATAGCTATAACTAAGTTTTATATCAAACTTATAGCTATTTATAATAATCGTTTAACGGAAGGTAGAAAATGGATATGTTGGTTGGGCGAAAGGAAGAAGTCAGCTTGCTGCAAAAGATCACTGCCAGCGAGGTGCCGGAATTCATTGCAGTATACGGGCGCAGGCGGATTGGCAAAACTTTCCTCATCCGTCAGTTTTTCAATAATAAATTTACCTTTTACATGACCGGCGCTGCCAATGTGAATATGCAGCAACAATTGTATAATTTTCAAATAGCACTTAAAGAATATTCTGGCAAACCGACACCAGCATTGACGAGCTGGTTCGATGCTTTTCTCGCATTGCGAACGCTCATTGAAAGCTCGAAAGCCAAACAAAAAATCGTTTTCATTGACGAGCTCCCCTGGCTGGATACGCCCCGGAGCAATTTCGTCCCAGCCCTGGAGTATTTTTGGAATAGTTTTGGCGCCCACCATAAGGGTTTGAAACTCATAGTCAGCGGATCTGCTGCTTCATGGATGCTCAATAAGCTGATCAGAAACACCGGAGGTCTCCACAATCGGGTGACACGAAGGATTCCACTATCTCCTTTTACACTGCAGGAAACAGAACAATTTCTCAACGCACGCGGCGTGATGCTCGATCGCTATCAAATGATACAGCTGTATGCGGTCATGGGAGGAGTACCTTATTATCTCAATGAAATTGAGGCTGGGAAAAGTGCGGCTCAAATCATTGACAAATTGTGTTTCAGTCCGTCGGGCTTGCTGCGTTTGGAATACGACCAACTGTACACTTCGATATTCACAAAAGCAGACCATCATCTGGCCATCATAGAAGCACTGAGCACCAAAGCCAAAGGGCTGAGTCGTGAAGAAGTGCTGCAAATAACGGGATTGCCAAATGGCGGGAAGTTCACCAATACGCTGGCAGAGCTTGAGGCAAGTGGTTTCATCAAAAGGTATACGCCCTTTCAAAAATTATACCGCGGGAGTCTCTACCAACTGACTGACCCTTACTCTCTATTTTACCACAAATTCATTAAAGGGAGTAAGGCAACGGGCATGAATACCTGGATCAACAAACTGGAAAGTTCATCCTATCGGGCATGGAGTGGTTATGCATTTGAATACATCTGCCTCAGCCATATTCCACAGATCAAAAAAGCGTTGGGTATCGAGGGTGTTTACACGGAGGAATCGGCCTGGACAGGGAGCACGGATGAAGGAGGAGCACAAATCGATTTGCTGATTGATCGCAAAGATGGCATCATCAATGTTTGTGAGGCCAAGTACGCTTCCGGACCATTCACCATTACAAAGGACTATGCGGAAAAGTTGCAACACAAGATCCATGCCTTCAAATCAGATTCTAAAACCCGCAAGTCTGTTTTTCTGGTGATGATTACGACTTTTGGAGTGAAGGAGAATCAGTATGCGTTGGGCTTGGTGCAAAATAGTTTGACGTTGGAGGATTTGTTTGGTGGGTAGGTTTTAGGGGTTAGAAATTCTGGGGTGAAGCGATTAGCTGTTAGCTATTAGCCATTAGCTTTTTTTAGCTTCGCTGCGCTCAGCTTATTTTAAATTATGAATCTTCAATTACGAATTACGGATTATTTTATTTAGGGTTTAGAGATTTAGGAAAGTATAAAACCTCAAAGAAACTTAATGTTCTAATGCTGCAATCCGAAATCTTTGCATTCTCAATATTCACCACTTCTTTGCGCCATTGCGAGAGATAACGATCTAAGTGTTAAAAGTTAAAGGCTTTTTAAGGTGACTTTGAGCGAACAAGCTAGAATGCCAACATCCAAAATTGCCAAAGACCAACATCCAAAGACCAAAGACTGATCCCCTTATCCAGCTGAAAATCACTGAAATAGACGCAGAAATTCGCTGAGTGGATTTATGTTAAAGGTTAAAAGTTAAATGTTAAAAGTCCGGGCAATTGAAAGAAATTACGGAAAACCCCGAAGGGGTGACATGATTATAGAACAACATCGCCCTTATCCCCATGCCCCATTTTGGCGGGATTTTTGACCAAAAATCATGACAAAAGACATCCCCTTTCTGCCGCGCTCTACCCTGG
>JAGQWX010000064.1 GCA_020436935.1 Saprospiraceae bacterium
ATTTGAAAGATTGATAGTGGCAACACTAGAAGATACTTGGTTTGGAAAGGTTAGGTATGCTAACGGATGATCATTTATCGCAAAATCACCATTGTCATAAAGTAACAATTTTGGATTCACCTGGAAAGCCGATGGCCCCAATGTGATCACAATATCGCTCACATATTTTTTGACACCATAATAGTTAAATTGATTGATGTGCAATTCCCTTGAATTCTCGCCGTAAATAACCCAGGCTACTAAAGCACTTGTGTCGGAGTTGGCCACAGCAGAGTAATTTCTAAATTCTACAGGATCAGAAGGGGAGGATATGCTGAAATTGGCTCCTATCTGCTCATTCGCAGCATTGGTGTGTTGAGCGAATAATTGGGAAGAGCCATTTCTTTGATCAAGCCAGAAGTGAAAATTGGAATGATTTGGAGTAGTAGTCACTAAAGGAAAATTTTTAACACCCTTGGTAAGATTTTGATAATCATTGACTCTAAGTTGGTCTATGGTTTGTGCTGAGGAAATATCAATGATGAATAACAGACAAGCAAGGTGAACCAATATTTTTGGCATTTTCATCTTTTTATTTTCATTCATTTCTGGCAGAGATTATGGTGGTGATGTGAATAAAATGACCTGGTGAATTAATATAGAATGTCGAATTAATAGGTCATCAATATTTCAAAAAAAATCAAGGCAATGACATTAGTGGTATGCTTACACTACACCATTTTTCAAGTTTGAAAAAATTGAATTGAAAGCAATTTATTATTACATAAAGATCTATATAATAATTGTTTATATTTGTAGTAAATCAGTAATATGAAGCGTTTTATTATAGCTGTTTTTTATTTAATTTGGATTGGTAATCTGCAGGTAAAAGCTCAGAATATTGCTGATTTTTTATCCATTGTGCCTGGAACACAAACGTCGGATTTCAAGTTTCCTTCTGGTACCCACAGTTTTCAAAAAATCATTGAAGAAGGAGAAACGATTGACAATGGGGTTATGGGGGACAGATTTGATTTTACATGTTTTGTTCCCTATAACGCACAATCAGATACAGGGCATTTGACCATAAGCCATGAAATTTCCGCCGGGGGACTTACAGCAATGCGCCTTGGTTTTGATCCAATCGGAAAATTGTGGAAAAGGTACTCGCCGATAAATTTGGATTTTTCTGTCGTAAATGGAACCTCAAACAATTGTTCTGGCGGTTTAACACCCTGGAATACAGTAATTACCTGTGAAGAAGTGGTAAATACATCAGACAGCAATAGCGATGGGTATTATGACAGGGGCTGGCATGTCGAAGTAAATCCTGTTACAGGAACTGTAATGCATAAATTATATGCCTTGGGTAACGGCAAAAAGGAAAATATTTGCTTTCATAACAATGGCCGAACTGCTTATTTTGGAAATGATGATTATCCCGGCTATTTGTACAAGTTTGTAGCATTCAGCGCTAATGACCTCACTTCGGGCGAACTTTATGTATATAGCGGCCCCAAAAATGGAGATGGTATATGGGAATTGGTCCCCAATACAAGCATTGCAGAAAGGAATAGTACCATGAGCTTTTGTGCAGGGTTTAATGCTACTAGCTTCAATGGAATTGAAGATGTAGAAATTGGTCCTGATGGTGCAATATATTTTGCTGTCAAAAATGAAGACGCCATTTATAAGTTTTATGATTCTGATCCAATCAACGGCACAGTAGTCAACAATATGCAGTTATTTGCAGGAGGGCCGGGAATGCAATATGATGTCAATACCATTGGCGGTAATACACAGGTGCCATGGGGTACGGGCAATGACAATCTGGCCTTTGATGGCCAGGGAAATTTGTGGGTGCTTCAGGATGGGAGTAATAATTACATTTGGGTATTGATGAATGGGCACAGCCAACAAAATCCCTATGTAAGATTGTTTGGCATAGCACCGGCGGGGAGTGAACCCACTGGAATCACTTTCTCACCTGATTTCAAATATCTTTTTATGTCATTTCAGCACCCTGCCGCATCCAATAATGTCACCCATCAAAAAGATGCAGCTGGTAATCAAATAGGTTTTGATAAAGATATTGCAATAGTGATAGCACTCAATAATAATCTCGGTTGTGAGCAGACAGGAATGGCGTGCGACGATGGCAATGCTACAACTTTAGGAGATACGATCTCCCCCTTTTGTATTTGTACAGGCATTCCGGTTACTGCAAGTGCATATGTGCAAGTGAACTCAGGCAACGATGATGTAGAACAAAACAACACCACAGGTGCTGTAGAAGCCAATAGTACAGATCTCGAACTGGTGACAGATGGCACTGTCAATCAAACAGTAGGGTTAAGATTCAATAATATTGAAATACCTAAAGGCGCTACAATTGTCAGTGCTTTCCTGCAATTTGCCGTAGACGAACCGCAGCACGTTTCAACCACAAATATTACCATAAAAGCGGGAACATCCGATAATGCTCCACCATTTACTTTAGCGTCATTTGAGCTGTCTGATCGAGCAAAATCAACGGATAGTGTGCTATGGGAGATTCCAATTTGGGCCAATGCAAATGAAGCTGGCCCGCTCCAACAGAGTCCTGATTTGAAGATGTTGGTTCAAAAACTAGTCGATCGTCCCGGGTGGGCCACGGGCAACAGCATGAGCTTTTTAATAACAGGGGCCGGAAGAAGAACCGCTCATGCGTACAATGGCAATGCACTTTTGGCACCAAAATTATTTTATTCATATACATTGGCCACCCATAAATTCGTCGGCATCAATACCCTGGAACCAAAATCAGCACTTCATGTTGCAGACGGTGATGTCTACATTGATGGACCAGTCCATGGGCTTATAATGCGCTCATCCAATGGCTCTTGCTGGAAATTGAAGGTTTCAGACACGGGAATGTTGGTTACAGAACCGGTAGTTTGCCCGTAATTATCTGTGAGTGAAGCTGGTCCAGAATGGTATAATGAGTAAGACATTTCGAATGAAATGGCAATTTTCCAGATAGGTTTCAGGGCTTAATTTCGAGAACATTCGTTATTAAGCGTTTCTAAACGTTTATAAACGTTTAGAAACGCTTATACGTAAATAAGTGACTGAATATCAGTTGTATGTGAAATCTATTCCCGCAAGCTGTCAGACACCTGTCAGACACCTGTCAGACACGTGTCTGACAGGTGTCTGACAGCTTGTACAGAAAATAATACAGCATTATTTCCAGACTTCATACCATTTTTTAACCGGAGCAGGTTCAACCTCATTGGCTGCAGTGATCATCGTGCTGCTCATCACCCCGTAAACCTTTACCCAGGCATCTTTGACATCGGGTGTAAAAGCTTCTCCAAGTCCAGCTTCCAATGTTCCTATTAGTGCAGCTCCAACATCGTCGTAATGCTTGTCCTCAACGCCGTAAGACACGTGTCTTTTGCCCAAACTTTGAAGGACGGGGACCAATGCAGGGATATCACTTAGCCCATTTACCGCAGCGACCAGCATATCTCTCAATTTGTTGCGCTGTGCTCCCATGCCCGTCTCACTTTTTGGAAATAAGGCAATGAGGTCAGGGTTTCTTTCAAATAATTTGCTATAAAATATTTCCATAGCAGTATCAGCAATCGGTATTACGTGCTGAAAGGAGGACTGTACCAACTCAATGTGTTTTTGTTCCATGATTTTTTTGATTTATTTGTAATAAAAGACCAACCATATGTGAAATATTGAAAGACCCGTGATGAGACACGATAAGACCATGTGTCCCATGTACCAGATGGAATAAATTCCCGCTGACAATTTTTTTGTAATTGGAATGTGCAAAATCCCTAAAGCCAAATTCAAATAGAATAGAACAGAAAGCAGCAACAGGAACCCAAAGGAAGGATTGCTGGAATGAACCAAAAAAGCAACAGGGCTCAAAACTCCAACCCACCTATGTAATGCAACAGATTTTTCTTTCTTCTTTTTTTTGATGATGACCTGTTCGATCGTCAACCACCATTGAAATAAAATAATAGCGAACAATGCCAATCCGGACCATCTCTTGTATGATTCTTTAGCTTGCCAGACAGACAGGTAAGGCAGATCTATAGGACTTAAATACTGTATGGTATAAATGCAAACAAGTCCAAAGCCTATAAAGTAAGGCAAGTATTGTCTTGATGGGCTTATAGAATTCATATTTTTGCCAGTAGATTTTCCATCAAAAGCGGAGATGACTCCTTACTCACAGCATTCATAAATGTTTTGACATCAGGAATATAGTACCCTTCATCAGACCATTTATTGGTAATTTCAGGTTTGGCTGTTGTTTTGAAAGCTTGTACCTCAGCAAGAAAGGTTTCATATGTTTTTGCAGCACTTTCCCGGTAAGTTTTGATCAAGGTCAATAATTCTTTGGTGCTGATGGTTGCCTTTGGGTAGGTCCACGTCGTTGCTCCCATGATGTCACCCAATGCCCAGTCGGTTTTTGGCGTATTGGTATGACCATTGTGACAGCTTATACATGGAGCGGCAGCGGCAAAGTCAGGGAACATAGCTGTATATAACTTGTTTTCCTCATCGTAGAAAAACTCAGGTTCTTTGGTTTGTCTTATTTTTTGGAACTTCTCATCCTGTATGCCGACAAACTTATTTGCCTTAACTATCGGATAATCAGAACCCAGGTAAAGGCCCAAAGGAACACCAGTCTTTTGGATTTCTCTGGAAGTGCCTCGCAAAAACAATGCAGGCAGTGGGCCAGCCTCAACATCTTCTTTTTGCCAATCTTCATGAAACTTCAATCCGGCTTTCTGCCCAAGACCTACAACATTTTTTGTATATAAAGTCCTGGTGTGGTCATTCTCTGAAGCCAAAATGGTCAGCGCCTCCTGAATTGAAATTGTATCAGATGACACCAGGCCTTCTTCCTCTGCAAATACATCATTGTTGGATGAATTGCAAGCATACATGATCAACACCATGAGGTACAGTGCCGTCATTTTTAAAAAGTTTTTGTTAGTAATCATGATTTTAATATTTAAAAAGTTTTGTAATTCATTGATTTACTGGGTGATGGCTTTGATTTTTTCTATTTCACTGTGAGAATATTCAGCCTTTTCTGTACCATATGGGTCATGTCCTTTGCCGTTTAAATACTCCACTACAATATTTTTAGGAATGGTGTCTTTCATCAATGCCGGCGCTTCAGCCAAATGATTTCCATGAAAGTCATGGCATTGCAAACACGTGGACCACATGCCTTTGTCAATCAAGGTCTGATGAGGCGTGTCCAAAGGATCATTTTTAATTTCTACATCTTCATGACAGTTTTTACAAAAACTCAGATCATTCATCACCATCAATTTCCCTTTATGTTCGGAATGGCAACTTTCACAAAATTGTGGCTGAATTTCTTTTCGAGCTTTTGCAAATTTTGGTTCTAAAAACCTATGGACCGGGTGTCTGTCGTTCTCTCTTTCATGGCAGTTCTGGCAGGTCTGGTTGTCAACATCATTTGATCCAAAAGCCACAGATTTTTTTCGTTGACCGATGACTGTTTGAAAATTGGCTTGTAATTGCTGATAGAAAGACCCCTTCGCTTTGGTGTGACATTCGGTACAGGCAAGATTTTCATGTCCTTTATTCATTTCGCCTATCGCCAGTAATTTTGAATTATCGGGAAAAGACAGACTTCCTAAAACAAAGACACAAAGCAGGAGCCCAGCGGTAATGGCACTTTTACGATAGGTAAACCATTTGTTCTTTTTTATCTTAAGCTGAACGGGGGGTTCGATCGTGCAGGCTTGTAAAGGGAAAGCCTGGCATGTTAGAATATAACCTTCATCTTTTTCTTGTTGGCTCAACCCGAATGAAATGCCACTGTGGACACTTCCCGAAGTCAGCTTGCATTTGCATGTAGAACAAATTCCAATTTTGCAACTGTAATTAAGTGGAATATTGTTTTGAATAGCTGCCTGAAGAATGGTTTCGCCTTTTTCAACTGGTAGATTATAGTGCGATTTTCCATTTACAATTTTCACCACTTGTCTGTAAAGTTCAGGTGTATCACCAACTACACCTTCCTGCTTTGTGGAAAAATATTCCTGGAAAATATTTTTGGGTTTGATGCCTAATTCTATACCAGCTTTTTTGACATTATCCATAACCGGCCCTGGCCCACAGGTATATAGCATGACTTCCTGACGTCTTAATAACTCATGATGTAAAAGCTGATAACAATTTTCGTAAGTCAACAATCCCTTTAAGCCCAGATCATTTCCTGATTCCTCCTTCCAAATATGTTGAACACTCAATTGCTTTGCGGAACTGTATTGTTTCAAAAGCTGTAGAAAAGGCGTTTGATCAGCACTCTGATTTCCAAAAATAAGTGAGATGCGCGCATCAGAATTTTTGGCTAACAAATGTTCGATCATAGATTTGATTGGCGTGATCCCGCTTCCGCCCGCCACCATTATATATTGTGTGGGAGAACCCTTACTTTGATCAAGATGAAAATTACCCAGAGGCTGGGAGACATCAAGAACATCACCTACCTTGATATTATGCACCAGATAAGGAGAAAGGTGACCACCCTTTACTTCTTTTACAGCAATTTTGAGGTGCTCATCATATGGTCCGGAACAAATAGAATAACATCTCCTTTCTTTTTCATTCAAAGGACTCTGAATGGTGAGGTATTGACCTGGCAGATAGTCAAATTTGTGTTTTATTTCCTTAGGTAAATCAAAGGAAATAACGACCATATTGGAAGTTTCAAATTTTTTTTCTGCAATTCTTAATTTTTCAAAACAAAGTAACATTACTTATTTTTTGTCTGAGTATAATAAGTAATATTACTTAAAAAAATATTAAAACGAAAAATAAATTCAGTTTTAATACTTAAAATAATCTTTTCATGGGTTTCTCATGATTCGCTTGTACGTATAAAAACTGGTATTTGCTTTAATTTATACTAGTCACTTAGTGCTGCCTGTTGATTCGCTTATTGAGTAAACCTTATTTTGCAATTGCTACCATAGAAAACGGACCTTTTTGCACATACTGCAGGTGAAGGGTATCTGAATTTTTAGAGTGATCTACAAATATAAAAACAGGGATATCCGTTTATAAACGTTTATAAACGCTTAAGAGTATTTAATTGTCTGAAAAACAGGCATTTATGTATTTCTTTGCCAAAAGCTGTCAGACAGCTTTCTGACAGCCGTCTGACAGGAATTCTTCATTTAATGCTCATGGCATTAAGCATTAATGCTGGAAATCAAATTAATTCATATTACTTTTTGATTAATTGTTTGTCCATCTGCCTCGAATCACTGGTTCAGGAGGAAAGTTGTACTCAGTTAATGTTCGCTTAACTTTTACATGACATCTCTATAACAATAAGGAGACCTTATGGCAATCTTAAGTTCATCCGGAGGTCAAATAGCTGTCCTATCATTGTCTTTTCTTAAACCAAATCAAGAGTTATGGTAAGACGTTTACTATTATTAATACTGTGCTTGTTGCTTTCGAGAATGTATGTGAAAGCCCAAAACGAATTGACACTTAATCGATTAAGTCATTTTGAAACCGGATTGGAAGGCGCCGCAGAAACAGTTGCATTTGATCCTGAGAGCAAAAGAGGGTTTTTTACAAGTTCCGTTTCTAATTCCTTTTCAATCATTGATTTGACAGATCCAATGAATCCAGTCCTGATTAAGGAAGTAAGTCTTGACGCTATTGGAGCAGGACCCAATTCTATCGATGTGTATGAAGGACTTGTTGCTGTTGCTGTGCAAAACACAGATAAGACCATGAATGGCAGGGTTGGTTTCTTCAGTGTTGAGGGCGAATTGATTACGTCTGTACAAGTAGGTGCCTTACCTGACATGCTTACTTTTACCCCTGATGGTCAGAAAGTATTGGTCGCTAATGAGGGTGAACCCAATGATGATTATTCTGTTGATCCCGAAGGCTCAATTTCAATCATAGATGTAGCAACCAAACAGGTTACCAATCTTGGTTTTACAGCATTCAATTCGAAAAGAGCTTATTTGGCCAATAAAGGCATAAGAATTTTTGGAAACAATGGCATGTCTACTGTCGCACAGGATATGGAACCCGAGTACATCACTGTAACCCCGGATTCTAAAACGGCCTATGTCAATTGCCAGGAAAGCAATTCCGTCGTGGTCGTTGATCTGACTACTTCGGCCATCAAAGACATTTTACCACTGGGTTACAAAAATCATGCTTTGGGAAGTCCTAAAGTGGAACTGTTCAATATCAATGAACTCATCGCTGATTGGCCCGAACTTGGAAGTCCGGTGTACGATGGAGGCCAGGATGCTGTCAAACTTGGTGGGTTTTCAGGCTTATTCTTTGATGAAAAAGCTTCAACAGCAGATGATTATATCTTTTATGCTGTACCTGACAGAGGTCCGAATGCTGAAGCTATATCCGCAGCAACTGTAAGTCCAAAACCTGCGGGTGATTTACGCCCCTATAAATTGCCAAATTATCAGGGTGAAATCGTCAAGTTTTCATTCCAACCAGAAAACGGAGCTGTGAGCCTTGTCCAAAGAATTCCTCTGACCAGACAAGATGGGGTAACGCCTATATCCGGAAAAGGAAACATTCCTGGTTTTGACGAAGTACCAGTGACCTATGCCGATACGGCGACTGCTTTCAAAAACATAGATTACACAGATGCAAATGGAGAACAATACCATGAATTGCCTTACGACGCACTTGGCGGGGATTTTGAAGGGATTTTGATTGACAAGGAGGGCAATTTTTGGCTTTGTGACGAAAACAGACCTTCGGTTTATAAAGTAGACAGCACAGGAAAACTGATTGCGCGATACGTTCCAATAGGTACCTCCAGTCTTGGAAGCACGCCAGTTGAAGCAGGCACGTATGGCGAAGAAAACATCCCTGAAGTGTACAGCAAAAGAAGGGCAAACAGAGGATTTGAAGCCATTGCTTATGATGAAGAAAAAAATATCGTGTATGCATTTATTCAGTCACCCATCGAAAACCCAGGATCTTCAGTTAGGAATAAAACAGATGTCATCAGGATTTTAGGCCTGGATGCAAACTCTGGTCAACCAGTTGCAGAGTATGTCTATCTTTTGGAAAGAAATAAAGAGGCGGGTATTGCTGCATCGAGGGTGGACAAAATTGGAGACGCTGTGTACATTGGAAACGAAAAGTTTTTGGTCCTTGAAAGAGATTCTGAAGGACCAGAAAACCCTTATGGCAAAAAATATGTATTCGAAATTGATTTAACCGGAGCAACCAATATCCTGGGTTTGCCCATTTCAAACAATGATGGTACGGTGGACTCAATGTCAGGAAAGTCGCTGGAAGAGCACAGTGCTGATGAACTGATCAATGCAGGTGTTCAGGCTGTGTATAAAACATTGGTGACCAACTTGCCATCCATCGGTTATCAAAGTTCAGACAAGTCAGAAGGAATAGCTTTGCTGCCAGAAAATAAAATTGCAGTACTCAATGACAATGATTTTGGTATAGCAGGGGCGGGTATAACCGACAACTCTGTACTGGGCATCATCAGTTTTGAAGACAATTACAGTTTCGATCCAAGTGATCGTGACGACAAAACAGAATTGACCTCAAACCCTGTCTATGGCATGCTATTGCCTGATGCGATTGCCAGTTTCCAGAAAGATGGACAAACATTCATCGTTACAGCCAACGAAGGGGATTCCCGGGATTACGACGGTTATTCCGAAGAAGTGAGGGTGAGAGATTTGACTTTGGATACAACGGCCTTCCCTAATGCTTCAGCATTGAGAGCAAACAGCAGATTGGGAAGATTAAAGACCACTACATCCATGGGTGACATAGACGGGGACGGAGACTTTGATCGAATTTATACTTTTGGTGGAAGGTCATTTTCCATCTTTGATCAGTATGGCAACCTTGTTTATGATTCAGGAAATGATTTTGCAAAAAGAACTTTGGAAATCGAACCGGATTTATTCAATGAAGATGAAGGCACCAAGGATGGCAGATCAGATGACAAGGGAGTTGAACCGGAGGCCGTAGCTGTAGGAACCATCGGAGACTATACTTATGCATTCATTGGTTTTGAAAGGCAATCAGCCATTGTGGTGTATGACATTACAGACCCATTCAATCCTAAATTTATAACCTACTACAGCAACAGGTCATATCCATCAAGCGGTACAATTGGGGATATCGGTCCGGAAATCATAAAATTTGTTCCAGCTGATAAGAGCCCAAATGGCAATGACCTCATCATTGTAGGATATGAAGTCAGCGGTTCTATGGCCATCATCCAAGTGGGAGAAGATATCGTTGACATCAGTGAAGAGACAAAAGATGTCCAGTTTAATGTTTATCCAAACCCAGTAGTTGAAGGTCAAAAGATATTTTTTGACAAAGAAATTTCCGGTAAAGTTTACAATTCCAATGGTGTTTTGATCACTACGATTCAGCAAGCAACAAGCCTTGATGTATCGGGACTTACCAGTGGAGTGTATGTTATAAAATCTGCATTGGGTACTCAGCGATTTTTGAAGTTATAAAAAAGTCCATATAAGACTATTCCTAATAATTCCCGGGGCAAAAGTGTCCCGGGTTTTCTTTATTTTTATGAGTAGGGATAAGCTTATTCCTCATTTGTAAAAATCAGCTGTCACATTAAATAGCTTTCATAGAACACATTAGATATGAAAAAAATAATCACCGTTTTTATCCTGTTTTACATAGCCAATGGCACGATTCAGGCTCAAATTCAGGACACATTTTTAGTAAAGCCATATTTACAATACGGTACAAAAAATGGCATGTACGTACTATGGGAAACCAATGGTCCGACCACCGGGCAGGTAGAATACACCAAGGCGAAATTGGGCACAGAAACCATTGAGTTCGATCATAAAATTTTATCAAAAGATGCCAAACAATTGCACGAAATAGCAATTGACAATCTGGAAGTCAACACAAAGTATATTTATAGAGTAACGTTTTTTGATGCTTCAGGCAATAAACTGGAAGGCGAGGTGAGCACCTTTAAAACTGCCGTCAATGACGATGATTCTTATAAGTTTGTGCTGATCGGTGATACTCAGCGCAACAGCCGTACGCCGTGGGCATGGGGCAAGATTGCTCAGAGGGCCTGGGAAGAGCGACCGGATTTTTTGGTGCTTGCGGGTGATTTGGTAGACAAAGGAAGCAGGAAATCGGATTGGACAGAAGATTTTTTTCCTTCGGGGAATGTGGTGATGAAGAGATATCCCATTTATTCTGTTTTAGGCAATCACGAGCAGGATTCACCCAATTATTATGCCTATATGGTCAATCCGGAACCCGAATATTACTATTCTTTTACTTATGGAAATGCTGAATTTTTCATGATTGACACCAATCGGGAAGTGGATGAAGATTCAGAACAGTACAACTGGTTGGAGTGGGCGCTGGCAGCCAGTAAAGCCAGATGGAAATTTGTCATTCACCACCATCCTCCATACTCCAGTGACAGCAATGACCACGGAGAAACGAGCATTGGATTATCAACAAATGGCACCAAAGCCAGGAATCTGGTACCATTGCTTGAAAAATATGGTGTGGATTTCTGCATGTTTGGCCATACCCACCTGTATGAAAGGACATTTCCACTATTCCAGAACAGAATCAATATGAACAATGGAGTGGTTTACATCAATTCTGGAGGAGCCGGAGGCGGATTGGAAGATTTCGATCCAGTAAGGAATTGGTTTACCTCTGAATTGAGGTCAACCCATCACTTTTGCACATTTACTGTATTTGAAGACCAAATAGAATTCAAAGCCATTGACCATGAAGGCAGAGTTTTTGATTCCTATATTTTCAAAAAACCAGAAAATAAAATGGTTACAGCCTCACCACCGGCGCCCAGATTTAACACTACAGAACCTGTTTTTGAACACTCAGGCCAATTCGCCCTCAATGCAATGGATCCGGCATTCCAAATCAGATATACCACAGACGGAAGTGATCCAAGTTTCGAATCCACACTATACACAGCACCTGTTGAAATACAAAAGTCTACTGTCGTCAAAGCCGCTTGTTTTGATCAAAAAGGCGAAAGAAGCAGGGTAGTTTCCTTGCAGATGAAACAAATGCCCCCAAAGCCTGCAACCAAACTGAAAGCTGATCAAAGCTCTGGAATAAATTATACTTATTATGAAGGAAAATGGAAATCCCTCCCTGATTTTAAAAGTATAGATGTTGTTTCCTCCGGATCTACAAAACTGATAGGGCTGGATGAAATCAAACACAGAGAAGACCATTTTGCGGTAGTATTTGAAGGATACATCAAGATGGACGAAACAGGTACGTACACATTTTATACTTACTCAGATGATGGTAGCCGGCTCTTCATTGATGACGAATTGCTCATAGATGCAGATGGTGATCATTCACTCACCTATTATTATGGTTCTACGATCTTAGAGGCAGGTTATCATAAAATAAGGGTCGAGTATTTTGAAGCCAGCGGATCTGAAAACTTAAGTGTAGGCACATTAGATAAAAATGGTGAAAAGATACCGATCAGGCCTTTTCAACTGAAAAGAGCCGTAAATAAGTAAGATCGTAGTGGGGTGATAATTATTTGAGATTGGTGCTGGAGTCAGGATAATGTCTCAAATTTTCGTTATAATCTGCCATTTGGTTAGGTGATTTTCAGCCCGGAATCCTATTAGTACTTCAGCGTATCCGTTTATAAACGTTTATAAACGCTTAAGTGGGATTAGATAACTGAATATCAAAGTGTTATGAAATTTTGTTCTCGGACCTGTCAGACAGGTGTCTGAAAGGAGTCTGACAGGTTTCTGAAATCAGCCAGTTTTAATTTATATCCGTTTAAAAACGTTTATAAACACTTAAGTAGGGTTAAATAGTAAAATTTCATAGTATAATGAAATTTTACTTTCGGACTTGTCAGACAGGTGTCTGACAGCCGTCTGATAAGTTTCTGAAATCAGCCAGATTTACTGCTTATCTGTTTATAAACGTTTATAAACGATTAATTAGGGTTAAGTGTTTGAATATCAAATTGTTATGAAATTCCGCTTTCGGACCTGTCAGACAGGTGTCTGACAGCCGTCTGACAGGTTTTGAATTCAACTAGTTTTACCGTGTATCCGTTTATAAGCGTTTATAAACGCTTAATTGGAGTTAAATGATTGAATATCAAAGTGTTATTAAATTCTGCTTTCGGACTTGTCAGACAGGTGTCTGACAGCCGTCTGACAGGTTTTGAATTCAACTAGTTTTACCACGTATCCGTTTATAAACGTTTAAAAACGCTTAATTGGAGTTAAATTTTTGAATATCAAAGTGTTATGAAATTTTGCTTTCTGACCTGTCAGACAGGTGTCTGACACGCTTCTGACAGCTTTCTGACAACAAACCTTTACCACCTCAAACCATGCCTCTCAAATACGTCAATACCACAGACCTCCCCCTCAAACTTATCTCCCATAATTTAAGCACAACAACCCACCCAACAAAAACCATCACTTATCAAATTCAATCATCTCCATAATACCAGCAGCCTTTAAATCAACCCCGAACTCAAACTCCCTCAAACCCAATTGTACACACTTCAGTACTCCACAAGCCCCCTTCACCAATTTTTCCATAACCATCAACACATTTCATCTTACTTTTGAGATGAATTAATACCATATAAACTATCAACCAAAATGCCTGTTCAAAAACTTCCCCTCCTATTAATTAGCTTCCTTCTGTTTTACGTTTCTTGCAGGCAAAAGGAACAAAGTTCTGTATCACCTCAGCCTGAATTAGAGGCATCCACAAGAATCGTTACTTCAATTACCTATGGTTCTGATCCTGACGCAGAAAAAGATTATACCTATAACTCGGAAGGAGAGATCATGAAATACACCACCCTTGGGGATACTGTTACTTTTAGGTACACTATTGACTCCATCGTCAAATCATACAGTGCAAGCATCAATCAATGGATTTCGTCCATAGTTTACAAGTTAGACCAAAATGGAAAAGCTATTTCGAGTGTGATTTATGGTGCATATCAAAAGCCACTGAGTGAATTTCAATTCCTATATAATGCTGAAGGACAGTTGAGCGAAACGATGCAGAAAGTGTACGAGACCGGCTTTACTTACAGACAGGTTATGAAATACGAAAATGGTGATTTGGTGGAAATTATTGATTACGAGCATAATGGTAACCCTAGTGCAAAATATGTTTACAATTATTACCTGGATAAAGAGAATAAACTCAATATCAATATGCACCATGCGCTTGATGATTTTTTGTCCAAGGATCGTTTGGGAAAAGGCAACCAACACATGGTGAAAGATTTGACCAATATAAGCATGGACGGAGATACTTTATCTCATCTGAGATTCTCTTATCCGCAACAGCAAGCTGAAAATATCTTGCTTGAAATTGAGGAAGATGTTTGGAATGAATTTGTCACGGAGAGGACTTATCATTTTAGATAAATAAGAGGTGGCAGACAACATCATTTATTTGACGGAGCCATTTGTAAAACATTATCAGGGGACCATTCTTGCGCTCGATGGACCCACCAATAGTGGTGAATATGATGAATGCACCAGCCATAACGAAAAGATTTCCAATCTAAATCATGAGGTGTATCAAGTTCCGGACAACGGACTTGGAAGACCCACTGAGATACCCGTGCACTTTGCAAAGCCTGTGCCTTATTTCTTCTTGAAACAACTCGATCTTTATTCCGGACCCTGCCGAATTACATCCATTTTTTCTGAAGACAAGGCATTTATGGAGAAAAACAAAAACCACTATGTCATCCCTGACGGCATTCCAACTTTATATTTAAAAAGTAATGATCCGGGCATCAAAGCCTTGCTTTGTATTCAATTGGAAGCTGATGACTTTCCCGTTGTCGTAAACATCATAGATCGAAAAAATGGTGATGTTAAAATTCAGAAAAACTTGGATAGTCCTGGAGAAATTGATCTTAATTCATTGCCATTTGACTTTTATGAATTGCGTTTGAATTTTTCTGAAAGGAAGCCAATCATTGTTACATTTATAAAATTGTTTGCCCACACTTGCGATTTGATGTCAGGAGGGCGAATTGGGCTGGTACCCACGGTTTGGTAAAGTATGTAACTTGGAAGAAGTCAATTCATATTATGGTCAGATAATGATTGGGAACATAACCAATAGTGATGCATTGAAGGATGCAGGTTTAATGCCGTTTGGTGAAAACAACATCAGGTTTGTCCATTATCCCGACTGTCAGCAATTGATCATTCATTTGCCTAATTATTATGACAATTATACAAGCTTTTCTATTTCAGAAAAACTGGATAAAAGGAAAGTATTTTTTGCTCAAATTAGCGATATCGTTGGCGGTAGTACGCAGATATTGATCGATTCATTATTCCTGAAACCGACAGATTATGAGATCAGTATAAATACAAAGGAGGGTAGTGCTCATACCATTTTTTTCTCAAAACATGAAGAAGGGTTTATCCAGGAAGAGGAGCCAGGCCAACAAATGGAAGAAGACAACAAAACAGAAGGCCCAATTGTATATCGGGATGGTTTTGGAAACATCATCGAGGAAGAAGACCTGAAAATGCGGGATAAGCTGTGGAACAAAATGGCAAAGATTTTTAGAACTGTCACCTTCGCGAGTTACGGAAGAGAAGGCGAAGCCGTGTACAGAGAAGGTACAAAAGAGTTGAGGTTTTATATGGAGTTCGGTGGTGGGGACGTAGTATTTTACCTAAACATTCCTGATGATCATGTATGGAAAAGTGCAGGATTTGACGAAAATGAAAAATCAGAAATCATAACCTATGTTGCGGAGGAGACGCGAGACAAACAAGCATCTTCCTGTAACTATGAAATAGGTGACAGAGAAATTGTTTATAGGAGAAATAGCTAATTCATTAGTAACTTTTTATAAAAAGTTGACTACCTGTATATTTTTTTGATTTTAAATGAAGATAATAAGTACCTGGCTCCAATTCCTGAATGTCCAAATGGATCATTGACAGACCTTGAGATTTGAATTTCTTACCCATTTTACCCTGGATATCAAAAATGGTATATTCCAATTCTTCTGATGAGATTTCATTTGGCAATGAGACTTGCAATTCATTCCCATAAACCGGATTGGGAGCAATTTCAAAAAAGTTTTCTGGTTTCTCATCCGCAGTAAGCGTAGAAATATCATTTAAACTCATAATTGGAGAAAAAGGACTGGCAAAGAAATCTGTACTTTCTTCAGGAAGTGCTGCTGCGATTTGAAAATAATATTTTTTATCTTTTTTTAGATTATTCAGGCTTATCGTATCCCTATAAGTAAGTATATCAGTATGAACTCCGTCTTCATTGTACAATCTTAACCAGTTTGTTTTCATGGCATTTTCTTTACTTTTAATAAAAAGCTTATAGCTGGTATCCGACATCTTTTTAATTTCGTACACATTGGGTATTGACAGCGTAGTACGGGCATATATACTTGATTGATACATTTCGTATTGAGAACTGTACGTTGCATCATAGGCCCTTATTTGAATCGGAATTCTCCAGGATGGTATTGCAGTTACATCTGCATCTGTAAGATCAAAAGTGACTGTATTTGCGCTGGTTGTTTTGTTGATCAATCCTTGCCTCCAGGCTGCTTTTAAGGTGATTTCATATTCGGTCGCGCCAGGCACAGGATCCCACTTGTAGGAAATTGTCTTTTTATCTTTGTCGTATTTATCCAAAACGATCCGATGGGGATTGGCTATTTTTTTTGGTGCCGTCATCACCTCATTGATTCTTTTACTACAAACAGGACATGTATAACGTCCATTCCCGAAAGCCATCATGCAATCAATATTGGGAATGTATACTCCGGAATAAATAGAGTCTATTTTTACATCGGGCAAATGAAGCAAGTCTTTCCACCTTATTTTTGAAGTATCATTGGTGATATCCTTATTAAAACTGATCTCTTTGAATTCAGAATATTCATCAGCCAAACCTCCAATGGAGTGTGCCAACTCGTGATTTACCAAATAATTTGTCCAGGTGGAATCAGTGCTTTTAAATCTGGTTGCCACTGCAACGCCTTTGAACGATGCTCGACCTGAGCTATGATTTTCATCATTGGTCAGAATCAAAACAACGTCAGAAAATGGGATAAATTCAGATGCTATATTTTTTGCTTTATAAACTATAGAATCATCTAAAAAATATGCACGGAAAGAGTTTAGAAAATAGATATTAAAAATTGTATTTTTTATATCCTTAGTTTGGATGGGGTCCGTAGGTAGCGGAAAATTTGTTCTTAAGCTTATACCTGATTCTTTTGATACAGTATTTATTGAAAAAATATTAATCTTTGGTAATAACTGAGTATACGTAGTATTGGTCAAAAAAGTTTTCTTGACATTTTTTGCATCTTCCCTGAACTTTGGAATCTCTGATTCAGTATAACCTTCAGCAAGAATGACCAAATCGTAGGTCGATTCTGGATCGCCAACATATTGGATGGTATCAATTTTCATTACCTGGGAATAAAGATGCTGAATACCAAAAATGATAACGAGCAGAAATACTTGCTTCATATTAATAAAACTTTACGGATCTGCATCAAATATAAGTGAATATTGATCTTGACGGTTAATTATCCAGTAAGGAACCAATAAGTTAGGCGTCAGATAATTGAAGAGGTGTAAACCTAATCTGTTTTTCATTGATCGATGGCTGATTTTTTGTTTGGAATTACGTGTGACAACCGTGAAATGAATTAAAAAGGCTTACCGAATTAATCCGATAAGCCTCTCGTTAGAACGACAATAATAGGGGTAAAATGGTCAAATCTATTTTTGATTACTCATTTCTTCATTGATCACAGAAAGTGGTGCAGAAAGCAATGCTCCTTCATTGATGAATACCGCTTCCATCAATTCCCAGTTTTTAAGTTTTTTCAAACGCAAAACTTTGTGAAACCATCCGGTATTCGAAAATTCTCCCTGGAAAATCTGTGTTTTTTGGCCCGTTGCCTTATCCATCAAATAAAGTTTTCCTTTTCCGACCTGCTTGACATGAAAAGAAATGCTGAATAAGTCAGCTTGCCCGAGACTGGTGATGATCATTCCTTTTTCTTCAAGTGCTCTTTTTTTCTGAGCCATCCCCTCGTCATCAGATGGGCGAAGTGCTGCAAGCTCAGGACATACATCAATGGCCGCCCAGAAGACCGTGTTGGCTTGTGTTTCAAACCCGGGCAAGAGCTCAATTTCTTCACCCCCATAAAAACTCACCGTTTGCATGGTGGAGATGGTGCTTTCTGATTCCAACCTGTTTTTTGCGCTGTAGTTGTTGGACAAGAGCAAAGTATCGCCCAGGCTCAGTGTAAGGTTGTCACAAATATTTTGCAACAAATTCACACCCTGGCATTGGCAGTCATTGTTGTATTGATCTGCAACCGTCCCGGGATCTCCATCATCACAAGCAGTGCCTTGTGAAGGGCAAGAGACCACCTTAAATGCAGCCTTCGCAATGCCCTTACAGGCTCCTGGAGCTGCAATGGTGCTAAAAAGTATATACCTGGCCTTGATGCCTTGAAAATTTGGCCCCGCAAAGCCACTGTAATTGGCGTCTCCAGTTGCCTGGGGCCAGTTATAGTTCCCCAAAGTCGTCCAGGAATTTCCATCGCTGGAGTAATCCACTGACACATTTTGAAACCCCTTGGACACCTCATTGGCTACATTATAATTCCAGACTTGCGATGTAGTCAGCTTGTACTCCTGGCCCAGATCGTAACTGATCCAATGCACATTGGTTCTTGCCGGGTTAGGCGAGACTGATGCCTGACAAGACAACCAGTTGGACTCAGGAAGTGCTGCAATCTGACCGGTGTAACTGCATTTTTCATACGGCTGATAATTGGCCAAAGGACTATCGCAATCGGGTCCTGAACACGGAGTACCTGTGCAATTGCAGTTGGCATCAATTTTATCATCGTTGGTAAAAGGGTTGCCGTCATCGCAAGGCGTATTTTCAGCTATACAAGCTACCTCACAGGCATAATCATAGGCATAGATCTTGGGTATTCTTTTCCAAACCCCGGGCTCTGTAAATGGTGTTTGCCAGAATATTCCAAAATGGTTGCTCCCGCCACCTGCCTTGTGATTCACCTCAAGATAATAAAATCGTCCTGCATCCAGATTCAAATTGGAGGTCTTCTGGAAGATGTACTTGTCGTATTGATTGAGATTGGTAAATCCCGGTACCAAAAACTGGTGGGCCTGCATGTTCTCCGGATTATTGTCTGAACTCAGGAATGCAGCGCCATTATCGTCGCTGGTGATCAGAAACTTATAATTGCCATTCACCGGTACTTTGATGAAGCACTGCATGAGGGAAGCGGAGTTGTCTTCTTCACCCCTTGATTCATGGCCCAGATAATTCATATTCTCCATAAAATTGGGCATGCCGGGATAATTTGGTGCAGCATACAGCTCGGTAAAACCGGAGCCGGCAATGTTGTCATAACGGTATTTCTGGACTTTCATCCATTCTCCGACGCACGAATCAGTTATGCTGACCGGCGCGCCAATGCAATGACAGTAGCCATCTTCCTGGTCGCCCGTTGTATTAAAATTGCCATCGTCGCAGGGCGTGCCTGCTGGCGGACAGGCAGTCGGCTTACAACCGACGTCATAGATGAAAGAAGATGAAATGATATTCCACGTTGTAGTGCTGACCAGATTGGTCTTCCACCACAACCGCATATGGTCGCTGCCTGTGCTCTCTACATAAAACATTTCAAAATAATAATATGCGCCTGCCACCATATTGACATTGGTAGTCGTCTGGCTAGGATATTTGGCATGTTCTTCTATTTCTGTAAAATCATCAGTCCACGCCATCAATTGTTTATTGGAAGGATTGGCATCTGTACTCAGATAGAACTGTGTTTTTCGATTTCCCGTCACATTGAAGGTAGCAGTCGTATTGGAGGGTACAGATAAAAATCCCCTGATCCTCACTCCGATGTATTCCCCATAGTTTTCAGGTGCCTGGGTTTTGTAGATGGTTTTAACCACCGCAGGGTGATCGGGATAGTCGGGTCTGGCGGTCAATTCATTGAAAGAATCTTCGTACAAATTGAGCCAGCACTCCCACTGTAATGAACCCTGATTACCTACACAAATCTGTGCATTGGCCCTGGTTATTCCCAGAAGGAATACCGTTGTTAAAGTAAAATATATAGCTTTCATATTTGTCATATTATGAGATGATGCCCAGTGGCGTATATGAACCTCCCGGATTGGTCGGACACGATGATGGATCATAAAAGTTGCAAATATTTGGAATCACATAAGCCAGGTCATTGGGCGATACTCCAAACCATAGCGCCAGCTCGGCATATAACTCATCCACACTGACCTGAGGAAGAATACGTCCCCTGCTGGAGAGATTGAGCGTATTGCTGCTGTCTAGTCTCAATGATGGATAATTGCCATAAATTTGACCTCCATTGACCGGCCCCCCCATCATCATCATATTGCCACCCCAGGCGTGGTCAGAGCCATTCCCATTTGAGGTAAGTGTTCTTGCAAAATCAGATATTGTAAAGGTGACCACTTTGTCAAACATGCCTATTTGCTTCAAGGCAGTATTGAATTCTGTCAGGGCATTGTCCAGAATCGGAACCATGGCATTTTGATTGTTGATGACATCATCGTGGTGGTCCCAACCGCCATATACCACATAAAAAATCTGTCTGTTGGCGCCCAAAAACTGCCTCACGCTGATGAGTTCGGCAATCATTTTCATATCGGCAGAAAGATTCGTTGTACTGAAAACATTATTGATCGGAATCACATTCCCCAATGCAACCCTAAACTGCTCCACACTTTCCTGGGTCTGTTTATTCAATCCGGCAATGGTCTGCTGGAATATATTCATGTACTGTTGTTCCGCCATGTTTTGAATGGCCAGATCTCTGGTATCATTGAGCAAACCCGCATTGGAAAAGTAAGACGGAAATCCTTCATAGCCAATGTTAGAAGATGTTGCTGACCTGCTGATGGAATATTCGTTGTATTGATTCCCGGATTGGAAAGCATTTTTACCTGCCAGGGAAATGTTCAAAGACACCTGGTCGATGGTATTCATATCATGAAGCACATCTGCTATCCTTCCCGCATAACCAATCGATGATCTGCTCTGCGGCAAAACAGTCTGCCATTGCTGGATCTGATCGGAATGAGAATAAAGGCCCAATGGCATTTTTTTCATGCCGGCCTGAAATTCAGCATAGGATGAAATGGGTTCAATGAGGGTGCCAATATTTGAAATAAAAGCAGCTTCGCCGGCATTAAACATGTCTCTGATGCCATCCATTCCACTGTGCACGGCAAAAGTCCTGCCTGCATTGTTGTAATTCAGGGGCAGCAAGGTAGGTCCTTGTGCCAATGCGAGCGTACTTCTGGTTGCCACATAATCGTTGTACTCCGATGCTTGTGTGGGCACCAGGAAGTTGTAGGAATCTGCTCCTCCGGCAAGTAAAATGCACACCATTGCTTTATAGTCGTTGCTGTTGCTGATGATGTGTGGTCTGGCTGCCATGGCGTTGATGGCACCCAGATTGAGTATTGATGAAAGAAATGCTGTACTCCCAATGGCAGCACAGCTCGCCTCACCGAGGAATTGCCTTCTGGATAATTTTTTCTTTGTATGATGATGATGTCCCATTTTCTTATTTGTTGATGACGTATTCGGGTGAAGCCATGACCAGATAGGCAATAAATCTTGCCTTTCTTTCTTTTTCCGTGTCGGTGCCATTCGGCAATGCTTTTACCGCATCAATGATGATGTCAACGGTTTCAGCGCCTAAATTCCCCTGGGCGAGGAGCATATTGTACTTATCTACCAGAATATGTACTTTGTCATTATCGGTAAATGGCAGATCTTCAAGGAAGTCTAGCCTTGACACTTCATTGATATAGTTGTTGTTGTCTTCATTGGTATAAAGGTCGTTTTCGTCAGCTGGATTGTTGTCGACGATCCATTCCCAAAGACCACTAAGGTAGCCTGCTATGCTCTGTGCATTAGTGATCTGGAACTCTGGGGCTACTTTATCATTGTCAGTGGCAGGGCCGATCGGGGAGTAGTCCCTTTGGAAGAAGTTGAAAACACTCGGCGATGACAAAGGCCGCTGCCCTGTAAAGTTGTAGACGTTGTTCATCTCATTTCTAAATACCCCGCTTGTGGTGGATACTTTCAACGCCCTGTTGAGCTGCATGTATCTGTTGAATGGCTCCCGCAATGCTCCAAAAAAGGCTTCTTCTCCTGCCTGACAAGAGCTGGCCTCAGGGTGGGTGAGAATGGCTTTGATGATGGCTTTCATGTCTCCCCTTACTCCACTGCCGTTGTTGACAAAAACATTGGATATGTCTTCTACAAATCCCGGCGAAGGGTTGGAAGTGACCAATCTTTGGATGAGATAATACGAAATAAAAGGTGGAGTGTTGGGGTGATTGAAGAGGTGGTCCAGTGCGTCTGAAATGTCAGCATTCCCATTGATGGGGTTTCTGTCCGGTATCACGTACCCGTTCAATAAGTTTTTTGGTCCCGGTTCATGATAGGTTTCCCACATGACCATGTCTTGTAGATAGGAGTTGTTATTGAGTGCGCCTCGGTAAAATTGGGTTCTGTCCCACCAGGTCAACCCGGTGAAAACTTTGGAAAGTTCGAATATATCTTGGTTGTCATAGGTGGGTACCGGAACTCCCTGGTTGTCGGTAATGACGCTGCCATCCATATTGAGTTTTACAGTTCCGATAGTGAACAATTGCATGACTTCCCTGGAATAATTTTCGTCGGGAAACCTGTTTTGAGCAGGGTCTGATTTCGGGTTGTTAAGGTAAGTAAGGTACAGCCCCATCGCCGGGTTGTAAGTCACCTTTTGCAGTATTGTCCTGTAGTTGGTGAATGCATTTTCGAGGAAAATATCATAGTAATTCGCCAGCGGATACGGGTTGGTGCCAAATCCTGAAATTTCTGATATTACGAGCAATTCGCTGAGTGCCAATGCCACTTTTTGCCTCAATAAGTCGTCAGAAGACATGTGATAATGCCACCACGCATTGTCCCACCATCCTGACCGCGTACCCGTATTAGGATCTCCAAGATTGGTTCGGGCAAAATCATGGTAGAAAGCCACTCTGTCCTGAAGCCTGAACGGTACCGGCTTGGCCATCTGCTCGTCAATCCAAAGCGACCGGCCCTTGACCATCACCTCTTGAATGTCAGCAAAATCATAGCCCAAAGCAGCCTGCGAAAGAAATCTTGAAGCAGCCGATTCATTGGGCAAAAAACCACTGGCGTCCATGGTGTTTTCAGGTGACTGTTGTCCATTGGAACTACTTGCAGAAACGATGGTGCCGTAAGTATCGCCAAAACCAATGATCAATGTGTCTTGAGCCCGGGGCCTGATCAAATATGTCAATAGGCATAGGCCTATCAGCCATTTCTTATTCATCTTTTGGAGCTTTACATTTATCCAATTCTGATTTTAATGTTTTTACTTCGTCAGAAAGACTGATGACGTGCTGCCATAGCCATTCGATTTGTTCGAGAAGTTTGGAGTCCATGGTCATCACATCATATCCTTGTTGACTCACGAGATGCGATGCTGAGGGCATGCCTGCCAGATGACTTTCTTCTTCGATACAATCCTCAACTTCTTCAAGCGAAGGAGTGTGATCAAAGGCATCATCTGACCATTGAGCCGTATTTTTGAGTGCTACCTTGACACGTTCGGTAAGTACTCCCTCCTGGACAAACAATCGGTAATTGCCAGAGATGGTGATCTGTGTGGTATCCCCGATGATGACGCGGCCATTGGGCTTCACCAGCAACAAATCGTTTTGCGCCATTGCAAGACCAGCCATTGCAAATAATAAAAGCGCGATCAAACCTAATTTTTTCATTAAGCAAAGATTTTAAGTTCAGTAAAATGATGAAATACTAGAGGGAAAGCGAAAACGCATGGGCAAGATAAAACAAATGATGAATAGTCATTATGTAAAAGCTAGAGAATTGCAATCTTTTATATTGAAATAAGGGAATGCCATGAAAGTCAAAATATAAGAATCAGGGGAGACCCTATACTGAATTTAAACTTAATAACTTCTTTTGCTTAATTATGGGGTAAATGAATGCATTCAATAAGTTAAGTCCATCGGTGTTTTAAATACATTTTGTACACATTCCAGGCGCAAATATTAAGATAATTATGCGACAATAAAGCATATTCCTTATCTTGTTCTTGTCAATTTTCGATCATGTATATTTTTAGAAATACGATTATTGGAGCCCTTGCCGGACTGCTGATTTATTTTCTGTTGAGCATAAAACTTTGCGGAATAAAGGATAATGGAAGCATATCTCAAAAATTATTGGGAAAGTGGGTAGCCGTCAAAGTCGAAGGCAAACACATTTTTAACGATGATTCGGAAAGCATGACTGCCACAATGCCTCCGGAAGGAGACTTTATACAATTTACCCAGGATAAGGAAGGCGATTCCGGAATATTTACAACGGTACAATATGGTAGAGAGGAAAATGGTAAATGGGAATTGTCAGCTAAGGAAAGAATCATCACCATAACATATACATCATTTGAACCCAGTTTTATCATGTTCAGAAGGATAGAGTCCATCAGCGATTCCGATTTAATATTAACTGAAGACGGAGAACTGATCAAAAAATGGGTGGAAGTAAATCATATCATGGAGGATAGTCCGAAAAAAATTGTTGGGGGTTATTTGATGGAGCAATATGTCAGAAAGGATTAGGAGAAGTTTTGGCTTACTATAAATCAATTCATAATCGTGTGATATTATCAAATTAATTATATTCCATTAGGAGGCAGTGTAATACGATATGGCTAAGCATCAAAACAAAGAGACAAATATGATATTCCGATTGATTCCTTTGATAATAATTTTAAGCATTAGTTGCAGAACGACTGCAAAGAAAGCAGAAATGAGATTAATTGGTGAAGACAACAGAGACGTTGTTGTCCTTTCATACCTGATAAGGGACTACATGCTTCAAACTGGCAAAACTAACTTTTCATTTTCTGACATTATAAAACATGATACAATCGGACGAGTCACAAATAACTTTTCCAAATTAATGGTCGCCAAATGGCCAAATGTTTGGGCAGGAGGTTACATCGTATATTTTAAATTCTCGGACAATAGAAACAAAGATTTAATTAAACTCACTGAGGCTGAAAGAATTCCGTGGATGGTGAAAACGAAAAAGAATATTGGCAGGAATGACGAACAGCTTTCCCAAAAATTTGACGGAGAAATACATTTTAATTATCCTGAAAGACATTACTACATTGTAGAAATAATATTGAGAAAACCCGAGAGTTAAAACATAATAAAAGAATGATCAAAGACCGCCTAACAAGGATTTTGCATCAGGTAAGTTGATGTGTAAACTTGGAGCTTTGCGCCTCTATCCATGTTCAGTGCTGGTTGACAGTTTTGTGCTCCTATATACGCCCGAATGCAAAACCCGAAAAGTACTCTATAGCAATATAATACAGGAGTAGAAACCACTCATCTGTTATCCACAAAATCCAATAGTGATGCGCTTGAAAAGACCATTCAGCGGGACAGAGATGGTGATTATTTTTAATCTTAGAATAGGTAAACCTGAGCATCCCAAAGGCCCATCATCCGCAGCGATGTCAAGACGTATAGATGGTGAACACCGACTTGTGTACAAAGTCTATGACGAGAGACTCCATATCATATCTTGTAGATTTCATTATAACGGCTAGCATAACTCATCTTTTAACAAAGGACTCAACGCTTGTTAAGTTCATTGAAAATGTATCCCGTACATTTTAAAAATCAAAAATTTCGTATTATCATTGATGAATGGTTGTTGAATCGAATGGATATACATATTTCGGTGACATGACCAGGATCGTTTTACCACATAAATAAAGCAAATGCGTATTAGGCAGTCGATTGTTCTGGTTGGAACAATGATGATTTTTTCTGTCAATATCCACGCCCAGTGGAAATCATTATTCAACGGTAAAGACCTTTCAGGCTGGAATCAAAAGAACGGCAAGGCCATTTACAAAGTCGAAAATGGCGAAATTGTGGGTACCACCGTAGCCAATACGCCCAATTCATTTTTATGTACGAATGAAGAATACGGAGACTTCATTTTTGAAGTGACACTCAAGGTGGAAAATGTAATGAATTCCGGTGTTCAGTTTAGATCCCTAAGTACGCCTGATTTTGAAAATGGCCGCGTACATGGTTATCAGATGGAGGTTGACCCCACCACAAGAGCCTGGTCGGGAGGCATTTATGATGAAGCAAGAAGAGGGTGGCTTTATATTCCAAGTATGAATCCAGAGGGTCAAAAAGCCTTCAAAATGGGGGATTGGAACAAATACCGCATAGAAGCCATCGGCAACAACATCAGAACATTCATAAACGGTATTCCCGTCTCACATCTTGTAGATGATATGACGCCAAAAGGCCTCATCGCCTTACAGGTCCATGCCATATATGGTGATATGAAAGAGGGCATGAAAATCAGATGGAAAGACATCCGCATTCAGACCCAAAACATCAAGCCAACACCATTAGACAATATCCCTGTTGTGAATCTTTTGCTTAACAACATCAGCCCTCAGGAAGAAAAACTCGGTGTGAAGCTGCTTTTCAATGGTAAAAACTTCGATGGCTGGAGAGAAGTACACGGCACCAGCCAGCCCAACAAGCGCTGGAAGATAGAAGAAGGTATCCTCAGCGTCGGCAAGTCTGACGGTTCTGAGACTGGCAATGACATCGTGACAACAGAGCAGTACGGTGCCTTTGAACTCTCCTTTGATTTCAAAATGAGCCCGGGAGCCAATTCAGGGATCAAATATTTCGTTGATGAACAATACGACTCCGGGGGAAAATCAGGCATCGGTCTTGAGTTTCAAATCTTGGACAACGAACTACATCCCGATGCCAAAATGGGAGTTGTCGGAAACAGGACGCTATCCAGCCTCTATGATCTGATACCTGCCACACCGCTGGATAAAAGGTTTCAAAGTCCTATGGGTGAATGGAATCATGGTAGGGTAGTAGTATTGCCAAACAATACCGTCCAACACTGGCTCAACGGCTTCAAAGTAGTGGAATACGAGCGGAAAAGCAACATTTACAAGGCTTTGGTAGCAAGGTCAAAATACGAGAAGTACAAAGGATTTGGGGAAGCGGATGCCGGACATATTTTGCTCCAGGATCACGGAGACAACGTTTCTTTCAAAAATATAAAAATCAGAAAATTATAGGTATTAATTTTATTTAATGTGTAAGTAAATATAAGTCAATGGAAAACAGACGATCGTTTATCAAAAAATCAGCTAAAGTTACCGCAGGTGCTTATTTGGGTTCAATGGCATTCAGTGCTAAGTCATATGGAAATATTCTTGGAGCCAATGACAGAGTGCGTGTTGGTGTAGTTGGATTTTCTGACAGGTTCAGAGGATCATTGCATCCTTCATTCGACAACCACTACAAGGAACTCAATTTTGACATGGTTGCGGTCTCTGATTTGTGGACAAAACGCAGAAATGAAGGAGTTGACTTTTTGAAAAGTAAATTTGGACACGATATCACGCCTTGTCGAAACAACGATGAGTTGTATGCCATGAAAGATATCGATGCGGTCATCATTTCTACCGCTGACTTCCAGCATGCCCAGCATTGCATTGAAGCTGTCAAAGCCGGAAAAGATGCCTACGTTGAGAAGCCATTTGCAGAAACTATGGAAGACGCAAGAGCAGCAAGAAAAGCGGTGAAGGAAGCCAAAAAAATTGTGCAAATCGGCTCACAAAGAAGGAGTGGAACCAATTACCACGCCGCAGACAAATACATCAAGTCTGGAGAATTTGGTGCCATTACCATGGTAGAATTGTCATGGAATGTCAACCAACCCGGCAGATGGAGGCGACCTGACCTTGTGGCCCAGTTAAAAAAAGAGGACATCGACTGGAAACGATTCCTGATCAACAGACCATTCGAAGAATTTGACCCGCGCAAATACCTCGAATACAGATTGTTCTGGCCTTATTCATCAGGATTACCAGGGCAGTGGATGAGTCACCAGATCGATACGGTACACTGGTTCAGCGGATTAAGTCATCCCAGAAGCTGTGTTGCAAATGGAGGCATTTACATGTGGAAAGACGGACGCAGAAACTGGGACACCCTTACAGCGGTATTTGATTATGGTCCGGCAAACGACCCCAAAACAGGCTTCCAGGTTACCTTTGGCTCAAGACAGCACAATGGTGACGAAAATCCTGCAGAGATCTATTATTCCAACGGCGGTGAACTCAACCTCAACACCAACATGGTTTCACCAAAAGGCGGTTTGAGAAAAAGATTCGCAGAACCTATGGGCATGAAAGAATTTTTGCTCCCTGAGTTCAACCTAGCTGAAAATGCAGAAAAAGTAGTCGCTTCAGCCAATACAGGAGGTGATGCCCTCACTTCCAACCATATGCGCAACTGGATGGAATGCGTGAGAAGCCGCAAAGAGCCCAATGCCAATGTAGACGCCGGCTATTCTCACTCCATCGCCAACATTATGGTGACTGCCGCTTCCCGCACAGGCATGAAGGCCACCTTCGATGAGAAATCTCAGGAAGTAATGGTCGGTAATAAGGTATTTAAATACTAAGAAGTCTTTGACTTTTGGTGCTTAAGCGAAACCGAAACTTTGGTCTTTGGGAGGTTTAATACCTGAAAAAATGGTTGGACATCCCAAAGATCAAAGTCTATGGGTTTTAGGCTTTAGCATGTTGGCGTTATGAGGGCATTTGGCTGTTTGATTGCTTTCCATTGCTATGATAGGTGGCTGAGCGGAGCCGAAGCTGTCTTTGGCGTTTTAGCGATTGGCAATTTGGCGTATTGGCAAGTTGGGAATTGGTTTGTGCAAATAATCTCTGCGTCTTTGTGTCTCTGCGAGAAGAACCATATTAGAAATTGCAAATCCTTTAACTTTTAACCTTTAACAAATAACCCCAATTCTCTCGCAATGGCGCAAAGAGTGGGTAAGGATTGAGAACGCCAAGATTCCCGAGATCACCATTAAGACATTAAGATTCATTAAGCATATAATTGCCCCAAGATTTAAGCAACTAAGCCTCAAAAAAATAATCCGTAATTCGTAATT
>JAGQWX010000065.1 GCA_020436935.1 Saprospiraceae bacterium
CGCCGTACACGTAAGTACATACGGTGGTGTGAGAGGTCGACAAAGATAAATTTGATCTAAAGTCATTTATCTTTGTCTCCTACTCGATTATAAATTTCAAAATATCATTTCATCAACCGAAAACCTCATCAATTAACGGATTACCAATTTTTGTACATGGATGAGGCTGTTGATCTTTAGAGCAACCATGTAAATTCCATCGGGCAGTCCGGTTGTTTTTTCAATGAATGTTTGATTTTCAATACGATTGCTCCATACCGGTTTCCCAAGCAGGTCGTAAATAATGACCTCTGCTTTTTCAAGATACGGAGAGTCAATCTTGATGTAAAAGCTTTCCTGAGCACCGGCAGGATTGGGATAAATAACCATAGACGTTTTATCATGATTTCCGAAGACAGACTTTTTATTGGCCCCATTTCTTTCTGAAGTATTGATCAGGGACGTACTTCCAGATGGGTTGACAATGGCTATTTTATCAATAAATGGAGCATCAGCGCCCGTAGGCTTTATTTCGATCTGGTTGGTTCCCGCATTCAAAGGAATCTGGAAGGACATGATTTTTGAGGCCCCGCCTTCAAAGCACCAATTGCCCGATAGCCCAAAGTTGGCTGTTTGGAAAAGTGCACCGTTGACAAAAATCATTGCTTCACGTGCAACTTTTGAAACATAAGACACATCTAAAGTGAAGGTGCCGGAGGCTGGAACATCAACCTCTTCAAACTTCACCCCATTGGATGCCGCCATGGCAAGGTTGACAGATGCCCCATTAGATGCTTTACCGCAGGCGGATACCTGGGCACCACCTACAAGTGTTGCGAGTTCAGCTTCCAATGACAGGACTTCCCTTAGCAGCGAAATTTTATCCAGGAAAGGAGCATCCGTACCTACGGCTCTGAATTCTATGATGTTTGCCCCCTGATTTAGAGGAATAGAGCGCATATGGATCCCCGGAGAACCCCCATTGAAACACCATTCACCGGACTTAGTGAAAGTCATGATACCAAAATCGACACCATTGACCCAGAGCCGGCAATTCCTAGTGGCAGCTGCTGACATATACGATATTGACAATCGATAAGCACCGGCAGCGGGAACTACAACATTATCAAATCTTACACCATTTGCACCTGCAAGCCCAACATTCACTTGTTGTCCATTGGATGAAGTGCCACAAGATACCACAGCAGCTGTTCCCAGAAGAATGGCGTGCTCAGCCTCAAAATCCAGTATAGGATCGGGCATAAACACATCAGCATCAATACTTGATGGCAGCAATGCAGTGCTTGCAATGGCGAGGCGATCTATTTTTGCACCCGATTCGTTGTAAGCAATGGTGATGGTATGTTGGCCTTGAGAAAGGAAATAGGTGAATGGCCTATTGTTGTCTCCTTCAGTAAAATAAAACTTGTTCCATTTCCAGAGAAAAGATGGATTTTCCAGTCCATCCCATTTCCTGAAGGGTTCACCATCCACGCTAAACCAGAATGCGTCTCCGTCACCGCTCAATGCCTGAACCTTACCCCAAATGTTGAATTCGTCGTTGTTTTCTATGGTAAGGAGATAGCTTGCCATGCCATTCGTTCCCGGAGGTACATCGATAGACGAAAGTCCGTTTCCAGCTTCAATGTACTGACCGCCAATGGCATCATCGTCATTTCCTGTCTGCCAATCACTGCCCAAAATGCCTGCTGCCTCTGCTTCAGCCCAGTAATATTTTGGTAAATCTTCAACACCCCAGTCTCCTGTAGATGGACCGCATGTTGCAGCATTCGGATCAGCTGGGAGGTTTATAGCATTACTTCCATTCACCAATGCAATTTGGTCCACCTTTGTACCAGTGTTTAAGTATTGAATCGTGAGGCGGTGTTTTCCTTTTGACAATTGATAATATCTTGGAATTCTGAACCAGCTGAAATCTGCGCTGTTCATTCCACCTATATTGGCAAATGCACCATCATCCATTTTAATCAAGAGAGCTCCGTTGGTACCTTGATTATTGCTTAGTCTCACCCACAAGCGCAACAATTCTTCTTTTTCCAATTCCATCTCAAAGTGGATTTGTTGGGCATGGGTGGTAGTTCCCGGTCCTGCAGAATTTCCCTGGATATATGCGAGTCCTGAAGCAGCAGGGTCCTCAATTACATTCCACTTGCCTCCTTTATATAAGCCACATTCTGCTTCAAATGTCATGATTTCCGGTGTAGTTTCAACATAAGGCTGGTCCATTCCTTCGAGATTGTTGGGTGCCTCGAGAGTAGAAAATGGTATGGAGGGTGTTGAAATATGGTCACGGTAAATGATGCCTATGTTGGTAATGTTACCTGCAGGATCGAAGTAATTGGATGGTGACACCACATTGGTCGCATTTCTGGCATCAGGCTGAAAATATGCATAACGCTCAACATAATCCAGGCTTTCCAGATAAGGCAAAGCCAATTCCAAAAATGCAGCATTCACTGCATTTTCACGATTGGGGTTGGCATTGAATTCAGTTATCCAGATGGGAAGCTCATATATTTGATGTACGTTGGCCAGGTAGGCTTTGAATCTGTTGAAGACCTGAACAGGATCAGCATTGGGAGAGTTTTGTGGATTCGACCCCCAATCGTACCAGTGCACGGCAACAAAGTCAAAACGAACATCTCTTTCCTTTGCAATTCTGGCAAACTCTTTCAGCCAGGTGGTTGGCCCATTTTCCCTGGGGGCGGGCGTACCGAGCCTCAAGCCTGTTTGCATCAGATTTTCGTAATACGAAACTGCTATTTCAGGCTCACACAGATTATTGAATTGGCCGGATTGATCATTGCAATTGTCCGATTCGTTGAAGCCCAAAAGGTGGCTCGCTTTCTCCTTATTGATAAGACCTGCCACAGCTGTGGGAGAAGTTGCACCAGCACCCCATGCCATGGGCACATATTCGAAGTTGGGCTTTGAGTTTTCTCCATTGCCCCAGTTGTAGAACCATCCTGCATCCAGACCATCAATGAGTCCACCCGTTCCTTTTTTGGTCACCCAGTTCCACGGAAGGACACGGATGAAGCTGATGTTGCCCTGTAGTGCTGCAGGAAGTACATCGATGCTTAAGTCTTCCTCAGAAGCGATGTATACCTTGCTTTTGCCTGTTCCATTTTCCTGGATTGCAAAAGTTGCCATGTATCCTCTTTTCAATGTGAAGGAACTCACCATGTTGTTGAGTCCTGCCGGGATATTGTCTCCTTTGAAAACGACAGCCTCTTCCAAAGCAGCGCTATTGCCTCCACTTCCCCGAATGGTCAATGGTTTATATTGCACATCTTTTTTCCTGACGAGACTTCCAACCTGATAGTATTGGTTGATTCTAAGGTTTTGGTTTACAGTGCCAACCTGGTCATTAACCCACAATTGAGTTGAATTTTCGAGCAGTTCGTCAGGGTTGTCTTTCATAAAGTAAACCCATGATGCCGCATCCAAGAGGTTGATTGATGCCTCTGAACCAAGCGCCTGATCAACAAGCAATTTTATTGTTGATCCTCCTGTTATTGAGATGACTCCCCGATGAATGTGACCCTGTACTTCTAACTGTACCTGATCCAGTGTCAAGCCAATCATATCACTTGCAAAAGAAATGTCTCCGTTGGCTATGACGCTTCCATTGGGTATAAAAAGGTTGTATGCTATTTCCTGCCCCGGGTCGATGGTGCCCTGTGCTGGAACCTTATCATTTTCATCCGGGTCGCTGAGGCAGATTTGATAGTCCTTTTTGTGGGCTCCCGGCAAACAAAGTTCAACTGACACTATGGGGTTTCCGGAATGTGGCTGAGGTGTTTCGGGATGTTGTGTAGCTCCAAATTGTTGGTTGGCCAGTCGCCAGTTTTGTTCATTGAAAAAGTCATGGTCAACTTCTCCTGTCCAGTAAAGGTACTTCGTGCATGTGGGACAAGCCCCGTCAATGGTGTTTTTACCCGGTAAATAGATAGCTTGCAATAGAAGAATCGGGAGCAAAAAATGTGGCAATTTTTTCATTTTACAAATGTTTTTGAATAAAGTTTATGCTTGAGAATTCTAACTTTAACGAGCTGCAATTTCCAACAGACGATGTTTATTGTGTGGGCAGAATGGTTCAGTTTGGGGGGTAAATCGTTCAATTGCTTCTCCACGTGCCTTAACAAAGCATTCGATGAAGGCATCTATGCTTGTTGGTGGCTGTAATTAGATGAAAGGTGCAAGGCAAAGCTCAGCTTCCGCCCTTTGATTTGAAAGAAATTTTAATAGTTTTCGGCCAGGTCAGGGATTATATACCATGGGTCACCTGCGTAAAAAAACGAGATTGATCTTTTGGAAAGGCAATCATAGGATGTTCTGCCTTGTGATGATGGATCAGCATTCCCACCTGGTTTGGCGATAATTTGTGGTTTTTTTCGAAAATCTTGCCAAAATTGAGTGATACACGTCTTTTTCATCGAACAATCAGGAAAGTCTGGTCCTTATCATGCAAAGAGTTTCAAACAAATGCGGCTATTTTTCAAAGCATTAATTAAAGCTGTCAAAAAGTTCTTGGAGAATGACCCAATGACGTATGCAGCCTCACTGGCATTTTATACAGTGGTATCATTGCCGGCAATTTTGCTTATTGCTGTAAATATTCTGAGCACAGCTTACGAAAGAGACAAGATCAAATCGGATCTCCTCGCACAACTCAATGTGTATTTGGGGCCCAATACAGTCAAGCAGGCTGAGATTATACTTGAAAATGCCAATATGGAATACTCAGGTTTATTGCCTCAAATCATAGGATGGGCGATATTATTGTTTAGTGCAACGACAGTTTTCATATCACTACAAAATGGGATCAACAGGATTTGGGGGGTAAAAGCTACAACAGGAGGGGGCATTATGAAATTGGTTTTAGACAGGCTGATGTCGTTTGCTATGATTGTGAGTATTGGTTTTGTGATGCTCGTGTCGCTGGTGATCGATTCTCTGTTGACTGTGCTGAATGAAATGATCCATGACTATTTTGGATTGGAAGGAGTTTCTTTTGCCTGGTTGCTCAATACTATTTTATCATTCTCGGCGACATTTCTTGTGTTTGCTTTGGTGTTTAAAGTTTTGCCTGATGTAAAAATAAAATGGAGCAATGTTTGGAGTGGGGCACTTTTTACAGCTGCCTTGTTTCTGTTAGGAAAGTACATCATTGGTTTCTACATCTCCACGTCTGATGTGGGCAATGCTTATGGAGCCAGCGGATCTTTAGTGGTATTCCTTTCATGGGTGTATTATTCTTCCATCCTTGTATTGTTTGGAGTTAAGTTTACTTTTGAATATACCAATATCATTGAGGACAGGCTCAAGGCAACTGACCATTCTGTATTTGTAGCAGAAAAAGTAGTGGCAAAAAATGAGATCAAGACCAGTCCGACATGAAATCCACGTTTGATATGATGTTTAAAATGATATAAAAATGTTAAGTCTTTCTTTGAATTAAGAAATGATCAAAGCAAATCCGTTCATAAATAAAATATACACTACAGAAAAGAAAAATTGCATTTGAGTAAGAAGAATTTGAAAAGGCTCATGGTGTTTTTTGGCACCATCATCATCTTAATGCTGTTGATTTTATTGGCATTGAGGGCAGCCTATGTTCAAAATCTGATCAAATCAAAGGTCTTGACCATGCTGTCTGAACAATACGAAGCCGATTTTAGTATTGGACATATTTTCATAAAAGGATTTGATGAAGCGGATCTCGATCAAATATTGTTCAGAGATCAACTCGGGGATACGCTATTGTATGCAGAACACATCAAAGTAGACATCGGCCTTTTCAGCTTATTGAATAAGGATATTTGGCTCGATGAAGTCATTGTCACCAATGTGCGGGCAAAGATCTATGATATCGGCCCAGACTCCATGAATTTTACTTTTCTCATCCCCCCCAAAGACACAACTGGAATTATTGATACCACCACTGCAAAGTGGAAGTTTGGCCTCGGAAAAGCAGTTCTGCGCCATCCCAATATTTCTTACCGTACTCAGGAGCAGCGCATTCTTGCCACGGATAAGGAGTTGTCAATAAGCTTCGATGAGTTTGATCTTGAAAAAAGATTGCTGGAAATTGATGAATTGAAATCTGAATATCTCAATGTCGTCATTCAAACGCTTCAACAGGCATCATCTTCCGGGCCATTTACTTTGCCCAATCTCGATTGGAATTTTATAGCGCAAGACATCAACCTGGTGGCGGGATCATTCAAAATCATTGGACTGAAAGATACCCTAATGATCACCGATGCCTCTGCAGCAATGAAAAACTCTCAGTTTTTCAAAGGCAATCTTACGAGCAGCATAACTTCTATCTCAGGTAATTATAATGACCTCATTTTCTTGGTGGATGCAAAGACCGGGATACGCCTGGACAGCCTGGGAGGGAATATCGAAAAGTTTGAGTTGAGTACCACTGAAGATCAGGCGCGAATTGCCGGTGCATCCTTTTTGTTCAGCGGGAAAAACGCTGTAGCCAATGATGTGAATTTACAAATGAGTGCGCAAACCATAAACCTGTTGAGAGACTTCATTCCCCAAAATACAAGGCTTCAAAAAGAAAGTCCTTTGACGCTCCTGGCCTCATCATTGGAATACAACGACACCACATTCAATGGTGAAAACATCGATCTCAAATATGGTAATGTCATTGCAGCAAGTGGTGATGTTCAAATAGATCAGCTCCGGGATAAAGATCCTTATCTGGTTGCCAGACTCAACCAATTGCAGGCCAATTTGGCTTCCCTTGATTACGTGCTCGAGGATCTGACCATTCCGGCAGAATACCGGCAATATAAAAACATCAGTGGTGCTGCATCCATCTATGGCCGGCTCAATGACCTGAATATCGAGATGCTGAATTTGAAGGTGGACAGTGACATCAGATTGAATGCCAAGGGAATTGTGAGACACCTCAATGACGGGAAGACGCTCGATTTTGATGTGAATGTGACGGAACTGAGTGCAAAATCAGACCGATTGCCCTTACCGGAAGTCTCCAGCATAGACTTGCAAAGCCTCGGTAGGATGAACTTCTCAGGCAAACTGAAGGGAAGCCCAAGCAAAATTAAAATCGACGGTATTTTGGCTTCAGACGTCGGAAACCTTATATCAGATATACAACTGGACATTCCTCAGCAGGCAGAAAATCTTTCTTATGCAGGGAAACTCGCATTGAAGGAATTTGATCTTGGTACATTTTTAAAAAATGATGAAATTGGCAAAGTTTCTTTTGATTTGATGCTGGACGGACAAGGTACGACAGCAGAGTCCATCAATTCAAGCATACAAGGTACCATATCTTCTGCCACCTTCAGAGGCTACACTTATAATGGAATCCAGGTGGATGCCAACTTTACAGACCAAACCATCAATGGCAAGCTAAGTATGGATGATCAAAATGCAAAGTTTGACTATCATGGTAAAATTGTTTTGGGGGACGGTTTTTACAACTTTGATTTTGATTTGAATCTGGATACACTCCGGACCAAAGACCTTGCACTTATGGACCAATCCTTGAATTTGAGTGGCAAAGTCCATTCCTCCTTCCAAATCCCATTGTCTCCAGATCAGAACAGTGTGCTGGACATCAGAAACTTCCACATGAGCAACGATCATTCCAGCTTTCGCTCGGATTCTGTGGTCTTCAATGCATCTAAAAAAGAAGACAGCACCTTCATCAACATGTCGAGCAATTTTGGCCAAATCGACGCCAATGGGGTCTATACCCTACAGGATCTTCCGAAAGCCTTCAATGCGTTTGTAGAACATCACTGGTCCACGGATAGCCTTCATAGATCTGAAAATTTTACATCAGAAAACATTCACATCACCTCAAACCTGCACACATTACAACCCATTGCCATTGTGATGCACGATTCATTGATGCAGGTGGGACATGCAGACCTCGACCTTCAGATAGGTTTTAAGGACTACACAGCCGATGGATACATTCACGTGGACAGTTTTATCTACGACGATATCATTGTGCAAAAAATAAATACATTGGTCAGCACCTCCTCCGATGAGCTCAACATTGATGTAGATACCAAAAACAGCCAGATAAAGGGTCAGTATGTTGACATCATGACCATGACCAACAAAATAGACGACCGAAAAATTACTTCAGAGTTCCAGGCCAGAGATGGAGATAATATTCCCAGATTGAAATTTGAATTTTATATCACGGAAGAAAAAGGAGTGATCAATATTTCGCTTAGAGACAGCTTTATTTTGAATCAAAAAGATTGGATGGTTGATGAGGACAACAAAATTGCCATCAGCAACGAGGGTTTATTTATTGACAAATTTGCCATCACCGATCAAAACGAGTACCTCACGATACAAAGCAGCAGCGACCAAAAAGATCTCAATGTGGATTTCAAAAATTTTGAAATTGGTCAATTCCCCACCTTGCTTACGTCTCAGCCCTCCAAATTCAAGGGAAGAGTCAATGGAGATCTGGATGTAAAAGACATCAACACAGACCTTTATTTTGTGATTAACCTTGCCATTGACAGTATGGTATATGATTCCTCAAAGGTTGGAGTGCTGACCGTAGAAGGAAATACCAATCCCAGAACCAATGAAGTCACTACAGATTTCACCCTCATAGGACCAACGAACGACGTCAAAGGCAAGGGCACCTATAACATTCGCAGCAGGAAGGCAGATTTTGATGTAGACCTCATTTCACTGGATATCGTCATACTCAACCCATTCCTTTCAGAATTTATGGTGGACAGCAAAGGCAATGTACACGGATCTGCGTCACTCAAAGGCGATATAGACCAGCCGGCCATCAATGGGGTGCTTACTTTTGATTCGGTCACGACCACCATTGTCGCCAACAACACTACTTATCAAATTGACGACCATACCATCACCTTTGACAATGAAACCATAGACATTGGCTCTCTGGACATCAAGGACGGTGAAGGCAATACTGCCTCTTTCTCGGGGAAAATTTACCATGAATTCCTGGAAAATATCCGGCTGGACCTCAATCTAAATACGGATAAATTTACCTTCCTCAATACCACAGATGATGAAAATCCTGTCTTTTATGGCAAGGTCATCCTTGACGCCAATGCCTCCATAAAGGGTCCGCCCACGCTTCTTGACGTAGAGGTCGTAGCCACCACACTTGAAAATTCTACATTTACGCTCTCACCTTTTGCTGGCGAAAACCTCCAGATTGAAGAGCAATTTTTGACATTCGGCAAGCCTCAGGAGTTGGCCGACTCTACAGCAGAATACCTCCTGGACTTGAACCGGGCATTCCCGTTCGACGTCAATCTTTTGTTGAATGCCACCAACGAAACCAAATTTACCTTTGTGATTGACCCGGTTTCAGGAGACAGAATTGAAGCCAATGGCAACGGGGACCTCAACGTCAAATTGCGTCCCGACGGCAGTCAGGAAATTGTAGGCATATATACCGTTGAAGATGGGACATACAACTTCTCCTATGGGGACTTCATTTCCAAAAAATTCAAGGTAAATCCCGGAGGAACAGTCAAGTTTGAAGGAGATCCCCTGAATGCTGTGCTCGATATAGACGCGGTATATGATGTGTATACAACGACCTATGAACTGATAAAAAATGAAGTATCCATCAGTGAAGCCGAAGCAGCAGCCGCTAAGAGAAGGACCACCGTCAAGGTATATTTGTCACTCGAGGGAACATTGGAAAGTCCAAATATTTCGCTGAATATAGAAGTGCCTGAATTGCAATCCAGTAACCTGGTTTCTGCCATTGACCGAAAGTTGCAGGAACTGCGCAACAATCCCAATGAACTCAACAATCAGGTGTTTGGGCTGCTGATATTCGACAGCTTTTTGCTCTCAGACAATGTCTCTACAGGATTCGACAAGTTTGGTAGCAATCTGGCGCTCAAAAGCTTGTCCAGTCTGGTGACCAGCCAACTCAACAGACTGACCAACAATCTCAAAGGCGTGGACATTAATGTGAACGTCAATTCCTATGAATCCGGATATATCAACAACAATACAGGAGGGAATGTCACCGAGGTAGGCCTGGAAGTCAGCAAACAATTGTTCAATGACAGGCTCAGCATCTCGGCGGGAGGCAACCTCAATATCAACGAAGGTGCTACAAGTGGAGGCTATTCGTCATTTATTGGTGACTTTGTGCTCAATTACAAGTTGACCGACGATGGCAGATACCAGGTGAGGGTCTTTTCTAAGTCCGACTATGACAGATTGCTCAATGCCAATACCAACCGCAACGGTGTCAGCATTTTTTTCAACCAATCATTTGATTCTAAGACCGATGGAAAAAAGTAGAGCAATCATAACCAAAGTGCTGATTTTTCAGATGCTAGTCTTGCTGTTCTCCGGCTGCAGTCTTACCAAAGGCCTAAAGGACGAAGATATGGTGTACATGGGGGCTAAGGTCAAAGTAATTGATAAAAAGAATGCAGCATCTGTCCAGCAATTTTATGAAATCAATGATGCGCTTCCAAACAAGTATACCAAGCCGGGCATTGCCAATATCAATGTGGGGCTGTACAATCTATTCAAAGAGACCAAGGAAACCGGAATCAAACACTGGGTCAAATATAAACTGGGCAATAAACCCGTTGTATTTGAAAATCAAATGATAGGGAATACCAAAGCCCAGCTGACTTATTACCTCAATGGCAAAGGTTTTTTTGACCACGAGGTTGCCTGTGATACTTCCTCTTCCGGAAGAAAAATCAATATGACTTGTACGGTGGAGCTCAATGAACGCTACAGGATAGACAGTGTTATATTTCCTGTAGACAGCACTTATATTTCACTCAATCTGGATGATAAACTTCAGCGCGCTATTCTCACGGAAGGCTCCTACTACAACCGTGACAGGCTGGACTACGAAAGAAGCCGATTGACCCGCCTTGCCGGAGATATAGGATATGCCGAATTTAGTGTAGACAATGTCTTTTATTACGTAGATACAGCGAAAGGCAATCATAAAGCCGATATTTATCTTAGAATTTTGCCTCCGTCCAGTGGTGGAAATCACATCAGATATACTTTGGATACCATCCATATTTTTCCCAATTATTCACTGATCGACACATTCTCCAATCCTTTGACTGAAGCTCCCATCTCGGGCACCATCAAAATATTTGAATCAGACCACTACCTCAACCACGATCTGATCAATCACGTTTTGCTGGAGAATACAGGAAGTTATTACAACAGGACCAACGAGCAGAAAACTGTCAACAGGTTTCAGGATTTGGGGCTTTTCAGATTCATCAATGTAAAAAATCTTCCCAACCCCAACGGAGGACCCGGACACATGATCCAACAAATACTCTTATCCCCGGAAAAAATTCAAAACATATCAGCAGAAGCTGAACTCAATAACCGTTCCGGCAACTTTTTTGGAACGGGGGCTTCAGTAAAGTACCGACATAAAAACCTGTTTGGGCACGCAGAGCAATTCAATGTTTCTCTGAGCGGACAACTCGAAACTCAGATTGGTACCGGTCTCAGCCTTGTAAATTCATCTGACATTACCGGTAGCACTGAAATCATCTTTCCAAGACTGATAGTACCCTTTTTTAAGATCAGAGAAGGTAAAACATATATACCCAAAACAGACATCAAGACCAATTATACCTATCAGCGCAGGATCCAGTACTACACCCTGAGCAGTTTGGTTTTTAAATATGGCTTTCTTTGGAGAGAAACGGCCACCAAATACCATGAGCTCTATCCACTGGTGGTCAATAAGCTGGGCGTCAACGATAAAACTGAGGAATTTCAACGACTGTTGGACAATGACCCACGATTGCAGAGTTCATTTGAGAACACCCTCATCACAGGCATTCAATACAACTTCACCTATTCTGACCAGATCAATCTCAGAGACCGTAACCACTTTTATTTAAAAAACGAAACAGAGACCAGCGGCAATTTATTCAACTTGGTTTTGAGGGGAGATGCAGAAAATCCCAAAAGCATTGCCGGCATCAACTATGCCCAATTCTTCAAAAACACTGTTGATGTCAGGAAATACATTCCTTTTCAGCGTTCTGATCTCGCCATGCGTGTTTTGTTGGGGACGGCATTTTCATATGGCAACAGCAAAGAATTGCCCTACATCAAACAATACTTCATAGGCGGTTCCAACAGCGTTCGTGCGTTCAGACTCCGAGGTCTTGGTCCGGGTTCATACGTTCCTGAAGACAATCAATCCGGTGGCATTGGCAATCAATTCGTCGACCAGACAGGTGACCTCAAAATAGAAATGAGTGCCGAGTACAGGTTTCCTATTTACAGGTTTTTTAAGGGTGCAGTTTTCGCCGACGCAGGTAATGTCTGGTTGTTGCGGAGCACAGACAAGCCTGAAGGCGTCTTCGGTTTTTCAGATTTTTACAAAGAGTTGGGTATTGGAGCAGGTTTTGGACTGAGACTTGATTTCAATTTTTTCCTGCTCAGACTCGATTTGGCCACACCGTTTAGGGCGCCCATGCGCGGAAGTGGATTTCAGTGGGTAATTGATGACATCAACCCTGTTGACAAGAGTTGGAGGAGGGAATATTTGAGGTACAATTTGGGGATAGGGTATCCGTTTTGAAAATGCGAAATTCGAATTGCGATTTGAATTACAAAAGACCTGCTTCGACTTTGCTCATTTTTTCCCGCAGATATTCGCTGATAAACCCGCAGATTTTCGCTGAATTTGGAAGAAATATTAAGTATAAAGTAAATCTTGAACCTATCATCAAAGGATGAATTAATGTTTGAAACAATTTCCTTTGGAATGCTTTGCGCCCTCTCAACTCACCCCCTCTTTGCGTCATTGCGAGATAATTGAGGTTATTTGTTAAAGGTTAAAAGTTAAAGGCTCGTGGAGAAAGTATTTGTGATGAGGCTCCCAATCAGCCAACTCGCTAATACGCCAATCCGCCAAGACCAAAGGCAAAATGCTATTACTGCATTTGTCGAAAAATTAATACCGCTATTCTCATTCTTTCAAAATAGTTCTCATCACCTTGCCATGCCTTGTCTGAATGATGATGTGATATAAACCACTGGCAAAACTAGCTACTTCGATATCTGCCATATGGTTTTTAATCCCTTGAATTGACCGGATTAATTTACCAGATGCATCATAAATTCTGACTTGTAATATGATCTCATCATTAGACGATAAAGTTAATTGTTCAGACGCTGGATTTGGATATAATGTAATTTGCTCCGAAATGGTCGTGGACGTTGTCGCAGTAATTTTTGACCTTATTTGTTCCTCTATTTCTGTAAGCGACATGCCAAAATTTTCTCCATTTTTGATAGGCAAATAATGATTGCCACAAATTCCTCCTTTCAAATAAAAAGTGTCTTTTAAAAAATCAACGTCATAACCAGAAGATAATGCAAGAAATAGGGTGTCTCCTGTGGAAAATATATTCAACATCTCCCCGCAGTTTATTCCATCTTCGCCAATGATATAAATGGTGTCCCCTCGGTTATTATTGAATTTGCCTATCGTGTCAATTAGTATAAAATACCCCGTTTGTGCAATCAGATCATTATGGGAATAGCTGTAATCGTATTTTCGAAAAACAGCCAGGCCAATGGCAGAGGCTTCTGAAACCTGGCTATAAAAATCAAAATTTGCATATTTATGCCTGCACGAACATACTTCACCTGTGTGTGCTAAGATGTTGAATATCTTAGTTTTAATTTCAAATAATGTCAAATCTGCGCTTTGGCCATTCTCAATTTTTTGAAAATATTTTCCACATGCTCCTTCTAGGTAAAATGTGTCTTTTTCAAATTGTCGTGAAAAGCCATCTCTTAACGCCAGAACCATCGTATCTCCACGGGAAAATTGGCGTAAAGTCTCTCCACAATTTCCTCCGTCTTGTCCTACAACAAAAATGGTATCGCCAATTGCTGAGTCGAATGAACCGATGGTGTCGATTAGGACAAAATATCCCAGCTGTCCACGAACGGATTCATTGTAAACGTAATCCATCGTGTCAAAAACAGCAATGCAATTGAGTGTATTTTTGGATATGTTTTTATAGAAGTTGGGTTCGTACGGCCAACAACTGCATGCAAGACTGACGTTTGCTAGGATTACAAGGCAAAAGAGAACCATTAGATTTTTCATAGCTACCTTGATTTAATGTATCAATGGAAGGATATTGGATAAAGTTAGGATAATTAATTCATATATACATTCCAATCTTCAACTTCCTGAAAGTGGATTTTTTAATTTTGACTGTTTTGCGTGTTGTACGGTCTGAATTGCAGGAGAAATAGGAGATGGTCTGATCTATGTGAAAAAGCTTATTCATTTTATTATTGGATTAATTTTATGTAGGTATTAAAATGAATCATTACCAGTATAAATTTTCATGATAATTCAATCTTCGAAACATTTTTTATTCATATAATTTATCCTCCTGCCATTTCAAGGGATTGTTTTTGATATATTCTGAAATTCGGTAAAATGATTCATCATTTCTGATAATGTGGTCGTAAAATCGGGGTTGCCATGCCATTGGCAATTGTAATCGGTTGCAATATTTGGTTACGGCAGATTTGTACGAACGAATGATGGTTGAAATGGTATTCGATTTTGGTGAAATGGATGCCATTTGTTCGTTTTTATATTGAGGAATTTCTGGTTCCGATTCCGGATCCGTAATGGTGGTAGGGACGTTGCGTGTAGGGACGTTGCACGCAACGTCCCTACCACCATTACCATTCAATACCAATATCCCATGCACATGATTGGGCATTACCACGAATTCCCCCAATTCAATATTTTTTGCATGGTTTTTTATTTCATGCCACAACACATGGGCAATGGCACCTGCAGGTGAAACCTGCATTTTTTGATCGATGATTTCTCCAAAATAATTTTGCCTTTCATTTGTGCAAATGGTGATAAAATAGGCAGCGTCCCACCCATAATCACAATTTTGCAATCTTGCAGTTTCGCTGCGGTATTTTCCTTTAAATTTTTCTGACATAGGGTTATAAATTTATCAAGAAATATTTAATCCTTGGACCATTGGACCTTTAAATATAAAACAATTCATTGAGATTGAATTTCTGAAAATTACACAAAAGCACTTACATACCAATCAATTCTGACTCCTATTTCCCTGAAGAGATTTACCTCGCTCGATCACAAAAAATACCAAGACCGAATCATGCCGATCTCATTTGGTTAAGGCCTGCCTTTTCCACCGCCATCCCTAATGCTCAATATTTTCTTCATTTTCAAAAGGTTATAGTTTTCGCCTTTTCAACACTAAAAACCAGCAACGCGCAATCCCATCTTTGGTCGAAATCTTGTCCCGACTTCACGGTGCTTTTGCATGGATGTAAATTTTCTAAATCTAAATGTATAATCGAATGAAGCGGATCTTTTTTATACTCATGGTCATCATGAGTATTACATTTCATGTATATGGCCAGAGTTTTGATACCAAAATTTCCGGAATGGTCCTGAACGCACAAAACACTCCCCTATCTTATGCGACGGTAGCATTGATGAGCAGTGACTCCCTTTTTGTCAGGGGTGATGTGAGCAAAGACAATGGTTCCTTTGTGTTTGAAGGCGTGAGGCCTGGGACATACTTCCTCAGCATTCAAAGCATAGAATATGTGCCGTACAGCGGTGGATTGTTTTCATTGGCAGCGGGTGAAAAAAAGGAAATCAATGATATCCAGCTGGCCATCAATTCCAATGAGTTGAACGAAGTTCTGGTTACCGCTAAAAAAGCTGTCATTGAAGTAAGGGCTGATATGATGGTCTTTAATGTATCCGCAAGTCCCAATACCGCCGGCAACAACGGACTTGAGCTACTCGCAAAATCACCGGGCGTTATCGTAGATCCTGACAACAACATCATCCTTCAAGGAAAAAATGGGGTACAGGTATTCATTAATGGACGTCCAACGAGACTATCGGGAACCGACCTGGCCAGTATGCTGCAAAGCATGAGGGCCGATAATATAGAATCCATAGAACTCATAACTAACCCTTCGGCAAAATATGAGGCAGAGGGAAATGCCGGCATCATCAACATCAGACTCAAAAAGAATGTAAATCTTGGCTTCAACGGCAATCTGACTTCCAGCTTTTCGCAAGGCACATACAGCAGGTCAAGCCTTGGAACCGCCCTTTTTTACAAAGGTGATAAATGGAATTTGTCAGGAGACATCATAGCCAGCGACGACAGCTATCAGGATGACCTGCTGGATACCAAAAATCAAAGTGGTTTTAGTTTTGATCAAAAAGCTTACAGCCTCAATAATCGAAAAGGTATCAATGCATCTACCGGCATTGACTATACGATCAACAGCAAACAATCCCTCAGTCTTTCCGGGAGAGGCATTTTTAATGACAACAGAAATGAATTGAAAAGCTTTACCAGCATTTCCTCCACACTCAACAAACAAGATGGTGAAATACTCAATTCGCAAACCCTGGACGACATGCCTACACAGAATTATAATTTGAACCTCAACTATTTCAACGCCATCAATGATAATACCAGCTTAAGCGCTGACGTAAGCTACGGTTATTATGTCAACAACAAGTCGACCGATCAGCCCAATGATTACACGAGCCTTGACGGGCAAAATATATTGAGGTCGTCTCACAATGCATTTGATGCAAATACCAAGATCAATCTTGCATCTGCAAAAGTTGATTTTGAGCGGAAATTTAAGTCTGTGTCTCTTTCTGCAGGGGGCAAGTTTTCAAACATCAGCACCGAAAATCAATTTTCCTTCTATGATGTAAAAAATGGAGAAAACTTGTTGGACAAAACCAAAAGCAATGACTTCAATTACAAGGAAAAAGTTTCTGCAGCCTATGTCATTTTAAATGCCAAACCTTCTGAGGTGTTTTCTTTCAATATCGGCTTACGTGTGGAAAATACATCTTCTATAGGTAGTCTGATCAGCGACTTGCCAGTGAATGACAGTGAGGTGAAAAGGAACTATACCAATTTTTTTCCCAATGTAAGCGTTTCTCTCACAGATACCAAAAACCACCAACTGAGCCTAAGCTACGGAAGGAGAATTACCCGTCCCAATTATCAGGACCTCAATCCTTTTGAATCCAGGTTGAGTGAATTGGTGGCATGGAAGGGAAACCCCTTCTTAAATCCCAATTACATCACCAACTTCAATATGACCTATTCATTCAAAAAGAAACTGGTCATTTCCAATACCTACAGCATTATTCATGACTTCTTTGCGACCATATTCGAAATTGTAAATGAAAAGGGTAACTTCCTCATTCCGCGCAACATGGACCGCGCAACTACCAATGGACTTGCTGTCAGTTATCCCCAGCAGATCTACAAATGGTGGAATATTGCTACATTTCTCAATTACAATTATTCATTGTACAAAGGCAATCTTGGGGGAACCGTTATTGATTTAAACGCTAATATTTTCAATGGCAGACTTCAAAACAGCTTCCAGTTGCCGGGAAAAATTTCGATGGACCTCAACTACAATTACAGCAGCCCATGGATTTGGAGAGGTACGATTTATGTAGAAGGAAATCATCGCGTGGATGTCGGCCTGAGAAAATCATTTTTCGATAACCGTCTTCAGCTTACTTTGACGGGCTCTGACATACTTAGGACTGGAAGTGATTATTATTACAACAGCAATTATGGTGGCCAGGAAATTTCCGGTGTTAGGACTTTTGATAATCAAAGAGTTGGTCTCAGCGCTTCGGTCAAATTTGGCAACCAAAAGGTAAAAGTCAACAAAAAGAATAAGTCGGCCATCGATGATGAATTGAATAGAATTTCAGGTTGATGCCCGATAATTAAAAGGCAAATTGGATTCGGTTTGCCTTTATTTTAATACTTTCATTTTTTGTTGGTCCGCACAATTTGAAATTCAAGCATGCTGACCTGAATTCATGCCACATAATCAGCAGATATCTTACACAATGATGAAATTTCTTTTATGCGCGGTAATGCTTCTTTTTACTTCGTCCACATCTCTTTCGGCTCAAGCCAATCCGGGAATTCCTGAAGCTGTCAATGCTTTTTTGAAGACGCTCCAGCCCGAACAATTGGAGAAAACGGTTTATGACTTTAAGGATAGCCTCAGGTATAAATGGACGAACCTGCCCATAGGTATGGTACCCAGACCTGGCATTGGTTATGGCAGTCTGAGTGACGAAAGCAGAATGGCATTTCACAGAGTGCTTTCTGCCTTATTGAGTTCACAGGGTTATCTGAAAACGACTTCCATCATGCAGCTCGATGACATCCTGAACGATTTGTACCAGCAATCATTCGACGAAGGCAAGATCAATGCTTCCATGCTCAAGCGCATGCAGGATTTAAAATGGGCACACGGCAATTTTTTCATTTCTGTTTGGGGCAAGCCTGGGAAAGATGCTGCCTGGGGAATCAATTTTGGTGGCCACCACCTGGCATTAAATTACACTTCTGATGGAAAAACGGGTGCCATGTCGCCTTATTTTGTAGGGACAGACCCTTCTGAAGTCAAGTTTGGAAAATATGCCGGATGGCGAGTACTGAGCAAAGAAGAAGACTATGGTTTTCTCCTGGTAAACAGCCTGAATGACCAACAAAAATCAAAAGCCATTCTGGATCAGAAGGTGCCACAAGACATCATCACCTCACCGCAAAGCAGCCAAAGAATTACCGAGTATTATGGCATTCCCGGGAAAGAACTTGATCAGACACAAAAGACCTTTCTCAAGCTCATCATCATGGAATACGTCCATAATTTTGAGCACAACAAAGCCCACGAAGTCATGGATAAAATTGAAAAAACAGGTCTTGACATGGTCTATTTTTGCTGGATTGGCAGTCAGGAAAACAACAAGGCCCACTATTACATCATCCACGGTCCGGACTTCCTCATAGAGTACGACAATGTTGGATTCCAAAATGATGGCAACCACATCCACGCTATTTTCCGTGAAAATGGCAATGATTTTGGAGAGGACATCCTCAAGCAACATTATTCACAGGGAGGCCATTAAAGCGGTAAACCTCCCAGATTCCTTTACCAAGCTTACTGAGCTTGTTGTGGTATTAAAGCGGCAATCCGCAGCGGTCCTCCACTGCCTGCCTTGATTTTCATGGGCAGAGCGATGATGTAAAAATCTTTTACAGGCAGCTCTTCCAGTTGGGCAAGATTTTCAAAAGCAGGTATGTTTTTTTCAAACAAGATGCGGTGAGATTTGAAGTCTGAAGATCTTCCATAATCTATAGAGGGTGTATCCAGTCCGATGGCCTTAATGGAACGCTCATCTACCAGCCACTGCGCGGCATCGGGGTGTAAGCCCGGAAAATGGAGCAAAGCGACTGCTACGGGGCCCTTTTGATCCGTACCCATATATTTCAGCTTGTCCGGCCAAAATTTACCGAACCCCGTCCTGAGTAAAACTATGGATCCTTCACTGATTTTCCCATGTTGGGCTTCCCAATTTTCAAAGTCCGAAACATTGATCTGATAATCAATGTAGTCTGCAACGGAGTCTGTGACATCAATGAGAATCGCCGACCCGGTGAGGTTTTCAAGCGGAATTTCATCGACGGTTTGTTTTCCGCGTGCAAAATGGATGGGTGCATCGATGTGGGTGCCTCCGTGTTCTGCACTGCTGAACTGGTAGGCCGAGTAGTAATATCCACCTTCAGTATCTCCCTCGAAAACAGTGTCCAGCTGAAATCCTTCTGCTGTAGGCCAGTAGGGGGTCTGCGCTTCATAGGCATGGCTGAGGTCCACCCATTTTCCATTTGGAAAAGCTTCCATAGATTTTTCCTGACACGACCACATTAGGGAAATGAAGATCAAAAAGACTAAAGTTTTGAGGTTGAGGTTCATGAATGTTGCATTGAAAGTGTGATAGGATAAATATACTATGAATTTGAAATAAAAGAAGCAGCTGCATATGTCAATGGCTTCAGTGTCCATTACAGAGACAAAATTTTGAAAATGTCTTTTGCTTAGTCCCCAGGAAATTGTGGTGTTATTGGCTCTTGAGCAAAACTTGTATAAGCCGCATTTACTTTTTTTAAAATCTGCTGGAATTTTGTTCTATTCATTTACATTTGCTTCTACCTAATTCAAAAATTTAACAAGCAGCCAAACAAATTGATCCGTGTTACCATGGAGAGAAAGGTATTGGGTGACTAAACCAGATTTTACATGCAACTCAAACTGAACTTCCTCAGCTTTGGCCTATTGCTGGCTACCACACTTTGCGCACAGGAAAAATTGCTCCTTAGGACTCCGGCCATCAACAACGATGGATCACTGGTCGCTTTTTCATATCAGGGAGACATTTGGACAGTGTCCTCCAAAGGGGGTAATGCGCAGCGGTTGACCATCCACGAAGCCCATGAAACCAAGCCTTTATTCAGTCCTGATGGAAAACAAATCGCTTTCACGGGAGCTCGTTTTGGCAACAATGATATTTTTGTAATGCCCTCAACGGGTGGCATGCCAACAAGGCTTACCTTCAGGTCAACTGCCGACAACCTCAGTTCCTGGACCATCCAAGATCAGATTGTATTTTCAAGCAATAGAGAATTCAAGTCACTCGAGCGTCCATCAGAGGTTTATGCCATTTCTCCGAAAGGAGGAACGGAGTCAAGGGTATTGGATGCATTGGGCCATGATCCTGCATTTTCTCCTGATGGAAAGTTCTTGCTTTTTGTCAGAGGAGACATCAACCCTGTGGCACGGGAAGATTATAAAGGAAGTTCGGACAGAGACATTTATTTGTATGACGTTACCCAAAAGACCTACCAGCTTTTGCCCTGTTTTGAAACCAACGATATTCTTCCGCAGTGGGGCAGCAACAACGAAGTGTATTACTTATCCAGCATCGATGGCACCTATAACCTCTACCAGATGAAACTCGATGCAAAAGGAAAGGTGACCCAGCAACCCAAAAAGATCACCAATTACAAAGACGAAGCCATTAGATCATTTAATATTTCAGCTGATGGAAGATCCATAGTCTTTGAGAAGGATATGAATATTTACCTTTTGAATACAGCCACCAACGCAGTCAACAAAATCAATGTCGAGATCAGGGCTGATGACAGGATGGACGCGTATGAAAACAAAAGCTTTAACTCGGGAGCAGAAGAATATGCTGTTTCCCCCAATGGCAATTTGATGGCCTTCTCCATCAGGGGTGAAATATTCATCAAAGAAATCAAAAAGGACAATACCAGAAGTGTGAATGTGTCCAAACACAGCTTCAGAGACATCAATCCGGTTTTTTTGAACGATTCTACGCTTTTGTTCACCAGTGACCGATCCAATGGAAACTTTGATATTTATATGGTCAGGTCTGCAGATACAACCCAGATCGACTTGTTTAAAACCATGAAGCACGAAGTCATCCAGCTGACAAAAACAGGCGAAGATGAGACCTCAGTTACTGTGTCCAATAAGGGCAATAAGCTGGCGTATGTCAGAGGAAAGGGCACATTTGTGGTCGCAGATATTTCCCCGGCAGGCCTGCTTTCGAATGAAAAAATACTCAGTGACACCTGGGACGCACCCGGTGGAATAGCCTGGAGTCCCGATGACCAGTGGCTGGCTTACTCACTGAATGACCTCTATGCCAACGAAGAAATTTATGTGCAGCCCGCTGACAACAGCAAAAAGGCGGTCAACGTATCCATGCACCCACGTCCCGATTATGGTCCGGTCTGGAGTGGTGATGGTACTAAACTGGGCTTTACTTCCAGACGATCTACCAGTAAGGTAACTGAAGCCTATTTTGTGTGGTTGAAAAAAGTCGACTGGGAAAAAGATGCCGACGACTGGAAGGAAGACGTCAAACAAGACAGCACCAAATCAAAGAAAAATGCCGTAGTTCCTGTCAATATCGATCTCGAAGGCATTCACAGGAGGCTCGTGCAGGTGACCAATGTACCCGGGAACGTGGGCAATCTCAATATTTCCAAAGATGGAGAAACCTTCTATTTCACCACCAACAACAGCGACGTAGAAGGCAATGACTTGTACAGCATCAAGTGGGACGGAAAGTCCCTCAAAGAATTGACCAAAGGGGGAACCAACCCGGGCAATGTCACCATGGATGCGCAAGGCAAGTTTTTATTTTATTCAGGACGTGGTGGCAACTTGTCAAAGTTTGACCTCAAGAGCAATACGAGCGAATCTCTGCCGTTCAACGCCAGACTCAAAATAGATTATGTGGAAGAACGCACTCAGGTTTTTGAAGAAGCGTGGAGGACCATTCGCGATGGATATTATGATCCCAATTTTCACGGCTATGACTGGGGGAAACTTCATGACAAATACAAAGATCGTTGTGTGTACGCCAGCACGAGCGAAGATTTTGCTGAGATGTTTAACCTTTTGTTGGGAGAGATCAATTCCAGCCATATGGGGCTCAACGCACCCAGCCGCAATGAAACACAAAGAGAAACTACTGGCCTTTTGGGGGCAGAAGTGGTACCCGTCAACGGAGGCATCAAAGTGGGACACATTATTCCTGAAACCCCTGCAGATAAGGAGAAAAGCAAGTTGATTGAAGGTGATGTGATCACAGCTGTAAACGGAGAAATGATCACAAGCGATGACAACTTTTTTGAATTTCTCAATGGTACGGTAAATGAAAAAGTATTGCTCACGGTCAAATCTCCGGATGGCAAAGAAAGGGAAGTGGTCATGAGAATGGTCTCGAGTGTGACCGACCAGTTGTATCAGGAATGGGTCGACACCCGTGCTAAGATGGTGGAGGAATTCTCAAAGGGCAAACTGGGTTACGTGCACATCAGAGGTATGAATTTTGAAAGCTTTGAAGTGGTGGAACGTGCATTTACCGAAGCCGGATTTGGCAAGGACGGTCTGGTCATTGACGTGAGGTACAATGGTGGTGGATCAACAACCGATTACCTCATGGCCATTTTGGACTATAAACAACATGCTTATGCCATTCCACGCGGTGCATCCGAAAACCTGGAAAGGGACAAGCTCAAATTCAGAGAATATTATCCCTTGGGTGAGCGTCCGGTATATGCTCCATGGATCAAACCTTCCATTGTTTTGTGCAATGAGGGCAGTTATTCCAATGCAGAGGTGTTTTCTCACGCCTACCAAAGCCTCAAAATAGGAAAACTTGTTGGTGTGCCCACCAATGGATCAGTGATCTCTACGGGAGCAAAATCCCTGATGGATGGTTCAACGGTAAGGTTGCCTTTGAGGGGTTGGTTTACCAAAACGACCAACAAAAATCAGGAACTCGGTCCTGCAATTCCAGACATCATTGTGGAGAACGAGGTCAATTGGCTGGCAAAGGGCACGGATGAGCAATTGAAAGTTGCTGTAAATGCGCTTTTGGAAGAGGTGAAATCGAGGAAGTAATATTATGTCCGCAAAACATAAGTAATTACAAGAAAAGGTGCGGATATATTAAAAAATATTATAATATATAAAACTAATCTTTAATTTTGTGTCCAATAAATACTTAGGATGCAGTCACTGACGTTTGTATTCCATGTTGTTTATATTCACATATCTGATTATGTGAGCTAGGGATTATATCACAAATAATAAATGCATTTATGCTTAATCTTGGATTTTCATTGTTTCAGGTTTCAGGTTTGGAAGAAGCCGGTGACGCAGGTACCGAAACGGTAGAAGTAAAGCAAAACCTTATTGACCTTATTGTCCAGGGAGGACCCATTGGTATTGCCATTGTAGTAATCCTGCTGTTGTTGTCAGTTGCAGCGGTTTACATCTTTGTCGAGCGCTGGCTTACCATCTCAAATGCCGGCAAAGTAGACGATAACTTTATCAACAACATCAGGGCAGCTGTTGCTTCCAACAACATCGAAGGCGCCAAGGGTTTGTGCAGAAACACAGATACACCTGTTGCCAGAATGGTAGAAAAAGGATTGATGCGTATAGGTAAGCCTTTGAAGGATATTGATGCTGCTGTAGAGAACGTGGGTAACCTCGAAGTATTCAAACTCGAGAAGAACCTTTCAACACTGGCAAGTATTTCCGGTGCTGCTCCAATGATAGGATTCCTTGGAACGGTAACGGGTATGATTCTGGCATTTTACAAAATGGCCAGCGAGCAAAATGTAACTCCGGATGTATTGGCAGGTGGTATTTATCAGGCCCTGATTACTACTGCATTTGGACTGATCGTCGGTATCTTCGCATTTGTGGGATACAACTTATTGGTAGCCAAGGTAGAAAAAGTAGTTTTCCAGATGGAAAGATCTACACTTGAATTTATGGACCTTCTCCAAGAACCAGGTAACTAATGTCAGGATTAAGAGGTAGAAATAAAATTTCAGCAGAATTCAGTATGTCTTCTTTGACAGACATCATATTTCTGTTGCTGATCTTTTTCATGCTTACATCTTCTATGGTCCAGATCAATGTGCCTCTTCCACAATCCGATTCAAAGACGGTGGCACCAAGCGATTTTAGTGTCATGATCAAAAAAGATGAGACGGTGAGTTTCAATGGAAAAGAGACCACTTTTGACGAACTGGAAAAGGTGATTGCCACCAACCTCAGGTATTCTGAGAACAAAGAAAACGCGGTTTTGAGTATCATTTCTGAATCAGGCGTCACTTATGACAAATTGCATGAAATCATGAAGATTGCAGCCGGTTTGAAGATGAAAGCCATATTGGCCACACAACCTAAAGAATAATCAAATGGGCATTAAAAAGAAAAGCAGAGTAAACGCAGCCTTCAACATGTCCTCTTTAACAGACATTATATTTCTGTTGTTGATTTTTTTCATGTTGACCTCATCGCTCATTACACCCAATGCGCTCAATCTCCAATTGCCCGGTAAAAAATCAGACAGTACCGTGAGCAGTAAGAATAAGCCTGCAATTGTGGAAATAAAAAGTTCCGGCAACTTTTTGCTCAACAGCAAATCGATAGACATCGAGACCCTCGAGAAAGAATTGGCGGGACTCAAAAGGAGAAAAGGTAAGGACGCAGTTGTGTCGATATCACCGGATGCTAAGGCCAGCAACGACGACGTGGTGGCCGTGATGGACATAGCATACCGGTATGAAATAAAAGCAGCGCTCAACGACCCAAGATAAAATGGAACTGGACCTCTCACCATATCATACAGAAGGAAACAAAAACAAAGGCATGATCACCAGCGTGGTGTTCCACATTTTGGTGCTTTTGCTTTGTCTTTTGCCTTTCTTCAACTATGAATATCCACCAAAGAACGATGGGGGAATCCTGGTAGCTCTGGGATTGCCGGATGAAGGGGAAGGGGATGACAACCCGGATTCCCAGACCGAAGAGGTTGTAAAAGAAGTTTCAAAAGAAAAGCCTACCGATGCGGTTGCCGATAAAAGTGTTTCACCTGATAAGGATACCAGAAACACCAATGTCAAAACCGAACCCGTCAAGGTTCAGGAAGCCAAAACCGTTGACGAAAAAAGCGATATACCAAGCACTGCAGATAAGAAAAATTCCAAAGTAGAGGAAAAAGAAAATCTCGCTGAAAAAAGACGGCGCGAGGCAGAAGTTGCTGCGGCGGCAGAAGCCAAAAGAAAAGCAGACGCTGAAGCAAAAGAAAAAGCCGAGGCCGAGGCCAAGAAAAAACAATTCGGCAGCCTTTTTGGCAAAGGGCAGGGCGACAACAATACCAGCGGCAGCAAGGGCGATCCCAAAGGAGATCCCAACTCCAAAGTATTGGAAGGACTGGCCAAAGGTAGCGGTAGAATTGGAGGAGGCCTGAGCAACAGAGGCGTGGTCAGCGAACCCAAGTTTCAGGACAATTCACAAAAGACAGGTAAAGTCGTAATCGCCATTTGTGTTGACAAAAACGGTAAAGTCACCGACGCAACCTTCACCCAGCGCGGATCAACCACCACAGATCGAGAACTTGTAGACATCGCCAGAAAAGGCGCATTGAAGTATGTCTTCTCACCCGGCGAAATCGAAAGCCAGTGCGGTACCGTGACCGTTGAATTTAAGGTGCAGTAGATCTTATCTATCAATTGGGGTGATGAACACACTTAATGCTTGATTTTCTTTGCTGTGATATCAATGGCCATCAATTAAAAACATAGCTCGAGGAAATACATAGTTTTATTTGAAAATCTGTTTTTAATGCCAATCACCATTATTCTCACCTCAGTAGTTCTCATCTTGATTATGTTGATTAAGATCAAATTCGGTAAAAATCAGCTTAGGCTTGAAATGACAGCATTTTTAAGCTACCTTGCATTAACCATATTACCATCTTATTTTAGTGGATTGTGGTCTACTCCCGAATACGATCCTGAATATCCCTTTGGCAGGGTGATCGAATGGACCCAAACTCAAATAATCGTTTTCCATTCTATAAGTATATTGTCTTTAGCAACATTTATGATGCTGGTCACTTCAAAGTGGAAATAGAAAGTGTGTGGAGAACCCAGAATGGACAATGATATCTTTAGCCACTATGCGGAAATCACATCATAATCCCGAAGGCATGTTATTACTATAGTAATCACAAATCTTCCCACCGAAAACCCCGAAAGGATGTCATGATTATAGCCATTGCAAAACAACCCGCCGAAAATCCCGAAGGGATGACATGAAGACGCCCCTTTTTATTAATACACCCAAATCCCGAAGATTAGCATCTAATATTTATTACAGATAAATAGAAGAGAATCACCGTCCTTTACATCCATAATCAATTTCAAAAATGAATTTTTCTCTTCGTGAAATAATTACAATACAACTCTGCATTATATGCTCAATCCTAATCGTCAGTTGCTTCAATAAAAACCTTATTGAAAAGACGGAAAATCTTATAAATGGCTATGAATTTGAAGACTTCGGACAATTATACACCAACATTGATTCCATGGTTTGTACGAAAGGAAAAGTAGAATTGATATTAGGAACCAATCATTATCAACTTTCAAACTTTTGTCACAAAAGTTTTATTACCAGACCCACCTTATTGATAAATATCAGTGATACCAGTTTCCCCCAAAATAGATTATGGCTAATTGAAAATTACCTGATGAACCCACAAAAATTGGCAAACTTTCCTGACACACCGGATAGGGCTTCCTTTCAATTAAATTTTCCACATAGTTTGAAGCCACAGGAAATGGAAAAATCCATTTTGTTAGTAAAAGCCACCTACAATGCTCTATGTAAAAAGCATGGCATAATCCCAAATTTCAGATTATTTGTTGGGCTTGAAGAATCAACTCAATAGGATTAAGTCGTGAATTGTTAGGTTGAAGATGATTTAATTTTCAATGCAATATTATGTTCAAATTTCTGTTTTAAATTCAATTGTACATTAAATGTTTCCATTTAATTCAATGCATGAGAAATGTAGTATTTGTTGCTATTATTTTGTTTTCCTTTCTCAATCTGAAAGGCCAGGAAGGTAAATTTTGTTTGGAGGATTTTGCAATTGGTTATACTATTTCAATTTACAAAGACTCAACATTTACTTATGTACAAAATGGTTGTGTGGCCCAGATATATGGAGAAGGAAAATACTATATGACAAGTGATTCCCTGATATTAAACTATAAAAATTTCTATAATGCAAATCCTACTTTTGTTGAAAGCAACAACAATGAAATAATACTCCTCATATCCGCAATTGACAAAAAAAGTAGAAAAAAATTAAAAAAAATTGAGCTCTTTGAATTGGATGAACGGTCTGGAATAGTAAAACCAACCCAAACAAGCAAAATAAAAGGAAAACATACCTACAAAAGTGACTTTCATCGTCCTCATGGCTACTTGATATCATCTCCTAATCATTCGGGTGAATCAATATACATTGATAAGCCGGGGATTTATGAAATTGAATTTGTGCTTCATGACGATAAGCAAATTGAAAAGTACTTCATGCATGGAAAAAAAGCTTTCAAATAATCAGGGAGGAAAAAAATGAATTGGTTTTAATTGATGGCGGATTGAGGATTAATTTTGAACCATCTCAGGCTAAATAATGATTACATGATCTCAATTTAATCAAGTCAAGAGTTGAGGTGTTGCCTTTTCCATACATCGATGACCTAATGATTTTTAATATTCGGTACAAAATTTGAGTCTTGGATAATCAAGAGGTCTCTATATATTGAACAATTCGCATTAAATCCATCTGAATATGTTAAATCGAAAATTCTTCAATGTTTGTTTCTGACCTGTTCTCTTTTCGTTTGATTGATAAAAATGAGGTCTATAATAGTTTTTTTTTATGATTCTTCGTCATTTATAGTGGGTAGTTAGGTTTAATTTACCCAACCTTAAATAAATCATGATCTTATAGTTTTCTATATTTCTATAGCCATATGCAATTCTCTTAATTTCCTGGATTGTAAGATTTACTCGTTCAGCAAACCCATTATTAGCCATTTTATTAAAATACGTTTTTATACCATACCAGTGGTCCGATAATAGTTTTACAAATTCCTGCATCTCTTCAATGCCGCTTTCCCATGCTTGTTTCATCCAAACATTTAGCCACTTGAGCTTCTTGTCATTTATAGCATTATCCATTACTTCTCTAAACTGTTCTTTTAGTTGATAAGCCTTGCCTGTCTGCAGATATTGTCCTTCCAG